>DASVAA010000179.1:0-22263 GCA_036376595.1 Ktedonobacterales bacterium | reverse complement strand
CTTGGCCCAGACGACGGCCAGATCGGCGATGCCGCCGTTGGTGATCCACATCTTGGTGCCGTTCAAGACGTAGCTCTCGCCGTCCTTGCGCGCAGTGGTCGCCATCCCGGAGGGGTTGCTGCCGAAATCCGGCTCCGTCAGCCCGAAACAGCCGATCAGCTCGCCGTGGGCCATCTTCGGCAGGTATTTCTGCTTCTGCTCCTCGCTGCCAAACGCCCAGATGGGGAACATCACCAGCGACCCCTGCACCGAGACGAACGAGCGCAGGCCGCTGTCGCCGAATTCGAGCTCCTGACAGGCGAGGCCGTACTGCACGGCGCTCATGCCGGCGCACTCGTAGCCTTCGAGGTGCATGCCGAGCAATCCAAGCTGGGCGATCTCGGGGATCAGCTCGCGCGGGAAGGTGCCGGCCTCGAAGTGCTCGCCGATGGTCGGCAGCACGCGCTCGCGCACGAACTCGCGCACGGTGTCGCGCACCATGCGCTCGTCCTCGCTGAGCAGCGACGAGATGTTGTAGAGATCGGTGGCCGGCGGCAGGGCGACCTGTTGGTGCTGCGCGGCGCGGCGGCTTTTGCGCTCGGAGACGGTATCAACCATGGGGCATCTATCCTCTCGCTGAAAGAGCTTCATCGTACGCCGGCGCGGGATACATCAGCTCTCGCCCGCCCACGCCCTAACCTGATGAAGTGTACCCGATAGCGCCCGCTGCCCGCCAGAAGACGCGGCGGCAGGCTGGCCGGCGAATGAATTCGCGCCTGAGCGCCCGCGGCGACGAAGCCCGCCATCGCAGGCTAGGGATCTCAGTCCGCGCAGCCGGACGCGGGCGGCCGGTAGGGGCGTCCGGTGGACGCCGCAGGCCCTTCAGGCGTGGTTTCAACCGCCGGCCCCTCTTTGCCGCCATCCACGGCACATCACGGATACGCCTGGCCCGTCGGGCGCACGACGACCTCGTTGATGCCCACGTTGGCCGGCTGGCGTACGGCGAAGACCACCGCGCGCGCAATATCGCCGGGCATCAGCGGCTCGGCGCCTTTGAGCATGTTGGCGACGATGTCGGGCGTGTACTGCGCCCGCTCCTGGAACTCCGAGATCACCACCCCTGGCTCGACGGTCGTCACCTGGATGCCGCGCGGGCCGACTTCCTGCCGCAGTGAGTCGGCGATCGCGGTGGCGGCGGATTTGGTGCCGCAGTAAGCCGACCCGGTGATGGTAGGCACGCGACCGGCCACCGACGAGGTCACCACCACGGTGCCGCCCTGGCCGCGCTCCAGCATTGGCCGCACGCCGTACTTGAGCGTCAGTAGCAGACCGTAGACGTTGGTATCGATCATCGCCTTCCAGATCGCGGGGTCGCCGTCCACCAGCAGCTTGCGGTAGCCGAAGCCGGCATTGGCGACGAGGATGTCAATGCGGCCGAAGCGGTCCAGCGCCGCGCGCATCAGGCGCTGCACGTCAGCCTCCTCGCGCACGTCGCCGGTGACGGCCAGCGTCTCGCCGTAGTGCTCGCCCTGCGTCTTGGCCTCGGTCGCCAGGCGCTCGCCAAGCTGCTGGATGCGCTCGGTGCGTTCGGCGAACATCACTACGTGCGCGCCGGCCCGCACCAGCGCCTCGGTGATCGCCTCGCCAATGCCGCTGCTGGCGCCGGTGACGACGGCCACGCGCTCGTGCAGGTCCACGAGCGGCTTGGGCGGCGTGGGCCGCTGGAACGACTGCTGCTGGTCAGGAGATCCCATCGCACGACTCCTTTGATAGTGGCTCGCATCCCGATTGGCGCCGGGTCGCGCTGCCGCACAGCGGCGCTATTCGATCGCGGGCGCTCGATAGACTGTGCCGATCGGAGTCATCCCTTCTACCTCGCCCTGGCGAAGCCTCTGTTGAATCGCCTGCAACTCGCCCGCCGTTCGCAGATCGTAGATTTGCTCGCCGCAATGATCGCAAATGTCCACTGGAGCCGCTACGATGGCGACATTGCCATTGGCTTGCAGCAGGTAGTCCTTGATCTCGCGGTGGACGGATCCCTCGAATCCGCAGTTGGGGCAGACGTCAGGCGTAGGGAGATGCGGCGCTTCTAGTGCTGGCACGAATTCGGTGTCGGTCGTGTCTGTTGCCACGTGTGGTCTCCTCTCTGCACTCATAGGCTCATTCTACCGCAGGACCTCAGCGGCGCGTTCGGCCGTCTGGCAAGAACTTGTCAGGCGTCGGCCGGTAGGCGGTGATCAGGAAGGGAACGCCGGTGGCGTGCCATCCCTAGGCTGTATGCACTTGACTGCCATCTGGAAGCAGGCTCAGCACGAGGCAGCTCGGTCCACGCGGATCATTTGGATAGTCCTCGATCATGTCGCCCGTCGCAACAATACTGGTCCGCATCTCGTTGAGGTCGAGATTATCGTCCAGCAGCGCCTGAAGTCCGTGCGCGCCAAATCGTATTTGGACAGCGATCGCCGCCTTCAACGCCATAATATCCATGCCCTCTCCGTCCCCCTCGCTGTGTAGTTGCCGGCGATAGGATACCATGCCGTGCGTGGTTCAGGTATACTGTGCGCTGCCAGCGCGCGACGCTGGGCAGACAGGGCATCGTGAAGGATTGAAGGAAGGGAGCACGCTCATGAGCACGCCCGCCGAGACGCTGCCACACTGGGACATGACGGTGGTCTATCCAAGCCTGGAGTCGCCGGAGTTCGCCGCCGGTTTCGCGGCCACGGTCGCGGCCATCGAGGGACTGGGCCGGCTCTTCGATGAGCTGGGCATCGCCAAGCGCGAGCCGGTGCCGCTGGATGACGCTACGGTGCAGGCCTTCGAGCGCGCCACCGAGGCGTACAACGCCACGCTGGAGCAGGTGATGACGCTCGCCGCCTATATCTCGGCCTTTGTCACCACCAACACGCGCGACGACCTCGCCCAGGCGCGCCAGAGCGAGCTGCAGCGCCACGGTGTGCTGCTCGCGCAGCTTGGCACGCGTTACACCGCCTGGATCGGCAGCCTCGACGTGGAGGCGCTGATCGCGCAATCCGTCCTGGCTCGCGACCATGCCTTCGCCCTGCGCCGCACGAAAGAGGCGGCCGCGCACCTGATGAGTCCCGACGAAGAGAACCTGGCCGCCGAGCTGAACCTTTCCGGCGGCACCGCCTGGGCCAAGCTGCACGGCAATGTCTCGTCGCAGCTCAGCGTGCCGGTGGCGCCGGAAGGTGAGACTGGTGAGACGCGCGAGACGCACGAGTTGCCGATGAGCGCCGTGCGGAACCTGGCCTACGACCGCGACCGCGAGGTGCGCCGCCGCGCTTACGAGGCCGAACTGGCCGGCTGGGAGCGGGCCGCGGTGCCGCTCGCCGCCGCGCTCAACAGCATCAAGGGACAGGTCAACACGCTCACGCGCCGCCGCGACTGGGAGACGCCGCTGGATGCCGCGATCTTCGATGCCAACATCGATCTCCAGACGCTCGATGCCATGATGACCGCCGCGCGTGAGTCGTTCCCCGACTTCCGTCGCTATCTGCGCGCCAAGGCCCGCGCGCTGGGCTTAGAGCGCCTGGCCTGGTACGACCTCTTCGCCCCCGTGGGCTGGGGCGGCCGCGCGTGGAGCTTTGACGAGGCCGCCGCTTTCGTGGTCGAGCAGTTCGGCAGCTACTCGCAGCGCATGAGCGACTTCGCCGCGCGTGCCTTCCGCGAGCACTGGATCGACGCCGAGCCGCGCCCCGGCAAGCAGGACGGCGCCTACTGCATGCGGCTGCGTGGCGATGAGTCGCGCGTCTTCGCCAACTTCAAGCCGTCGTTTGGCGGCATGAGCACGCTGGCTCACGAGCTGGGGCACGGCTACCACAACATGAACCTCGCCCCACGCAGCGCACTGCAGCGCCAGACGCCGATGACGCTTGCCGAGACCGCCAGCATCTTCTGCGAGACCATCGTGCGCAACGCCGCGCTGCGTCAGGCCGACCGCGACGAGCAGATCGAGATCCTCGAAGCCTCGCTCCAAGGGAGCTGCCAGGTGGTGGTGGACATCACCAGTCGTTTCCTCTTCGAGCGTGGGGTCTTCGAGACACGCCGCGACCGCGAGCTTTCGGTGGATGAGCTGAACGCGCTGATGCTGCGGACGCAGCGTGAGACCTACGGCGACGGGCTGGACGAGGCGCTGCTGCACCCCTACATGTGGGCGGTCAAGGGCCACTACTACAGCCCCAGCCGCTCGTTCTACAACTTCCCGTACATGTTCGGGCTGCTCTTCGGTCTGGGCCTCTATGCGCGCTATCAGCAAGACCCCGAGGCATTCCAGCATGGCTACGATGAGCTGCTGGCCTCGACCGGCATGGCCGACGCCGCGACGCTCGCCACGCGCTTCGGCATTGATACGCGCACGCCCGACTTCTGGCGCTCCAGCCTCGCCATCGTGCGCGAGGACGTGGACCGCTTTGAGGCGCTGGTGGGATAAGCAGGCACTTGCCACATTGTGATGGAAGGGGGCGCACGCCATGTGCCCCTACTCCTCCCTCCGCGACCTCCGCGAACCTCTGCGTCCTCCGCGTTCTCCGTCGCCTCAATGGCGGAAGTGGCGCTGGCCGGTCGTGACCATCGCGATGCCGTAGCGGTTCGCCATGCGGATCACCTCGTCGTCGCGGATCGATCCGCCGGGCTGGATGATCGCCGTGACCCCCGCCTTCGCCGCCGTCTCCACGCCGTCGGGGAAGGGGAAGAAGGCGTCGGAGGCCAGCACGCTGCCGCGCGCGCGGTCCTCGGCGCGATCCACCGCAATCTGCACGCTATAGACGCGGTTCATCTGCCCCGCGCCCACGCCCACGACCATCAGCTTCTTCGCCAGCACGATGGCGTTGGATTTGACGTGGCGTACCGCCTTCCAGGCGAAGCGCAGGTCGGTGATCTCGTCCAGTGTCGGCTTGCGCTCCGTCACCGGCGTCATCCGCAGGTCGCCCTCCAGAATGTAGTCGGGCGTCTGGAGCAGCATCCCGCCGCTCACGCTGCGCACGTCCAGCCGGCGCACACCCGGTTCCGGCGTGATCGCCGCCGGGCCGATCGGCGTGCCAGTGGCGAGCAGTCGCAGGTTCTTCTTCAGCGCGAGGATTTCAAGCGCCTCGGGGCTGAAGCCCGGCGCGAGGATCGCCTCGTAGAAAATCTGCGAGATCTCGGCCGCCGCCGCGCCTTCCACCTCGCGGTTGAAGCCCAGGATGCCGCCGTAGGCCGAGACGGGATCCCCGGCGTGCGCGCGGCGGTAGGCCTCGACCAGCGTATCGGCGCAGGCCAAGCCGCAGGGATTGGTGTGCTTGATCACCACCGCTGTCGGCGCCGTGAAGGAGGCAGCAGCCGCCAATGCGGCATCGAGATCGAGCAGATTGTTGAAACTTAGCTCCTTGCCGTGGAGCTGCCGCGCGCCCGCCACAGTGGGCATGCGCGCGGGATTGTCCTCGTTGCTGGCGCTCGCGCTACCACTCACCCACCGATAGAGCGCGGCGAGCTGGTGCGGATTCTCGCCGTAGTGCAGCGTCTGCTGGCGCCGCAGGCCGAGCGTCAGGTCGTCGGGGAAGAGCGCGTCGGGCAGATCGCGACGCAGGTAGCCGGCGATGGCGGTGTCGTAGAGCGCGGTCTGTTGGAAGGCGACCGCCGCCAGACGCCGCCGCGTCTCAATGCTCGTCGCACTGTGCGTGCGCAACTCCTCCAGCACCGGCGCGAAGTCTTCGGGACGTGTCACAACCGTGACCGACGGGAAGTTTTTGGCCGCCGCGCGCAGGAGCGTCACGCCGCCGATATCGATTTCCTCCAATGCCCCGTCGAGCGTCGTGCTGGGCTGGGCGACGGCGCGCTCGAAGGGATAGAGATTGCAGGCCACAAGGTCAATCGGGCCGATGCCGTGCGCTTCAATCTCGCTCATCTGATCGGCGTCGTCGCGTTTGGCCAGAATGCCGGCGTGGATCGCCGGGTGCAGCGTCTTGACGCGCCCACCGAGCAGCTCGGGGAAGCCCGTCACCTCCTCAACCGATGTCACGGGGATGCCGGCGTCGCGCAGCAGCGCCGCCGTCTTGCCGGTTGCCACCAGCTCGATGCCCAGCTCGTGCAGGCCGCGCGCGAAACGCTCGATGCCCGTCTTGTCGGCCACGCTCAGCAGCGCACGCTTGGGAGATTGCATGCGGTCGCCCCTTTCGTGTCCTCGCGTCCGCCAGCACTCATAGGGGCGTCCGGTGGACGCCTGGCGGACGACATCCGGAAACAAAAAGGCTCCGGCGCGCGGCACGCAATGGCGCGGCGCCGGAGCTCAGCCCAGGCGAGCGGCTGACTCGTGTTGGTGGTCTCCAGGCTCCCTCGTGGTCATATCCACAACTCTCGCCAGTTACCCGGAGTGATTCATCCGTGCTGAGTGTATGTTGCCGTGGTGTCCCGCGTCAAGGCATGTCACGGCTGGGCGCGGGGTCTTTCAATTCTCGCCTCCCCTACCGCGAGTCGGCGTTTTCAACCGCCTGCCGCATGCTTCTTCGGCGTCCCGCGTCAACGCGTGTCACAGTTGCGCCATCACCGCTTTGCAGATTGCGCGCAGCGTGGCGAAGACGCCCTCGCCGCTCAGCGCGGCAGCCTCGAAGGTCAGTGCGCGGCGGCGATTGAGATAGCGGTCCAGCGTGGCGACGGGGACCGCGCCGGGCAGGTCGCGCTTGTTCCACTGCATCACGAAGGGGAAGTCGCCCAGGTCCTTGCCCAGCCGTCGCATGTTGGTCTCTAGCTCGATCAGACTGGCGAAGTTCTCATCGAGCTTGTCGGGCGCCGAGTCTACCACGAAGACCACGCCGTCCACGCCGCTGAGCACCGCGATGCGGGTGCGCTCGTAGAGCACCTGGCCCGGCACGGTGTAGAGGTGAAAGCGCACGCGAAAGCCATGCACCGTGCCCAGGTCGAGCGGCAGGAAGTCGAAGAAGAGCGTGCGCTCGCTCTCGGTGTTGAGCGTCAGCAGCTCGCCGCGGGCCGTGGTGGGCGCGTGGCCGAAGATGTACTGCAGGTTGGTGGTCTTGCCGCAGTAGCCGGTGCCGTAGTAGACGATCTTGCAGTGAATCTCGCGGCTGGCGACGTTGATAAGGGCCATAGACGAGGGACTCAATCCTGGAAGAGCAGGTCAATTGTGTTCTCAACCGAGCTGCGAAACTGCACGCCGATGACCTGCTCCTTGGCCTGCGTCCCGCTGGCGCGCACGCGCTCCAGCACGCGCTCCAGCTCCTCGCCGGCCTTGCGTGCCAGCACCTTCACTAGTCCGACGTGCGTCTGCTTGTCGAAGACCACCACCAGCAGCCATTGCTCACCAATCAGGCTGGTGTAGATGCTCTCATGCACGCCCTGCTGCAGGATGTGGCGGAAGTCGTGCTCGCCGAGGATCTCGGCCACGTGGCGCGAGGACGAGAAGGCGCCGGCCAGCAGCGCGCCGAGGGCGATCAGGTCGCGTTGGCCCACGCCGCCCTGCGTCGAGATGAGCTGGCCGCTCTTGTCCAGCAGCAGCACGGAGCTGGCGTTGGTCTCTTGGGTCAGGCGGCCCAGCAGCCGCGCGATGTTGCCAAGCTCAGTCTCCGAGACGACGAGATTGGTGAGCGACTCCATTAGCGGCCCCTCCCTCGCGGCGGATGGTGCGCCGCCTCCATCAGCGGGGCCACGCGCGCGACGACGACGGCTCGACGCGCTCCAGTATACTCCTTCCCCGCGCCTCGCGCTACGCCTGTAGTCCCATCGAACCGAGACGTTCACCCGATCAGGATGGGCGTTTTCGAGCGCGTATGAGATGGCATCGTCCGCCTGCGTTCTGGAGGATTGTGCCCTTCAGGAGGTGGTCACGCGGCGCGCTTTACGTCAGCGGCCGAGAGCGTTGGGCTGGTCGCGTCGGCGTAGAGCGGCGTGCCCTTCATCGGCAGCAGCGGCAGCAGCCCGAAGCGCAGCTTGAGCATCAGGATGCGCCGCACCGACTGATCGATGCGCGCCTGGGTGATCTGGCCGGAGGAGATAGCGGCCTTCAGTGCGGCGATCATCGCGCTCATCGAGGGCGTGTCGAAGGCGCCTTCGAGCAGATCGTCGCCGGCCTCGACCGCCAGCACCGCCGCCTTGGGCAGCTCACTGTAGATGTTCTGATCGTTCAGGAAGTCCTTGATGCCGTCCATATAGAGGCTGTCGGTCACCACCACACCCTGGTAGCCGAGTTGGCCGCGCAGGATGCCATCCACCAGCTTGGGCGAGAAGGTCGCCGGCAGCGTCGGGTCGATCGACGAGACGATCACGTGGGTCACCATGATCATGCCGGGATCGAGCGGCAGCAGGCCCTTGAAGGCGGCGAAGTTCACGGCGTCGAGCTGCGCGACGCTGTCGGTGATGGTGGGCAGTGTCAGATGCGGGTCGAGGGTCGTGCCGCCGATGCCGGGCCAATGCTTGACCGTCGCCACGACGCCGTTATCTTGCAGGCCGCGCAGGAAAGCTCCGGCGTAGGCGTCTACGGTGCGCGGGTCGTCGCCGAAGAGCCGCGTCCACTCGACCGCGTTGGGCACCGTGCGCACGTCCGCGACCGGCGCCAGATTGACGTTGATGCCATAGCTCTTCAGCTCATCCGCCGCCCGCGCGCCGGCCTGATAGGCGTTCCGCGGATTGCCGCTCGCGCCGAGGTCCTGCGCCGCCGGCAGCGTCGGATTGTAGCCCAGGTAGCCGAGGCGGTCCACCACGCCGCCCTCCTCGTCGATCGAGACGAGCAGTGGGATCGAGGCGTGCGCCTGGATGGCGGCGATGTAGCTTGTGAGCTGGGCGGGACTCGCCATGTTCTGCTGATAGAGGATCAGGGCGCCGGCGTGCATGCCGCGGACCATATTGTCCACGTCCTGGTTGTAGTCCTGCCAGACCGTCTCGATGAGGAACATCTGTCCCAGCTTCTCGTCCAGCGACATGCGGCTTAGGTACCAGTCCGCCGACTGTTGCAATTGGAGCTGGAGGCGCGCGGCCGTCTGCGGCCCGGCGCTGGAGGGCGGCACGGTCGCTTTGGGGCTGGGTGGCGTCAGCTCGTGCCCCGACGATGCGGGCCGCGATGATGACGGGCCCCCGGCGCAGGCGGCGAGCAGCAGCACGAGCGACGTCAGGAGCGCGAATGCGCGGTATCGCGCCCGCAGCCACCTGTCGGGTGTTCCGCTCATGTGCCGCATGCAGCCCCTCCCCCTCCCGCTCGCGCTTCCGTTCCCGCCTGCCGCGCGTCACGGCTCCGTGAGTGATAAGACTCGTGCCGGACGCCGCCGGTTCCCTCCACAGCATACACGAATGCGGCACCGCCGCGACTTCTCGCAACAGCACCGCATTATGTGACGATCCAGACAGCGCAGTGGCTACCTGAATCCCCAGTCCGCGCAGGAGGCTATCTCGGTCCCCAGTCCGCGCAGGCGGACTTCGCGGCCGGTAGGCCCTCCAGGCGCGGTTTCAACCGCCGGACACCCCTACCGGGGGTTGTTGAGCACCGGGATCTTCGAGACGTTCCAGCGGTTGTTGGCGCTCTTGACCTCGAACTGCACCATCGAGATGGCGTCCGTGGGGCAGCGCACGATGCACAGCCCGCAGCGGATGCACTTCTCCTCGTCAATGATCATGTCGGCGCCGGCCTCCCAACTGGCCTCGGCGAGCTGGTGCAGCGGGTCGGCCTTCACCACGCGGGTCAGCCCCTCCATGCTGATGCAGTCGTAGGGGCAGATGTCCACGCAGCCGGAGCACAGGATGCAGATCGAGGGGTCGATCATGATGTTGAGCTGGCACTGGAGGCAGCGCCGCGCCTGGGTGATCGCCTCCTCCGGCGAGTAGCCCGTCTCGGTCTCGACGGTGATGCTGAAGCGCTTCTCTAGTGGCAGCGAGGGCACCACCTGATAGGGGATGGACTCGTAGTCGTCCACCATGCCGCGGCGGAAGTCGGGCAGCTCGATCTCGACCGCCTCTTCGGCCGGGCTATCGGACCCACCCAGATAGCGGTTGATGGCGCTGGCCGCCGCCTTGCCGTCGCCGATCGCCGAGATCAGGTTGCGGCTGCCCTCGGTGAAGTCGCCGCCCGCGAAGAGGCCGGGCTTGCTCGTCATCCAGGTGTCACGGTCGATCAGCGGGATGCCCCACTTGTTGACCTCCAGCCCTAGCTCCTTGGCTGGAATCCACGATGTATCGGCGTACTGACCAAATGCAGACAGGACGGTATCCACGTCGAGCGTGAACTCGGAGCCAGGCACGGGGATCGCCTTGCGCCGGCCGCTGGCATCGGGGTCGCCAAGGCGGTTGCGCACGAAGCGGATGCCGCTGACATGCACGCTGTCCTGACTCTCCACAGCAACCTGCGTCGCGAGATAGACGAACTCGATGTGCTCCAGCGTCGCCTCGTCCACCTCGTACTCGTCGGAGGGCATTTCTTCCTTGGAGCGGCGGTAGACGACGTAGACCTTCTCGGCACCCATGCGCACCGCCGAGCGGCAGCAGTCCATCGCCGTGAAGCCGCCACCCAGGACGGCTACGCGTTTGCCCACGAAGACCGGCTCGCCAAAGTTGACCTTTTCGAGGAACGGCAGGCCGGGGATCACACCTTCGAGGTGCGCGCCGGGGATCTCCTTGCCATCAGGACCGGTGAGCGGATTTGAGAGCATGCAGCCGGCGCCGATGTAGACGGCGCTGAACTGGTCGAGCAGATCGGTGAGCTGCACCTCGCGGCCAACCATCGTATTCAGCACGACCTCGACGCCCAACGCCTCCATGTACTCGTCGGTTTCTTCGCGCGTGACCTCACGCGGCAGGCGCCAGATGGGGATGCCGCCGATCATCATGCCGCCCAGCGCGGGGTACATGTCGTAGATCGTGACGGGATAGCCCATCTCCGCCAGCTCGCGCGCAACCGCCAGGCCCGCCGAGCCGCCGCCGATGATAGCGACCTTCTTCTGCTTGGTGATCTTGGGCCGCGCCGGCAGATGGCGGAACTCGCGGTGGTCGTGCGCCGCGCGCTTGAGCCAGCAGATGGCGACCTGATTGCCGTCGATCTTATTGCGGCGGCAGACTGGCTCGCAGGGGCGGGCGCAGGTGCGGCCCAACACGCCCGGCACCACGTTGCACTGGCGGTTGAGCAGATACGCCTCGTCAAAGCGGCCCTGCGAGATGAGGCCGATATAGTTGGCGACGTCGGTGTGCGCCGGACAACCGACCTGGCAGGGGATATTGGTCTTGTACCAATCTGGCTCAGCTTCTTCGCTGAAGTACACCTCAGCCAGATCCTTATCTGGATCGAGATTGAGGCGAGAATCCGGCTCGATCATGATGACGGACCTTTCGTGACCGGCGCGCATGCGCTGGCATACCACTTTCGAGTATATCATGGCGCCGCGGCCCGGCGCCAAACAGCTTCCGGCGCCCGCACACCATCATCTGTCGCACACCACGCGCCGCGCGACACGGACATCCGGCGCGTAACGCACGTGCGAACTCCTCGTTGCGAACCTCTTGACACGCCCTGGTGATTAGTGCGCATGCTGGGACGCACCAGTACGCAGAAATACGTAGGAACCAAGCGACATGTGGCGTGCCCTGACCTCCGGCGCGCGCTGCGGGGGCCATTCGCAGGCACCCAGACGCCAACTCAGACACAGAACGCGGATGCGAGTGGAGGCTGGTCGAAGCGTGCCGGCTATGCGATAGATGGGTAAGTGAGGTGGATGCTGTGGGTACGCCAACCATACACACCGCGAACACTGTAAATGCTATGCGCGCGGGGGTCACGGCCAGTGGCTTGCCAAGCGCGGCGCATGAGTCTGCCGGCCAGGACCTGTATACCTCCGGCAGCTATCTCGAGCTGGTTCCCACATGGCACGTTGAGGAATCGGTCGGCAAGGCACGCGAAATCCTGCGCCTGCTCGACCGCGCGCACCTCGCGCCGCACTCCATCGGCGATGTGGGCTGCGGGGCCGGGGAGGTGCTGCGCCAGTTGCAGCTCTTACTGCCGCGCGACTGCGAGCTGGCCGGCTACGACATCTCGCCGCAGGCCATCGCGCTGGCTCACAACCGCGAGAATCAACACCTACACTTCACGTTGGGGGATCTGCTGGCCGAGCCGTCGGCGCACTACGATCTGCTGTTGGCGCTGGACGTGGTCGAGCACTTGGAAGACTATTTCGCCTTCCTGCGCGCGCTGCGCACCCATGCCGACTACACGGTCTTCTTCTTCCCGCTGGAGCTCTCGGTGCAAACGGTGATCCGGCCGCACGGGTTGCTGCACACGCGCGACGCCTACGGCCACCTGCACCACTTCACCAAAGAGCTGGCCCTGCGGACGCTCGCCGATACGGGCTACACCGTGCTCGATGTGGCCTACACCGCGGAGGCGCTGGATCTGCCGACGCGATTGGTCGGGCGCAACCTGCTCAAGCCTGCGCGTAAGCTGCTCTTCGCGGCGCACCACGATCTCGCCGTCCACCTGCTCGGCGGCTACCGGCTGCTGGTGCTCGCCCGCTGATCGCGGTCCACAGCACGCCCCTCCGCCCGGCGACCACCGGAGGAGTGCCTCACCATGCGCACCCGATTGCTCCCGCTCCCTCCTCCGTTACCTCTGAGCTTCTCTTTCTCTCCCTCTGCGACCTCCGCGTCCTCTGCGTCCTCTGCGACCTCTGCGACCTCTGCGACCTCCGCGGCTTTCATCTCCCTCTGCTGGCCTCAGTGTGCCATGAACTCGCGCCAGAAGACGAAGACGCGCTCGCGCAGCGCGGCGTGCTCTAGCTTGCGCAGGTAAGGGTCTTGCGCCCAGAGCCACTCGGCCTGCTCACGCGCCTCGGTTAGCAGCGGCGCATCGGCCAGCTTCGCCACCTTCAGCTCCGGCAGGCCGCTCTGGCGCGTGCCGAAGAAATCGCCTGGCCCGCGCAATTGCAGGTCCGCCTCGGCCAGCGCGAAGCCGTCGGTGGTGCGCTCCATCACCGCCAGCCGCTCGCGTGCCACCATGCTTGCCTCCTGGCTCAGCAGATAGCAGTAGGATTGCTGCGCGCCGCGCCCAACACGACCGCGGAACTGATGGAGCTGCGAGAGGCCGAAGCGGTCGGCATCCTCGATCAGCATCACCGTCGCGTTTGGGACGTCCACCCCCACTTCGACCACCGCTGTCGCCACCAGCACGTCAATCTCGCCATCGCGGAAGGCGCGCATCACACGGTCCTTTTCCGCCGGCTTCACTTGCCCATGCACCAGCCCCAGCCGCAGATCGGGGAAGACCTCGCGCCGCAGCCGCTCGTACTCTTTGACCGCCGATTTGGCTTCTAGTGCCTCCGACTCCTCGACCAGCGGGCAGATGACGTACGCCTGGCGTCCCGCGGCCACCTCCTCGGCCACCAGCCGGTACGCCTCAGCGCGCTGCGACCCTGAGCGCCAGCGCGTGACGATCGGCAGCCGCCCAGCGGGCAGCTCGTCGAGGAGTGCGACGTCGAGGTCGCCGTAGAGCGTGAGCGCCAGCGTGCGCGGGATGGGGGTCGCGGTCATCACCAGCATGTGTGGACTGTAGCCCTTTTGGCGCAATGCCTCACGCTGCTCCACGCCGAAGCGGTGCTGCTCGTCCACAATCGCCAGCGCCAGCCGCTTGAACTCGACGCCCTCTTGCAGCAGCGCGTGCGTGCCGATGGCGATCGCTGCCTCGCCGCTCGCCAGCGCCGCGAGCGCCGCCTGCCGCTCCTTCGCCCGCTGGCTTCCCGTGAGCAGGACGACCTTGAGGCCGAACGGCGCCAGCAGCTCCGCCAGCCCCCGATAGTGCTGCTCGGCGAGGATCTCGGTAGGGGCCAAGAGTGCGCCCTGGTAGCCGTTGGCTGCCGCTGCCAGCAGCGCCGCCGCCGCGACCACCGTCTTGCCCGACCCCACGTCGCCTTGCAGTAGCAGCGACATCGGCGTGGTGGAGCGCAGGCGCTTGAGGATTTCGCGGATCGCGCGCCGCTGGGCTCCGGTGAAGCGGAAGGGCAGCGTCTCCTCGAAGCAGCTCGCCGTCAGGCCCCATAGGCCACCACCAAGCGCCGTGGATGCAGAAGGAGAAACCGCAGAGGACGCAGAGGTAGGAGAGAGAATAACAGTGGAGGACGCAGAGGACGCAGAGGACGCAGAGGCAGACGCAGGGTCCTCACTCCCCGGTCCCAGCAGAGGCGCGGTGGGCCTCGCCACTACAGCATGGGGTGAGGGGGAGCCAGACGATTCCGTAGGGGCGTCCGGTGGACGCCCAGCCTCAATCCCAGCGAAGATCAGCGCCTCGTCCACGGGCAGCGGCGGCGCGGGCGGCCCCTCCTGCCAGTTGGCGCGGCGGGTGAGCATGCCCATCTGGATCAGGAACAGCTCGTCGAAGGCCAGCCGGCGGCGCGCGTCGGCCAGATCGCGCTCGCCGTCGGGGTAGTGCATCTGCGCCACGGCGTCGGGCAGCGGCAGCAGGCGCGCGCGGGCGCGCAGCGCGGGCGGCAGGTGCTCGGGGATGAACGCGGCGCAGCGGTCCACCGCCCATTTGGTGTAGCGTCGCAGCGTCTTCGGATACAGGCCCTCGGTCAGCGGGTAGACCGGCACCAGCCGCCCGGTGTTGATCAGGTCGCCCTGCTCTGGCAGCTCGTGGCTCTTGACGGCGAAGGTCACGCTGTTGCCGAAGCGCTGCTTGACGCCGGTGGCGACGATCGAGCCGCCGCGCGGGAGCTGCTTCTGCAGATACGGCTGGTTGAACCACTGGAGGCGGATGGCGCCGGTCTCGTCGGAGACGCGCGCGATGGTGCGTGTGCGGCCGCCGCCGGTGCGCTTGGTCTCGATCTCCCACAGCGTGCCGAGGATCGTGACAGTCTCGTCGAAGGGCAGCGTGCCGATTTTGGCGAGCTTGCTGTAGTCGAGATGCTCGCGCGGGAAGGCGAAGAGCAGGTCGCGGACCGTCTCGATGCCCAGCCGGCGCAGGCGCTCCTGCTGCGTCGGCCCGACGCCCGGCACCGCCGTTACTGGCGCCTGGAGCAGATACTCGTCTTCGGGCTTGGGCGCGGGGCGTGGGGCATCCTCGCGCTTGGTTGCCAGCGTGGGCAGCGGCGGCATCGGCTTCGCCAGCGGCCAGTCGTCGGGCTGGCCGCGAGTAGGAATGGCGCCGCGCATCGCCGGAGCGGGTCGCGTCGCACGTGGCGTCGGCGAGCTGGCGGGCCTATCGGGCGTGCGCGAGGCTGGAGAAGTATGCGGCGCGGAGCGGACGGTTGGCGCGGCGGCTCCAGGCGGGCGTGGCGAGGGTGCGGCCTTGATGGTGTCGAGGAGCGCGAGCGCGGCGCGCACCTTGGCGGCGCGGCTCATCGGGTCCAGCGCGTGATACCCACCCAGCAGCCGCGCGATGGCCTCTTCAGGAGCGGGACCGGAGGCGTGGCTCGTCCCCGCGGCGATCGCGCCGCCCAGCCGTGCCGCGCGCACGTCACTGGCCCAGCGCGTGATGAAGGCTTCGAGTCCACCGGGCTTGACGGCAGTGTCGCCGTGGCTGGTGCGCTGCTCGTGGGCCAGCACGCGCCGCGCCCGGTCGATCAGCGACTGCGCGCCGGATGGACTGTGCCCTGTCGTGCGCGATGGCTGTGCCACAAGCCCTCCGTCGAGGATTCTCGTTCCGTCCGTTCCGCGCCCTACCCGTCAGGGCCGCTCAGTCAGTATAGTCTGGCCGCGAGTGGGCCGGCAAACCAGGCGGCGCTCTGGCTAGGACTGTGACGTGCCTGTGTGCCGCTTCTGGCCACGATGCTGCGGCGATGCCGGCGAAGCCGCAGCGCCTTTGAGCTTACCGACGATATACGCGGCGTACCACGCGGGCCAGTCCTCGTCACGATGCCCTAACGTCGCCTCATACTCGCCGTGAGCACGCTCCGCCTCGCCTAGCAGCCGCGCGAGCTCGCCCTGACTGACCTGAACCGTATCGTTTGCCATCTGACTCACCTCCGTTGTCCTATTCAGAAGTCCCGATGATGCACTGTCTGCGCACGGCGGAAAACGTGACAGATGGCGCGCCCGCGGCAGATGAGGAGATTTCTGCTCCTGTCAGACAGTATTGCCGCAATACAATCCTGACGCGTATCGTGCCGCTGCTGGCGGAAAGGATGATCTCGCGTGGAGCCGATCAACGTCTTCGATTACGAGGCGCTTGCCGAGCAGCGACTCGCGCCGGGCGCATGGGCCTTCTATTCAGCGGGCGCGGGCGACGAGATCACACTGCGGCGCAATCGCGCGGCCTTCGAGCGCATCGAGCTGCTGCCGCGCATGCTGACCGGCGTCGCGGAGGCCGACCTGCGCACGGCTGTGCTCGGCACGCCCGTCGCCATGCCGATCCTCGTCGCTCCGACCGCCGCCCAGGGGATGGCCTGCACCGAGGCGGAGTGCGCTACTGCCCGCGCCGCGGGCGGTGCCGGCACGCTGATGGTCGCCGCGACGGAGTCCACCCGCAGTATCGAGGAGATCGCCGCCGCGGCGACCGGCCCGCTGTGGCTCCAGCTCTACCTCTATCGCGGCCAGCGGGCGCTCGCCGAGTCGCTGGTGCGCCGCGCCGAGGCCGCCGGCTGCCACGCGATCGTGCTGACGGTGGACGCGCCGGCCTGGGGCCAGAAGGACCGCAGCGCCCGCGTGCCCGCCGACTGGCCGCCGAACGGCAACTTCGACGAGGGCGACGCGGAGTACGGGCCGGCGGCGCTGACCTGGGACGACGTGACCTGGCTGCGCTCGCTCACCGAGCTGCCGATCGTGCTCAAGGGTATCCTGATGCCGGAGGATGCCGCGCATGGGGTGGAAGTCGGCGCAGCGGGGATCGCCGTCTCGAACCACGGCGGGCGCCAGCTCGACGGCGTGCCGGCGACGATCTCCGCACTGCCGGCTATTGTGGAAGCGGTCGCCGGTCGCGCCGAGGTGTATCTGGACGGCGGCGTGCGGCGCGGGACCGACGTGCTCAAGGCGCTGGCGCTGGGCGCGCGGGCGGCGCTGGTGGGACGTCCCGTGCTGTGGGGGCTGGCCGCCGACGACGAGGCGGGCGCTCGCCGCGTGCTGGAGCTGCTGCGCGACGAGCTGGAGCTGGCGATGGTGCTCGCCGGGCGTGGCAGCATCGCCGCCATCGACCGCTCGCTCGTCGCGCTGCCGGCAGACGCGCGCTGAGCCGCACTTATGGAGGTCGCTCGCGGCACTGAAGGTGCCGGCGCCCGCCACGACGGCGATGCATTGTCAGCGCGCACGCCATCGGGACTTCAGTCCATACACCGCGTGCGCCGGCTTTTCAAAGCCGCGGCGCCGCCGCCATCACGGCGCGCCGACGTACTTGACCTCGTCGGTCGGCGCGCCAGCATTCTGCAACTGTTTATGCTCCAGGCTGACCTGGCAGCTCCCTGATGAGACCCAGCCGCCAGCCGGAAGCAGCGACACGCACGGCAGCGCATCGCCGCTCTCGCCGACGTTGGAATCGAGCGTGGTGCCGTCGAGGAACCAATCCGTCGTGCAGACGCCCGCCGAGCAATAGCGCCCCAGATGCACGCCCGGCGGCACCGGGAACGCCTTGCGCTGCTGGTTCTCGTGCTCCTCGGCGTAGAGCATGGTGGAGTACCAGATGGGCGCTGCGGCGCTGATGCCGTCAATGTTGATCATTGGCGTGTCGTTGTTGTTGCCGACCCACACCGCCGCGGTGTAGTCCATCGTGTAGCCCATCGTCCAGTCGTCGCGGAAGTCCTGTGCGGTGCCGGTCTTGGCGGCGGTCGGCCACGCCAGCGGCGACAGGTAGCGATGCGATGTCAGGTAGCCGCACTGGGCGCTGCCGTACGCGGCGTTGAAGGTGTAGTGCGTCTGCTGCTGGCTCAGACCCATGTAGGGGTCCAGGTAGAGCGGGCTGCAGCCGCCGAAGTCGCCAGCGCGCGAGGCGTTGTCTGTCAGGATGCTCGTGATCAGGAAGGCGATGCGCGGGTCCATCACCTGCACCGGCATCGGCGGCGCGTACTGGTAGAGCACGTCGCCCGCGCTGTCGCTGATCGCGTTGATGGCGTGCAGGGGGATGTACTGGCCGTAGTTGGCAAAGACCGTGTACGCCTGGGCCATCTCGAATGGCGTGACGTCGAGCGCGCCGAGCACCGAGGCTAGGCCCCAGGTTCCCCGCCAGCTCGTGATGCCCATGCGCTCGACGGTGTTCATCGTATCCTGGATGCCGGCGTACTGCATCACACGCACTGCCGGGATGTTCAGCGACCAATCGAGCGCGGTGCGCAGCGTCACCGTCCCGGTCGCATGCACCGCGTCGTAATCCAGCGGGCGGTAGCTCTGCCCGCCGTATGGCCCCAGCCCGCCGTCCCAGAACGCGGTCGGCACGTCGCCCACGGTCATCGCCGGGAACCACCCCTTCTCGAAGGCCGTGGCATAGACGAACGGCTTGAAGGAAGAGCCGGGGCTGCGGTAGCCCTGCGAGATGGTATCGAACTGGCCACCGATGGCGTCGCTGTTGTAGTCCGCGCTGCCCACGTAGGCCACAATCGCGCCGGTGTGCTGGTCCGCGAGCAGCGCCGCCGCGTTGGTCACGTTGTCGTTGCGGATATACGTGGGGGCGGCGAAGTCGGTGATGTCGTTGCCGAAGAGATGCTGGGTGATGGCCTGCTGGGTGTGCTGCTGGAGCGCCAGGTCGAGGGTGGTGTAGATGCGCAGGCCGGAGCGCGAGAAGCTGCTGAGCTGCCCCAGCTCGATCATGGACTCGACCTGTTGCAGCACGTAATTGACGAAGTGCGGCGCAAGGTCGGGCGGACCGGCCAGCGCTGGATGGTAGAAATGAGGCGCGCCGGCCTCCGCCCACGCTGCGTTCGCCTGGGCGCGCGTGATGTAGCCGTAGGACACCATCGCGTCGAGCACCTGCGACTGCCGCGTGCGGGCGGCCTGTGGATGCAGCAGCGGATCGTTGAGCGAGGGGTTCTGCGGAATCCCCGCCAGCATCGAGGCCTGCGCCAGATCGAGCTGCTGGGCGGCGGTCTCGCCGGTCGCGGGATCGTCGTTGTAGCCGAAGTAGTAGTGTGCCGCCGCGTCGATTCCGTAGGCCGTCGGGCTGTAGGGGACCGAGTTGAGGTACATGCTGAGAATCTGCTGCTTGGAGTAGACACCTGACGTGGTTAGGCCGACCGCCAGGATGGCTTCCTCCAGCTTGCGCGAAAACGTCACCTCATCGCCCAGCACCTGATTCTTCACCACCTGCTGGGTGATTGTGCTGCCGCCCTGAACGATCCCGCCCTGGTGGTAGTCGGCGAGCGCCGCGCGGACAATGGATTGCAGGTCTACGCCCGTGTTGGTCCAGAAGCTGTGATC
The DNA here is from genome assembly GCA_036376595.1 of Ktedonobacterales bacterium. Classification (GTDB taxonomy): domain Bacteria; phylum Chloroflexota; class Ktedonobacteria; order Ktedonobacterales; family JADMIN01; genus SMAG-U1939. The sequence goes on along the minus strand of DASVAA010000179.1, from coordinate 2,979 downwards.
CTCGATCGCCAGCGTGGCGTTGACGACCGTCACCGGCACGTGCGCCAGGTCAATGCTGCGCTGCACGCCGTCCCGATCCAGCTCGTAGAGCAGATGTCCCGAATTGTCGAAGATCTGGACGCTGTCGTGATTGGCGACGCTGCTGGCGAGTGCGGCGACCGCGGGCTGCTCGGCCTGATAGTAGCTCGCGGCGGCGGCGAGGCTACCGCCCGCCAGCGCGACCACCAACAGCAGCAGGCCGCCGAGCGTGCTCCAGGTGACCCGCGCGATGACGCCACGCCGCCCCCGCCTGCGCTGGCGCTCGACCCGCCGCGAGAAGCGCACATAGCGCGCGCTGCGCCGGTATCGCAGAGGCCCCGTCGAGTGCTCGGTCGCGCGTGCCACTGATCTTGTGGGCGCCGCTGTGCCGTGGCTCGCATCGCGGGAGGTCGCATCGTCTGCACCGTTTGCGCCGTTGGCACCGTCCGCTGCCGTTCCGGCTTCCGATTGTTCTTCCCGCCGCAAGGGCGGCGGCTCCATCTCCGCCATACGCCTTCCTACTCCTACCCAATACCCGCCGGACCCTCTACCGGCCCGACACGCCGCTGTCCGTACGAATGCGTAGTGTCCCCACTAGGAAATACGTATGTGATGGCCCGCCGATCACAGCGAATCCAGCGCGTGCGCGATAGCCCACCGCGGCCACCGCCGTTGACCGTGCCGTCGGCGCTGCGTATACTGGCGCGGCGACCCCTGCCGGATGCGCACGGGTCCTGGGCCGAGGGAGAGTGGGCGTGACCAGCCGTATTGAGCGTCACGAGGGCTTCGTGGAGCACCGCGACGGCGACGGTGACGATCTCACTGGGCGTGAGACGCCAGACAGAGTGGACACACCGGACACGTCAGGGCACGCGCCGACCTCATCGCGCCTGTTGCTGCGCATCGCCGCGCTGCTGCTCATCGGCGCCGCCGCCATGCCGTGGTGGATGACGATGCTCTCGGATTACGCCGGCTACCTGGGCTTTTACGATTATTCGTTCTATTTCGACGCGGGCTTTGCGCTGCGGTTGAACCGCCACGCCAACGTGTACGATCCAAACGTGCTCGCCACGGTCGCCGCGCAGCACGGCTTATTTCTGGGCACCGGCGTCTTTCAGTATCCGCTGTTGCTGCCAATCCTCTTCATCCCCATCTCGCGCTTCTCGATGGGCCGCACCGCCCAGGGCTTCATCATCCTCAACTGCCTGCTGTGGCTCGTGGGCACCGGACTCATGATCGGCCTGCTGCGCCATGGACTCTTTGGCGCCGACCGGCGGCTGCCGCGACTTGGCCTGCGTGGGAGCCGTCCGCGCCAGTGGGCCGGGCGCGTCTGGAGCTGGTGGCAGCGGCTGTCGGATGCCGACGTCTTCGCTATCGCACTCGTGACGTTCGTCTCGCTGACCGACGACCCGCTAATTGAATCAGTCCGGCTGGGACAGGCGAGCATCCTGATCTTCTTCGCCATCTGCCTCACGCTCTGGCTGATGCGGCGCGAGCGGGCGATTCTGGTGGGCGTGGTGATTGCGGTGGCGATCATGATCAAGGCGCTGCCGCTCGTGCTGCTGGGCTACTTCCTGCTGCGCGGCCGCTGGCGCTTGGTGATTGCCGCCGTGCTGGCCTGCGCGGCGCAGCTCGGTGCGATGGCGCTGGTCGTTGGCCCCCAGGGGCTGCTCGCAATGCGCGCGATCGCCGGCAACGGGCTGGGCGACAGCCTGCGCTACCAGAACGAGGCGCTGGCGCGCGTGCCGTTCTGGGTCGGGATCGCCATCACGAAGCAGCCGAGCACGCTGTTGCTCAATTCCGGCTACGCCCTGATCGCCATCGTCGCGCTGGCATTCATCGGCGGTGTGCTGCGTGTGACGGTGCTCCGCTGGCGTGCCCGCACGAAGGCTGACCGCCGCCTGGGCGCCACCTTCGAGCTGGTCGGCTTCGCGTGGGCGGTCAGCACGATGGTGCTCGTCTCGCCGATTAGCTGGGTGCACCACAGCGCATGGCTGGTACCGCCTTTCGCGCTCTGCCTCGGCTGCGCGCTGCGGCCGCTGGCGTCCGGCATTCACCGTGAGGACGGCCGGCTCAAACTCGAAGTCTATCTGGTGCTGGCGCTGGTTGTGGGCATCTTGCTGACGATGTTCCAACTGCCGTTCGGCTACGACCGCCTCTCGACCCCCGAGCTGGAGGTCTTGTTCCTCCATCACCCAATCCGGCCGCTCTATATGGTGCTGCGACCGACCGGCGCGCTGCTGCTGTGGCTGGTGTCCGGCGTGCAGTTCTGGCGCTTGGGCGCGCCCGCGGCGTTGGCCGCTGGGACCGAGGCACAGGCTCCCATTCCCGTGCCGGCGGTGGCTCACATCACGGTGCCGTCGCCGCAGGCGTAAGGTGCGGCCAGAACGTCACGCCGAGCAGCACATTATGGTCTCCACGCGCCTCATCCAAAGGTCCGCTGCCGGTTTGCGCTGGTGGGCCAGGTCTGGTATCCTGCGGGCGCGTGGCCTGGGCGACCTGAGACGCCGCGACGCGTACGGCAATGCATACCGCGGCGGCCAGGGCGGCACCAAAGCTGCTTGAGGCGACGGACGGAGGAGAGTGGGTATGGCGATGCAGCGGCAGCAGATACAGGCGGAGGCCGCGGTGGAGACGCCGGCGCAGGTGCCCATCACGCGGCGGGGGCTGTCGGTGGTGCTGCCGGCCTATAACGAGGAAGCGGTCATCGCCGAGACGGTGACGCGCTGCCTGCGCGTGCTCGCCGCGCTGGCCCCCGACTTCGAGATCATCGTCGTGGATGACGGCTCCCGCGACCGCACCGGGGCGATCGCCGACGCGCTGGCTGCGGCCCATCCCGCCCACGTGCGCGTCGTCCACAACCGGCCCAACCGCGGCTACGGCGGCGCCTTGATGGCCGGCTTCGACGCCGCCGCCAAGGAGCTGGCGTTCTTCATGGACAGCGACGGCCAGTTCGACATC
>DASVAA010000178.1:0-6441 GCA_036376595.1 Ktedonobacterales bacterium | reverse complement strand
CGTCTGCCGGCGGCGCACGCGCGGCGGGGTGTAGGTGATACCGGTCGGCTCGTTTGCGACGGGTGACGGTGAGGTCAGCGGGGTAGTTGGAGCGGTAGGGGCCGTAGCGGCAGGAGTGGAATCCGCCACGACTGGGTGGTCTTGGACGGGTGTGCTCATCGGGAGAAGGTCCTCTCTGCTTAGGCTGGTCGGAAGTCGGAACATCCGCTGACGGACGAGGTGACGACCTTTAGCCGATGGTTGGGTCGGCTTGCAGCTCGCCACGCATGCAATCATCGCCCCGATCATGAAGGCATGGCGTCACAGGCCAATCACAGCACTCTTGCTAGATGTCACAAGCTCATCACGCCTCGCGGTGCGTCTGCGTTACCCGCGGATTGACGAGCAAGAGCGCTGATTGCGCCCCCTCCAGCACGCGATCCGCCACACTCCCCAGCGTCCAGCGCGTCCAGCCGGTCTGCCCTCGGGTCGCCAGGATAATCAGCGCTCCGGTACGCGCGGCCTCCCGCACGATACACGGCCCTGGCTGCCCGCGCACCACCAATTCAGTGACGTCGCATCCGCGCGCTTGCCACCTCGTACGCGGGCGCTCGCTCGTCGAGCGCAAATACTGCTCTGCTGAACGTATCTCGGCGGCAGCCGCGCCGGCTGGCGTGACTGCCCTGAGCAGCGTCACCTGCCGAATGACCATGCCCACCAGTTGGTCCGCCACCTCCAGCGCCGATTCCGCCAAAGTGGATCCGTCAAGCGGGATGAGGGCGCGCTCCAGCTGGTCATTCCCTTGTGGCTGTTCAAAGCTGCGGAGCAGCAAGACCGGCGCGGTACCCGAGCGCGCGACCCGATCGGCGACGCTGCCCAGCGCGAAACGACGGAGGCCCGTGTAGCCGTGGGTGGTCATGACGACCAGATCAACGTCGAGCTCCTCGATCAGATCGATCAAGGCAGGGGCAGGCTCGCCGCGCACCTGCGTGCCCTCCACGCGAACCCCCGCCTCCGCCGGCACGGAGCTGACCATCCGCTGGAGATATTCCCGCGCGCCGCGATTCTCGATCGCCAGCAACTCCTCATAGGCCTCCGCGGACGTGAGGCCGGTCTCCGCCGCAAACGCCCAGGTCAGGTTGGAGATCACGTGGGCGAGCAGCAGCGCGCCGCCAGTCGCTCGGGCGATCTGGACGGCCATGGGCAGGGCACTTTCCGCCAGTGGCGAACCATCCAACGGCACCAGGATCGTGTGAAGCGCATCGGCAGAGCTGTTCTTTGATGCAGCGCTATCGCTGTCGCTGCCGCTTTCCCTCATCGGTCTCATCCTTCCTCGTTGTGCCTACGCACGTGGCGCGCCGCCCGCGGACGGCTGGCGGCCAGCCCGCAGGGCATTGAGGATCACCAACACATCAATGCCCTCCTGCAGGATGGCGCCGGCTACCGGCGGGATGTAGCCAAGTGCTGCCGCAATCATGGCGAGCACGCTCAAGCCGATGCCCACCCAGATGCCCTGCTTGGCGATGCGCACCACCCGCCGACCGAGCCGCACGACGCCGACCACTTGCAGGATGTCGGGCGAGAGCAGCACCGCGTCGGCGATGCCCGTGGTGGCGGTCATCAGTCCTTGCGCGCCGATCGCCAGGCCAACCGTCGCCAGGGCCAGCGCGGGCGCGTCGTTGACGCCATCACCGACCATCAGCACGCGCCGGCCGTGCGCCTGGAGCTCCGCGATGACGCGCACCTTCTCATCCGGCAGACACTGGGCGACGACGCGATCGACTCCCGCCAGCCGCCCAACCGCCTCAGCGGCCGCGGCCCCATCGCCGGTGAGCAGCACCACCTCCCGCAGGCCGCTCGCGCGCAGCGCCGGCCCAAGGTCAGCGACCTGCGGTCGCGGTACGTCGGCGAAGACGAGCAAGGCCACGATGCGGTGGTCGAGCGCGAGGAAGCTGCCGATCTGGCCCGCATGGGCGCGGTGCTCGCGCTCCGCCAGCAGCTCCGGCGGCAATGGGATCTCGAGGGAGCGCATGAAGGTGCGATTGCCGATGGCGACTGTGGTCGTCCGCTGGCCGGACGCTCCAGCACGAGACCCTGAGATGGTGCCGCTCGCGCCTTTGCCGGCGACCTCATGGAAGTCTGCCACCGGCAGCAGCGCCAGCCCGCGCTCGCGGGCCGCGGCCACCACCGCGCGGGCGAGGATATGGGGCGAGTACTGCTCGACGGAAGCGGCCATCTCCAGCCAGGCCGTGTTCTCAGAGGAGTCCCTGATCGAAGCGGCGATTACGCCATCGTCTTCCTGTTTGCCGTCGGCTCGGACGATGGCAATCAGCTCTGGCCTGCCGAGCGTGAGGGTGCCAGTCTTGTCGAAGACGGCCGTATCCACCTCGCCCAGCTGCTCCATCGCCGCGCCACTCTTGAGGATGGTGCCGGCGCGTGCCGCGCGATCGATGCCCGACATGATGACGATCGGCGTCGCCAGAATCAGCGGGCAAGGGGTGGCGACCACCAGCACGGCGAGCGCATAGACGCTCTCGCCGGAGAGCGTCCACGCCAGCCCCGCAAGCGTGAGGGTCACCGCCGTGAACCACACGGCATAGCGGTCGGCAAGGCGATGGATCGGCGCCTTCTGCTGCTGAGCCGCCTCCACCAACCGCACGATCTGCGCATATTGGCTCTCGGCGCTGCGCCGCGTCGCGCGCACGTCAAGCACGCTATCGAGCGTGACGCTGCCCGAGAGCACCAGCGCGCCCGGCTCCTTGCGCACCGGCAGCGGCTCGCCGGTGAGATCGGCCTCGCTGACACTGGCGCTGCCTGCCGTCACCACCCCATCCACCGGCACCAGCTCGCCGGGACGCACGACGACCACGTCGCCCGGCAGAATCGTGTCCGCCGGCACGCTCTCCAGCGTGTCACCATGCACCCCACGCCGGACGTGGGCCTCGCGTGGCGCCCGCTCGGCCAGTGCCGCGAGCGAGCTGCGCGCACGCCGCAGGGCATAGGCCTCGAGCGCCACCCCGCCGGAGAACATCAGCACGATGATCGCCCCCGCCAGATACTCGCCCAGCAGCAGCGAGCCTCCGATGGCGAGCAGGGCGATCAGGTCCACGCCGAACTCCCCGGCGACGATCTGGGTGAGGGTTTCCCACAGCAGGGGCACGCCGCCCAGCAGGATGATCGCGACCAACGCCCACTGCGCCGCACCTGGCTGACCGGCTAGCGCCAGCATGCCGGCCGCCGCGAGCAACAGGAGGGTCGCGAAGGGCACCGGAAAGCGGCGCATCACCGCGACAGCGCGCCGGACGCGCGAGATGGGGGGCGTGTCGGGGCCGGGGCGCAGGCTGTGTTCTGGGGCGCGCTTATGGGACTCCGTGCCACCGGAAGCGCGCTGCGAGTCGCGCGTGCTGATCATTGGCGTGACACCTCATTGGCGGATCGGGCACCCGATTGTCGGGGCGTGCGTCACTCCACATGTACCGTCCGCGCGTCACGCCAAGGTCACAACGCCGTGGGGTTGCGTCGCAGACCGTTCACAGAGGTGCGACCTGCCGAGGCAGGCGAGCACGTTGCGCGAGCACATGAGCCTCCGCCTTACCTCGCTCTATGTCGCTCAAAAGAGCGGTGTCCACAAGGATTCTGCCTCGCCGGGCGCCACGTGGATCGGTTCCGCAAGCTCCATAGCTGCGTGGGGTTGTTTGGCACGGCGAGCTGCCTCCTTCGCGTCGGGGGCGCGAGGAGGTACCACCAGCAGCGGGAGATGGGTGTGCTGCAGCATGTGCTCGGTCACGCTGCCGAACGCCCAGTGCGCGACTCCGGAGCGACCATGAGTCGCCATCGCGATCAGGTCGTAGCCATATGACACTGCGCTCGGCCCCGCTGACCCACCAGTTTCAATGACCCGCAGTAGCGCTCTGGCGGTGTCGTGCCCCGGCACAATCGACCAGCCCACCTCAAGGCGGGGATAGATCGCCCGCAGGCGATCCGCCACCCGCATCAGGTAGATGCGCGCGCTCCGCAGAGTGGGGTGCTCAGGCACGATAGCAGGGTCGGCGTCGCTGGGCGGGAGCACCATCACGAGATGGATCACCGCCTGGCTGAGTCCGGCAAGCACGAGCATGAGCGTGGCTACCGGCGCGAGTACTGTCTCGCCAAGCGATGAGCCATCCAGCGGCACCAGCGCCCGCAGCGGCTGTTCACGTGCGCCAATGGGGGCTGCTTCTTGTTCTCGGAGCACGAGCACGGGCATGGATGCGTGTCGCGCTACCTGCTCGGCAACACTGCCTAGCAGCCAATGTGCAGCACCTGCACGGCCGTGGCTGCAGATCAGGATCAGGTCCGATCCCTCGGCCTCCGCCACGTCCAGGATTACCGCCGTCGGAGCGCCACCGATCTCGACCCTGGTCTCAACGCTCAGATCGGCTAGAAGCGGCCAACCCGCCACGTGCGCGAGATATGCCCTCGCCGCGGCGACATCCTGCTGCATCCACGGTGCTGGTGGTACCTGAGGCGCATAGGCTCCGCTCAGCGGCGCTGGTCTGCTCACAACTTGCAGCAGCGTGATATGGCTACCGGCACCTGAGTTACGCGCCACCCGCTCCGCGACCGGCACCGCCCGTTCGGCGCGTTCCGATCCATCGAGCGGCACAAGTATTCGCGTATCCATGTGAAGTCTCCCCCTGACGGCCCCTCTTCACTCCTTAGTCTTCGACCTGCGGCGGAAGCGTCGGTCGCACAACAAGCACCGGTACTGCCGCGTGGGTCACCACGTACTCCGCCACGCTGCCCAGTAGCCATCGCCGCAGACCTCCACGGCCATGTGTCGCCAGCGCCACGAGGTCGAATGGGGTGGGATGCTCGCGCATCGCCTCGCCACCCTGTGCCGCCGTCGCCACGATCGCACCGGGCACCGATCCCACGCGCGCTTCCATGGAGAACCTCAGTGTGCCAGGTGCGCTAGATTCCAACCGCTCACACAGGTCCCTCAGGTACTGATCGGCGTCTTTCAGCGCCTGCTGAGCCTCCACCGCCGAGAACAGGACGATCTCGTGGAGGCCGTCCCCCGCGCCAGAGCCTGAGCCTGCCGCCGCATCGGGCCGTCCGCGCGTGACGCTCATGAGTGGCGCGAGCGCTTGCTCGGCGAGCGCGGAGCCATCCAGCGGCACGAGGATACGCCTGAACGAGGATTGTCCCTCGTCCGGCACCGCGACACCTGGCGGGATGATCAGGACCGGTGCGCGGCCATGCCGGATGAGAGTCGATGCCACCGTGCCGAGGGTGTCGCCTTCCGCTCCCGCATGGCGGCGCGTCGCCAGGACGACCAGATCTGATCCGTCGGGCGCTGCGAGCGAGAGCAGGCTCTGGGTTACAGATCCGCCTGGAAGGTTGAGCCACTCGATACCCGCGAGCTGATGCGCGGCCTGCTGCCAGAGATGCCCAAAGGGCGGCGACTGGCCCGCAAGCTCGGAGAATGCGGTCGGGGTGGTATCCCTCGCCAGCGCGGCCGGCACACGTTCGAGGGCGGCCAGAGGTTCCGAGAGCGGCGGGTCCCCGACATGAACGAGCGTCAAGGATGCGCCAGTGACGCGGGCTACGGCTATCGCATAGGGGATGGCACGCTGCGCAAACACGTCGCTACTCAAAGGCACCATCACCCGCTTGATCGCCCCACTTGCGGGCAAGAGCTGCCGTGACGTAGCACGAGCCAGGGGCCGCGGTGCAGGTGCAGGTGCAAGCGCAGGGGTCTGTGCATGCTCCGCCTCACGCCGTTGCTCTTGCGCTCGGCGCGTCATCTCGTCCGAGATGCGGTGTGCTTCGGCCTCGACCCGCCCGCGGCGGCGCTCTCCCATGACCTCCTGGCCGGTCTCGCCCGCGCGCTCACGCGCTTCCTCTTCGATGAGCGCGGCTTCGGGCGCTGTGATTGGGCGCGCGGCACGCGCCAGATCGGAGGAGTCGTCTTGGCGCGGCGTACTCCGTGAAGATGATATGGACATGGATGGACCTCGCTTTCATGTCGAACGCCGATACCGCATCCTGACCGTACCGCTGTCACCTCACAAACACGGCTCACAGCCCGCCTGAAGCGTCACAGGTAACACACTGCTCCAGTCACGCCTCCTCTTCGGGCCGCGACTCGCGCGCTCACACGGCCAGCCTCCGGGTGGATCCGCCGTGACGAGTGATTGTGATGGCGCTGCTACGTTAGCCACCCCTCGCGTGATGTCGTCGTGACGTGCCCCTGTCATGCTTGCTCCCAACACCGCCGCATACGCCATTTGGCTCAACGGTAGTGCGCGGAGAGGGCGAGTGTGCGTGACCCGTTCAGACGGCGCCCGCCACCGCCAGCCGAGAAGGGTGAGAGGAGTGCGCCATGGCGTACCGCTTCCACGTCAATCAGACGACCTGTATCAACTGCGGCATTTGTATGGACCTCTGCCCGGTGCGCTGCCTCGACATGACGCGGCC
>DASVAA010000177.1:0-22964 GCA_036376595.1 Ktedonobacterales bacterium | reverse complement strand
GTATGCTATACTCTGTCACTGGAGACAGTGGGCGAGCAGTAAACTCAGCTGTAGCGCGCATTGAGCATGCCCGGTCAATTGGTGTTTCGGCGCGCGGTGTCGCGCGCTTGGGGGGAGTGGTGGCATGACCTACGACTCATTCTCGGAGATCGGCTCTTCGCGGCCCAGAGGCACGGCGCCCAATCTGGCCTCGTTCTCCGCCGCGCCCAAGTATGATCTGCCCACGATGGTGCAGCTCGTCGGCGTGCGCTCGATGGTGCTCGTCGGCTGGGAGCAGCAATTTGGCATTCCCGCCCCACGCCGCGCCGACGACACTCAGGCACGGCGCTACTCCGAGCGCGACCTGATCGCGGTGCTGTGGATGCGCGACCAGATTCTCAACGGCGCCTCCCCCGGTGAGGCCGCGACCAAGTTGCTCTCGATGCAGGGCGCCGAGGGCTTCGGCAAGCAACCCTATAGCACCAGACCGCTCGGCCAGCGCGAGACGCGCCCGCTCACCCAGGCCGATATTGAGTTCGTCAACGAGCGCATGCAGGCCACCGGCGCGCTCGGCTCCAGTGCCGCCTGGCCCATGCCGCCCGGCCTCAGAGCGGGAGCGACCGGCGGCCCGCGGATGACCGGAAGGCCTGCCGGCGCTGGGCGCGGTGTGGCCGGACTCGGCAGCACGGCCAGCACTGGCGGCTGGGAGCCGGTGGAGGTCGGGCGGGGCCGTCTCACGCGGCCGGTGACTGGCGCGCTCGGCTCGACACGCCGCGAGCCGCGAGCGCTGGTGCCGGAGCTGGTGCGCGCCTTCGTCTCGCTCGACACCGCCGCTGCGCATCGCGTGACACAAGAGGCGCTGGCCGGCCGCAGCATTGACATCGTGACCGTCAACCTGCTCCAGCCGGCGCTCCAGCGCATTGGCGAGATGTGGACCCGCCACGAAGCCAGCACCCCCGAAGAGCGCTTCGCCGAAAACTACGTGCGCGCGATGCTGTTCTCGTTCTTCCACGGCACCTACGAGCAGCCCAACGCCCCGCTCGTCATCGTCTGCTGCGGCCCGCGCGAGCGCGACGAGATCGACGCCCTGACGCTGGCCGTCGCCTGGCGCCGCTACGGCCAACGTGTCGTCTATCTGGGGCAAGACGTGGACCCCTCCAGCCTCGTCGAGGAGGCCCGCCGCCGCCGGCCCGCGCTGGTCGCCGCCGCCATCACCGCGTCGCAGCGCGTGCGCACGCTCTCGCGGCTGGCGAAAGCGATGCACCAGATCGGCCCCGTAGGGCCCTACTTCGGCTTCTACGGTCCAGTCTTTGTGCGCAATCCTGAGCTGCGCAAGCGTGTAGAGGGCATTTATCTGGGAGATGACACCTCCACCGCAACTTTCCACCTGGAGCGACTGATAGGTAAGGAGCGCAGCGGCCAGCATCGCTAATCGCCGCCTGGATAGTGCGGCTCATCCGGTGCGCGGCGCTCGTCGTCTCGCGCCGGCGGGCTGTCATGGGTTTCGTCTGTCCGCTCGCCAGCGGTCTCGCCCGGCGCCTTCTCTGCCGCTTCGTCCTCTAGATCACCTCTGCGCACGAGATCCGTCCCCGTCCACACGTACTCATCGAGATTCACGTTGGCGGGCAACGGCCCGGTCTGCTGTGGCTGTGGCTGAGGCCCCTCGCTCGCTCCAGTGGCCCCGAGCTCCCCAGCCTGGGTCTGCTCTGAGAGCGGCGCCGCTTCGGCGCGCTCTGGCGCCCGTTCCCGCGGCGCGGCTGGCCCGGTGGGCGGGGACGTCGCGCGGCCGACCGGCGGAGGAGCGCCGGTTCCCCCACGCGCGACCGGCCGGCGCACGATTGGCCGCGGCTCTTCGGGCACATGTGGTGTGCCGAGTTCTGTTGTCTGGGTCGCCGGAGCTTCCGCACCGCCCACACCGTTCTCGATGCCTTGCTCGGCCGTAGGCGGCGTCAGGCGCGTGCGCACGCCGGCCGCCTGGCCGGCCAGCGGCTCTTCCTCCAGCGAGCTGACACGTTTGCGGACGGCATGCACGATCGTGGCGCCGTCCACCTGCTGCTTGCGCAGGTAGTCGGGCGCGACCTTCTTGGCAAACTCTTTTGCCAGCGCTGCCTCGGCGATGATCTCGTCGGGCTGAATCACGCGCCAGGCATCGAGCACCGCGTTGGGCCGCGCCACACGGTACACATAGGTCGCCTCGACACGCTCGCTGGCGCAGATGCGCGCCGCGAGGCGCAGGGTGGCCTGCGCCGCCGGATCGTTGAGGTAGGCGTCGTTGATGGCGAACGTGCGCAGCTCGTGGACCTGCGGGTAGCCCAGGCAGAGGATCAGCAGCGGATGGCCCTGCGCCGTCTGGCAGGCGGCCCGCACGACGGCCGCGTTATGCGCCGAGCGCGGGTCGAGCACCACGAGCCGTGAATTGGGCATGGGGCGCAGGAAGTAGGCCGGCTGGACGATCGCCTGGCCGAGGCGCTGCTGGTGGCGATAATGCAGCACCGAAACGCCCACCCCCAGCACTGTCAGGCCGCCGCCGAAAACAGTCGCCAGCGGCTTGGCGCGCAGATTGATCAGCCACGCGGAGCCGACCAGGACGGTTGTCAGAAAGCCGAGATAGTAGCGTATGTCGGGCCACCGCCCGCGGATGCGGATCACCGCGGGGGCAGCGGTCTGATAGACCGCCGTGCGCGCCGACGCCATGCGCGCCCGCGCCGTGCCCAGCCGCGCGACCATCTGCGGCGAGACGCGCCCGCCCACGGCGCGCGTGAGGATCGCCGGCGCCGCCCGCGGCCGCGTACCTTGTGACGCCACCACCACGTCGTGCTCGCCCTGCGTGCCCACGGGCCGCGCGCCGTGCCGCTCGCGCCAGCGGATGAAATCGAGCGAGAGGCAGGTCAGCGAGAACGCGCCGAGCAGGCCGAAGGCGTACATATCACCCAGCAGATCGATGCGCCCGCCAACCGCGATCAGCACCCCCATCGGGATGACGGTCGAGAGGAAGATCGAGACGTGCGGCGTGCCACGCAGCTTATTGCGGCGCTCGACGAACTTGGGGAAGAACTGCATCTTCGACAGCGCGAGAAAGACGTGGTAGGCGCCGATGATTGCAGTGTTGCTGGCGAAGACGAGCAGCGTCGCGGCAGTGACGGCGGTGAAGACGCCGAGCATCACGCCACCTGACGAATAGCCGAGCTGCGAGATGAACTGATTCTGGAGCGATTGCAGCGACATGGGCGGCGGCGCGACGAGACTAGTTTGCCGCAGCAGCTCGGGGTGCGTGAGCAGCGTCGTGGAGAAGATGGTCAGCAGCGGGCTGGTGATGCCAACCGTGACCACGACCAGCGCCAGCGCTCTGGTCACCGTCTTGTTGCGCGGCAGTTTCATCACCGGCGAGAGCTGCGAGACGGTCTCCAGGCCCGAGAATGCCAGAAAGGCACCCGCGTAGCCGGTCAGCACGAGCGGCACCGTCAAGTTGTGGCCGCGGAACATCATGGCGAAGACCTCGCCGATGACGTGTGGCGGCACGTGGATGAAGACGGTCACCAGAATCAAGATATCGCTGACGAACGCCGCCACGGCGATAGCGGCGCTGACCATCGCGCTCTCTTTGATGCCGTACCAATTGAGCAGTCCGAGCAACGCCACCAGAATCAGCGTGATGACGAGCTGCACGATGATCGAATTCAGCGCGGGCACCAGCGACTCGAAGTATTGCACGCCCGAGAGCGAGCTGATAGCCGACGTGAGGAAGTAATCCACCAGGATGAACATGCCGCCAACGGCACCGGCCCAGGGGTTGATGCCGCGCGCCGAGACCGTCACCACGCCGCCGCCCTCAGGGAAGCGCACGCTGACTTCGGCGTACTTGAGCGTGAGCAACAGGAAGACGATGATCGTCATCGAGACGAAGAGGCCGGCCAGATCGCCCACGCCGATGCCATGCTTGGGGTCGCCGAAGAGAATGCCCGGCGTGTAATAGACTGACGTGCCGATGTCGGCAAAGATGACGGCCCAGCAAAGGAACGGCCCCAGACGGCTCCCGGGCTGCTCGACGTGCTCTCCCGTGGCCCCTGCCGGCGCCGCTGTTTCGAGATGTTGTGCCACGATCCCATCCTCGTTCAGCGCGCGTTTCCGATGGTCGTCACGATGCGTGCTGAAAAATCCGTGCCACGCCGCCAAACGCAAGAGACGCGCCAATGGCGATCACGTGTGCCGTGCGCGTGCGTGCGCGCCGCGGGCGCGCGACATGCGCCGGTCGCCCCTCCCTGGCGCAGAGCATGATTGCGCAATCAGGTTCCTCGCTGCGAGAGTCGCAGAAGCAGGCCAATGATGATGAAATTGGCGATGATCGAGCTGCCGCCGTAGGCCACGAAGGGCAGCGGCACGCCGGTCAGCGGCAGCAGTTTGAGATTGCCGGCCAGGATGACGAGTGTCTGCAAGGCGAACACCGCCGTGAGGCCGACGGCCAGGAGCTGGTTGAATGCGTCGCGCGCGTGCAGCGCGACGTGCAGCCCGCGGTACACCAGCAGCATGAAGAGGCCGATCAGCGCCAGGATGCCGGCGAAGCCGAACTCCTCGCCGAAGGACGAGGCGATGTAGTCGGTGTTCGAGGCCGGCACGATCCACGGCTTGCCCAGGCCCAGGCCGTCGCCGAAGATGCCACCGTGGGCGAAGGCAATCAACCCCTGCACGATCTGGTAGCCGGCTCCGAGCGGATCTTGGAAGGCGTTGCCCACCAGCGCGAAACGCGTGCTGGCGTAGCTGAAGATGTGCAGCGCGACGTAGGCGCCGCCGATGAAGACCAGCACCGAGACGACGACGTACATCACGCGACCACTGGCAGCGTAGAGCATCGCCAGAAACAGGCCGAAGATCAGGATCGCCAGGCCAAGCTCGCGCACGAAGATGACGAGCAGCAGCGCCAGCCCCAGCATAACAACCAGCGGAGCAAGATGCTTGAGCGGCGGCAGCTTGAGTGGTCCCGCACGGTACGACGCGCCAGCCAGCACCTCGCGGTTTTCCGCCAGGTAGCCGGCGAAGAAGATCACGAGACAGATCTTGAGGATCTCGGACGGCTGGAAGGCGAGGATGCCGCCGCCGATGGTCAGCACGTCGCGGCTGGGGGCGTTGGTGCTGAAGTTGTGCGCGCGCACCAGGGTCACAGCCACCAGCGCGATGCCCAGCAGCGCCCAGGTGTACTTGAAGTTGCGGATCCAGCGCAGGTCGCGGGTCGCGCGCACGGTCACCACACAGAAACCCAGGCCGACGATGACGAAGAAGAGCTGTTTGAGGCCGAGGTTATCCTGCCCGATGGCTGGACCGAGCCGGATCGCCATGATCACGCCGATGCTGGCGAGCGTGCCCACCAGCGGCAGCAGCGTCTGGTCGGAGTCAGGTGCGACGATCACCAACAGCAGGTGTGCGGCGAAGAGCGCGGCGATCAGGCCGATCGCCGGCGTGAAGGCATCCAGCGGCGGCAGCGATTGGCTGGTGACGGAATGTGAGCTGTTGACCACCAGCAGCTCGAAGAGGCCCAGCAGCATGAACAGCGACGGCATCATCAGCAGCCACAGCTCGGTCCAGCGGTAGCGGCTGCGGGTGAACCCCAGGGCCTTCCAGCGCGAGAGCCTGAGCGTGCCGGGCACGCCTTGCACTGCGGTCATGAATCAGGCCCTCTTCCCATCGAGCGGGGCGAACTTGAAGCGCACGTCGCCGACCTGGAGGATCGATCCTGGCGCCACGGCCACCGGCTCGCTGACCTTGCGCTGGTCGAGGAAGGTGCTGTTGCGGCTGCCCAGGTCTTCGACCCATAGCGAGCGGTCTTTGTAGATGATGCGCGTATGCTCGGTGCTGACAAACGAGCTATCGATCACAATCGTGTTGGTGGGCGCGCGGCCGATGGTGGTGATCGGCTCGATGGGATAGCGCGAGCCGGGCACCAGCGCCGTGTTGCCGCTATCCACCACCACGAGAAAGCCCACTGGCTGCCCCGAGCCGGTGGGGCTGGCAGGCAGCTTGGAGGCCAGCGCCATCTCGCGCCGCGAGACCGCGACGATCTGCAAGATGACGAGATAGAGGATGGCGACGAGTCCGAGGCGCAGGGCCAGCACGACCATCGCGTTGGAGCTATCCATCGGCCCAGATCACCTCCGCTGGAACACGAACTCGAAGCTGCCCACTGAGACGATGTCGCCATTTTTGAGCGGGACGGGCTGGCGCGTCAAGACCCCATTTATGCCGACCCCATTGGTGCTGCCCAGATCGTAGAGCATGAACTGGCCGTGCTCGAAGCGAATCTCAGCGTGATAGCGCGAGACGCGCTTGTCGTTGACGACGAAGTCGTTGGATTGGTGGCGCCCAATGTGGATCACCGACCTGGTGAGCTGCACCGGCTTGCCGCGCTGCGGCCGCACCAGCGTCAGCCAGGCAGCCGGCAATGGTTCGGAAGATGCCGGAGAGGGGCGAACCGGCGCCTGCGGCTGGCCCTGCTGCAACGTGCGCGTATCGTCGTCCTCGCCGGCAGCGCCCGTCGCGTTTCCGCCGCCGCCACCGCCCGCGCCAGCATCCACGATCTGGGCCATCACCCGCGCCTGGCCGGTCACCAGGTTGGGGTCTTCCTCAAAGACGATACGCGGGCGCATGGTGAGCAGATAGCCGCGGTCGCGCGCGACGTTGATCAGCGACTGCTGCAGCATCGTGGCGAGCGAGCGGGCGCGCTTCTGCACCGTATCGTAGTCGCGCCGGCTGAGGAATACGGTGTATTCGGTCGGGGCGATTTTGCGATCCTGGCCGATCTGGAGACGGTTCTCCATCGCACGCACGAGCAGCGTGACCAGCTCAGCGTCCTGGATCCGCGAGCGGAACATCCGGCCGAAGGTGCCCTCGACCATGTTCTCCATCATGCTCTCGAATCTCGACATCACGCCCATCTGGAGATCTCCTCTGCGGGCGAGGGGCCGCGACTAGGATCGGCTGCCTGTGCGGGATCGCCAGCGCGGGCACCGGCAGCGGCAGCGGCAGCGGCAGCGTCAAGCGCCCCACGCGCGGAGCGCCCCACGGCATCGCCGGCCAGCAGCGCCCGCGCGCGCTCCGCGTCGGCGCCGATCTGCGCCTTCAGCTCGTCCACCCCGGCGAAGCGCCGCTCGTCGCGCAGCCGCGCAACCACCTCCACCGCCAGCTCCAGACCGTAGAGGTCCATCGCCGCGTCGAGCAGGTGAACCTCGACGATCAGCCGAGCTTCGCCCCCAAAGGTGGGCCGCACGCCGATGTTACAGACGGCCGGATGGGTGGCGTGCGCTTCGCCAGGCAGCCGCACGCGCACGGCGTAGACACCATTGGCCGGCAGCAGCTTGCGTGCATCGAGCCGCAGATTCGCCGTGGGGAAGCCGAGCAACCGGCCACGCCGGTCGCCTTCGACCACCTCGCCCACCAAGGAATACGGACGGCCCAACAGCCGCGTTGCCGCCTCGGCCTCGCCGGCGCGCAGCAGCGAGCGGGCGCGCGTGCTGCTCACCCGCTCGCCGTCCACGCGCTCTTCATACGTCTCCACCGTAAAGCCGCGCCGCTCGCCCGCCGCGCGCAGGAAAGCCAGGTCGCCGGCGCGCTTGTGGCCCATCGCAAAATCTGGTCCCTCGACTAGCGCCACCGGCCGGCAGAACGTCGCGAGGGTGTCCAGAAACGCCTCCGGCGACTGGCGCGAGCGCTCCTCATCGAAGGGCAGCACCACCGCCGCGTCGAGCCGGCCCAGCTCGCCCAGCAGACGCAGCTTCTCGGCCAGCGTCGTCAGCAGCGGCGGCGCCGCCTGGGGCCGCAGGATCGCGCTCGGATGCGGCCAGAACGTGACGGCGACGGCCGCCGCGCCGCGCTCGGCCGCCAGCACGCCCGCGCGCTCGATCAAGCGCTGGTGGCCCAGATGCACGCCATCGAAGAAGCCGATGGTGAGCACAGCCGGTCCCAGCGCGGGGGCGGTCCGCGGGCCGAAGTCGTAGACAATACGCATGCGTGTTATGGATTCCCTTGGGTCGTCAAGCTTCCGCCGCGTAGTCTACCACGGCACATGCGGCGGACGCCACAGTAGAGACCATAGCGGCGGGCACGAGAAAGGGCGGCCAACCGACTTCGTGCCCT
The DNA here is from genome assembly GCA_036376595.1 of Ktedonobacterales bacterium. GTDB lineage: Bacteria > Chloroflexota > Ktedonobacteria > Ktedonobacterales > JADMIN01 > SMAG-U1939. The sequence continues at coordinate 14,864 of DASVAA010000177.1, read as the reverse complement.
TATAGACAAGACGCCGGATAGCCGCCCAAAGATCCGCGCTCAGGTGTGAGGCGGATCACAGAGGTCCTCGCCCCCCCTCTTCCTGCGAGGCGAGGGGGAGCCAGAGGCGCAGCGGGCCTCGCTGCTACAGCCGGACGCGGGGGAGCCACACGTAGGGGAGCGTGGCATGCGCGCGACGACGTGGCGAGGTACGGTCAGGTAGCGCCGCCGATCACAACAGCCCGATGGACTGGAGATACTGCTGCGCCACCTCCTTGACCGACTTGTGGTCCACGCTGACCTGCTTGATCAGCGCGGTCTGGCTGGCCGTGGTGAGGTGCGGCGCGAGCGCGTTGAGGATCGTCTTGATGTTAGGCGCCTTGCTCAGCAGCTCGTCACGCACGATCGGCGCCGGGAAGTAGCCCGGGAAGGCGTTCTTGTCATCGGTGAGCAGCTTGAAGCTATCCACCACGATCGTCGGGTCGGTGGTGTAGCACTCGTTGATCTGGGCGTTGTTGTTCTTGACCGCCGAGAAGCCGAGCTGCTCGCTGATCTGCACCGTGTTCTTGAAGTTGATGCCGTATGCCTGGGCCACGGGCGGCCAGATGCCCGCCTGCGGGTCGAGGAAGTCCTGCTGCCCGGCGAGCGTCAGTTGCGAGGCGACCGGGACGAGGTCCGACATCTTAATGAGGTTATACCTGCTGGCGTTGGTGTCGTTGGTGCAGAGGCCATAGCTATCGTTGAGGTTGTAGGCCGGCGTCAGCCACGTCACCTTGAAGTTCTGTTCGTAGTAGGCGGCGACCTTCTGATAGGCTTGCTGCGGGTCCTGGATGTTGCCGAGCTTGTACGCGCCCAGCGCGGTGCCAGTGAACTCAGGGTAAAGATCCACCGCGCCGCTCTTGATGGCCGAGTCGAGCACCGCGTTCTGGCCGAGAGCCAGATGCAGCGTGATGTTGTTGAAGCCGTTGTGCTGCAAGAGCAGATAATACATCTCCGCCAGGAGCTGTCCGTCGGTGTCGTTCTTGCTGCCGATGGTGAACTTGGTGTTGTTGGTGCTGGAGCTGCCGCTGCCGCTGCCCCCGCCGCCGCAGCCGGCGAGCGTGAGCACGAGCATCAGCAGCACCACGCCCAGATACTTGTACGAGCGCGGGACGTGAGCCGAGAGCCTCATCTTCTTCTCCCCTATGATGGGTGCTTGCGCCGCGAATCCGACCCGCGGATCCGAACGGCAAACCGACGATAACGTGCGCGCGGAGCATGCGAGCGTTACACGCATCGCGCGCTGATGGATTTACGCCGCAGGCGTCCACCGGACGCCCCTACGCCGCGACCTCCTCGCGGCGCGCGGCGATTTCGGGCGCGGCGTCACGTGGCCGCGGCGTCGCGTCTTGCTCTCTGGTGCGCAGGCCGGCCGGCGTAACCAGCCGCTGCACGTAGGCCAGCGACACCTCGACCAAGAGCGCCAGTGCGGCGATGGAAACCGCGCCGACGGTCAGCTCCAGCGTTCCCGCGGCACCCAGCGCGATTCCTCCCAACACAAAGTCGCCCAGGCCGCCACCGCCGACCAGCGCAGCGAGCGTCGAGGTAGCGACGATCTGCACCGCGGCTGAGCGCACGCCGGCCATAATGACCGGCAGCACCAGCGGCACCTGGATCCACGTCAGCACCTGCCAGCGCGTCATGCCCATGCCGCGCGCCGCGTCGAGGGTGGCGGGATCGAGGCTGCGGATGCCGGCGACGGTGTTGAGCAGGATCGGCGGGATGCCCAGCAGCGTGAGCGCAATCACCGATGGCACGAAGCCAACTTGGCCCAGCAGGGGGAGCAAGATCGCGAGAAACGCAATGGTGGGGATCGCCCGCGCCAGGCCACTCACATTGGTGGCGAGAAAGGCGGCGATCGGCTGGCGCGCGACGGCGAAGCCCAGCGGAATGCCGATCAGCACCGCGAGCACGATGGGGATCACCGACAACTCGACGGTGGTCAGCAGTTCCTGACCGAACTTGTTGCGCGGATCTAGCACGAACTGGAGCATCTGGCCGAGCATCTACCCTACGCCGTCCCTTCCCTTACGCCGCCGCCACGGCCGCGGGGCGCCCACGGCTGAACATGGCCTGCACGCCCAGCAGCAGCAGGTCCACGCCCACCGCCAGCACGCTGACCAGAATCACCCCCGCCGCGACCATATCCGAGCGCGCGTAGTTGAAGCCCTGGTAGATCAGCGTGCCGAGGTCGTCGGTGCCCACCCAGGGGCCGAGCGTAGCGATGCCGATGGTGGTGACCGTCGCCACCCGGACGCCGGCGATGATCACCGGCAGCGCCAGCGGCAGCACCACGTAGCGCTGCACCTGCACGCCGTTCATGCCCATCGCGCGGCCCACCTCCACGAGCTGCGGGTCCACCGCGCCGATGGCCGCCACGATGTTGCGGATCAGCACGAGCTGCTCGTAGAGCACCAGCGGGATAATCAGCGTGGCGACGCTCAGCCCAGTGCTGGGGATCAGAAAGGCGAAGAGCGCCAGACTGGGAATCGTATAGATGATGCCCGCCGCCGTCACCACCGGCAGGTACAACCGCCGGAAGCGCACCACCACGAAGGCGGCGACGAACGCAATCGCCAGCCCGATCAGCATGCTCCAGATGGTGATCGACAGGTGCGCCAGCAGCAGATTGGTGATGCTCGTGGGATCGGTGGGGTCCCAGTTGTAGCCGTCCAGGATGTAGCTCACGCCGCCGTTCCGTTCCCTTCCCTCTGCGCAGGCCATTGATGACCGCGACCCCCGACGCGCCCTAGCCCGCCACCGCCGCGGTCCCCGCGCCCGCGTCCGAGGTATCCGAGGCATTCGGACCGGGCGCGGCCCGGTGCGCCAGCACCATTGCCGAGAGGCTGCCGAGCGTCACCTGGCCGATGGTCGCGCCGTCGCGCTCCACCGCCAGCGCCGGCTCACCGCCGGCGATCAGCCGCAGCAGGGCATCCAGCAGCGGCGCGGCGGCCGGGATGCGCTCGCCGCTCGTCGGAGTGGTGCCATTGAGCGGCTCCAGCGCCGTGGTGACGGGCAGGTATTCGAGCTGGCGCAGGGCGTCGTCGGCGCCGACGAGCTGGCGCACGAAGTCGTTGGCCGGCCGCGCCAGCAGCTCAACCGGCGTGCCCTGCTGCTGCAGCTTGCCATCCGACATCACGATGATCTGATCGCCCAGCTTGAACGCCTCGTTCACGTCGTGCGTGACGAAGAGGATCGTCTTGCGCACGCCGCGCTGCACCTGCAGCAGCTCGTCCTGCACGCGCGCGCGCGTGATGGCGTCGAGCGCGCCGAACGGCTCGTCCATCAGCAGCACCGATGGATCGGCGGCGAGCGCGCGGGCCAGACCCACGCGCTGCTGTTGGCCGCCAGAGAGCTGGCGCGGATAGCGCTGGGCGTATTCCGTCGGATCCAGCCCCACCAGATGCAGCAGCTCGTCCACGCGTGGCGTGCTCTCGCGCTTGCGCTCACCCAGAATCGTGAGCACCGTGGCGACGTTCTGGGTGACGGTCATATGGGGGAACAGCCCCACCTGCTGGATGACGTAGCCCATGCCGCGACGCAGCGCGATGGGGTCCTGATCGGTAGTGGGCACGCCGTTGACGAGAATCTTCCCGGAGGTTGGGTCGATCAGCCGGTTGACCATGCGCAAAAGCGTCGTCTTGCCGGAGCCGCTGGTGCCGAGCAGCATGCAGATAGCGCCCTCGCGCACGCTGAAGCTCACGTCGTCCACCGCCGGGGCGGCCGCGCCGGGATACGTCTTGGTCACGTCCACGAACTGGATGTTGGTCATCGCCCGGCGCCTCCTCCCTTGCCGCGGACCGTTCTCCGTCCGCACCTCGCAAACGGAAATGTCCGCGCAAGCGTCACGGCGTTACATGTATGCTACGGCGCCGCTCCAGCTTCACCTTACCAGGGCCGATCCTCTCCTGTCCTGTCCCGGCTGCTCCCGGCCGCCGTGCGGCCCTACGCACATATGCACAGGAAGGAACTATACCGCTCAGCATCCAGCCGCGACAAAACGGGCGCGGTGGATTCGATAGGCTGAGGCGGACGGCGTTACGAGCTGTCGGCGGCGCCGGGCCCCGAGCAGAAACGCCCCAGCGCCGCAGTGATGGCACTGTTGATGGCCTGCCGCACGAGCCGCTCCGGGTCGCACATCGCGCGCCACGCAGTCCGTGGGCGGCTGTGATATGCTGCCAGCGGGCGCGAGACAGCGGCGCCATCCCCGGGGAGTCGCGGGCAGGCACGAGGAACATGGCAGCACAGTCAACCGGCACGGACAGCGAGACCATCACGCAGCAGCACAGCGCGCTCGCCGAGCGGCTGCGTCACCTGGGGCTGCGCGTGACTCCGCAGCGCCTGCTGGTGATGGAGGCGCTGGGCGCCAACGGTGCGAACGGCAGCCACATGACCGCCGACGAGATCATGCGCTGGACCGCCGCGCGCTACCCCACCATCAACCTCGCCACGATCTACCGCACGCTCGACCTGCTGGCCTCCGTCGGGCTCGTGACGCAGACGGACCTGGGCGGGGCGAGCAGCACCTTCGAGCTGGTGGGCGAGACGCTGCACCACCATCTCGTCTGCTCGTCGTGTGGGGCGGCCATCGAGGTGGACGACGCGCTGTTGGTGCCGCTGCGCGAGCGGCTGCTGCGCGAGCACGGCTTCCGCGCCGACGCCACGCACATGGCGCTCTTCGGCACCTGCCGCGCCTGCCTCGAAGCCGGGCGCGAGCCGCGGCAGGGCGAGGCGTAGCCGGTGGTGCGAGATCAGCGTGACCTGCGGCGCTCAGCAGCCGATATGCGCTGTGTGAACCATTCCGCTACCTCGGCCCAGCGGTCATCAGAGATGTCGCTGTAGCGCCCAACATGAAATGCCTGATTGAGTTCCCCATAAATCTTGGCATAGGCGAAGCCAGCCAGCTCATTGAGGCGTTGCGCCATGCGCTTGACCGTCGCCTGATGCTCAGGCGTGAGCGTCGCCGGTCCCAATCGCTCGGTCACTTCGACGAACATCCGCGACAGCTCCTCGACGCCCTCCATGCGGCTCTCCAGCTCATCCTGCCGCTGCTCCAGCGTATCTTGCCGCGTCTGCATGCTGTCCCGCCATTTGTCTACGTCGTCCTGCCATTGCATCCAGGCGGCCATTGCCTGGTAGTACGCGATCCACTCAGCCCGGCTTGCCTCCTGGCTCGGACGTTGTGGCTGTTGCATCGGCTCGGCGGGCACGAGGCTGCCAGAGTATGGCATCGCTGAATGCCGCTTCTCGGCGAAGTGTGCTGCGAGAACCTTCACGCATTCACGCTGAAAAACAATCACGTCGTGTTTGATCTCAGGCTTGACACGCGCCTCGTCAATGCCGAACAGCCAGCCAGGGAGCACATCGAGACTCAATGCGGGCATCGCCTGTGGGCCGCCCTCCGTCGAGATGCGCACGGTCACCAGACCCTCAGCCAGCACGGTCTGGCGGCGAATGCGTCTGATTTGCGCCGTCGCTTCGAGGCTGAGGCCCTCGCAGAGCCACCGAAGCACTGCGCAGATACGGCCGTCCGCAAGGCGCACCGCAACCAACTCATGGCCGTAGAAGGGAATCGCATCCTGCTCGACCGGGATGAGAGCATTCTGCGTCTGCTTGTCGTCGCTCATGGAATCTGCCCTTTCAAAGGGGCTGCCGTCATGGCAGCCCCTTTCGTGCATGTCTCATGCACGAATACCAGGACTATGCTGGTGAAGGGCGAAGTGGCGAAGTGTAGAGCAGGGCATAAGCAAGCCGAATCAGCAGCTTGTGTGCTATCCTACTCTCTAGCCCTCCGCGCTGCGTCACCAGCGCCAGGGTCAGGCGGGCGTATCTGTTCTCAGCAGGTACGCCCGTCGCACGTTCTGGCGCCAGTATAGCATGCTGGCGCGCGAAATGCCAACCTGTCGGCTCGTGGACTTCTGTTGCCGATGTCAATATCCTCAACCGTCGCGATCTCATCTACACGACGCGGCAGACCGCATATGCACCTGGAATCCTGTACGCATAGACGCACATCCGCATGCGCTCGTTTTCTGCGAAGATTTGCATCTGCGAGCGTTCGCGCGCTACGGTCAGAGTGTCGCGGGGGATAGTCTCCGCGGGCACGCAGAGGGGATAGACGACGATGCTCAGCGGCGTGGTGCACGTCTTTCGCGACAGCGGCAGCGGGGTGCGGTCGCGGATCGCCGGCATCTACGCGCTGCTGATCGCGTTCAATGTCGTCGCGTGGTCGCTGGCCTTCGTCGCCGCGGCGCAACTCCACGACCCCACCTTCCTGGGCATCGGGCTGGTCGCGTACGGGCTGGGGCTGCGCCACGCGGTAGACGCCGACCACATCGCGGCGATCGACAACGTCACGCGCAAGCTGATGCAGGAGGGCAAGCGCCCCGTCGCCGTCGGCACCTTCTTCTCGCTGGGCCACTCGACGATTGTCGTGCTGCTCAGCGCGGGCCTCGCCGCCGCATCGCTCTTCGTGCAGCATAACCTGCCGGGCTTGCAAGCCACCGGCAGCCTGATCGGCACCGGCGTCTCGGCGCTCTTCCTCTACCTGATCGCCGCGCTCAACCTGCTCGTGCTGATCGACGTCTTCCGCACCTTCCGCTCGGTAACACGCGGTGGCATCTACGACGCCGCGAAGGTCGAGGCCTTCCTCGATCAGCGCGGCTTCCTGGCGCGCTTCTTCCGCCCGCTCTTCAAGTTGGTGCGCCATAGCTGGGTGATGTACCCGATTGGCTTCCTCTTCGGGCTGGGCTTCGACACCGCCAGCGAGGTCGGGCTGCTGGCAATCGCGGCGACCACGGCACGCGCGGGAGTGCCGTTCATCTTCATCATGGTCTTCGCGCTGCTCTTCACCGCCGGCATGACGCTGGCCGACACCACCGACGGTGTGATGATGCTCGGCGCCTACGGCTGGGCGTTCGTCAAGCCAGTGCGCAAGCTCTACTACAACCTCAACATCACGCTGATCTCGGTGCTCGTTGCGGCGGTTGTCGGCACCATCGAGCTGGTGCAGATCGTCTCGCAGCAGCTCGCGCTCTCCGGCCCAGTGTGGGATTTCGTCAACAACACGCTGGGCCTGGGAAACTTGGGCTTCTACATCGTCGCTATCTTCGTGCTGAGCTGGCTGATCTCGACGGTGATCTACCGCGCCCGGCGCTACGACGCGCTCGACGCGAGCGAGACGGTACCGTCACCTGACCTGCGCAAGAGCGCCTGAAACGATCCGTGCTTTCCCAATCAAGAGACGGGGAGTAACTGCAGAGGGCGCAGAGGACGCGGAGGGAGAGAAAATCACCACAGAGGGAACGGAGGAAACGGAGGGCAGAGAGGCATTTCTCTCCTTCGCGGACTTCGCGCTTGCTTCGCGTCCTTCGCGTTCTCCGTTCCTCTCTCTTCTCCGCGAGCCTCCGCGAACTCCGCGTTCCCGTCACTTCCTACGCCGGCAGCTCGATCTCCGCAGCATCCAGCGCCGGCAGCTCCAGGCGCGCTGGCACGCTGGCCGTGAGGTCATCCAGCACCGCGGACCAGCCGGCGAGACGGATGCTGTGCTCCGTTGGCCGGCGATTGTAGGGCGCGGCCAGCAGGTAGCTGCGAATCTCCGCGGCGCCCAGCGCCTCGGCGGTCGCGTAGTTATCCTCGACAAACGCCGCGCAGCCCAGCGCCCGCGCCACCGCCGGCTTGGCCGTGCCATCCGTCACGCAGTGGATCGCCTCGACGCTGCCCGCCGCGCCGTGCCGGCGCAGCCAGCGCCATGTCGCCCCGCGCACGCACTCTGGCCGCGCGGTGACGATGTGGACCGCGTAGCCCAGGCGGCGCAGCGTGCCGAGCGCCTCCAGCGCGCCGCGAACCGGCGCCAGACGCTCCATGAAGGCGGGATCGGCGCTCAGCTCCAGGCACAGCGTCGTCGTCTCAGGCGTTACGCGCGGCCACTCGAAGGTCGCCAGGTCCGCATAGCGCGCGGGGATGTGCTCGGGGAAGCGCTCGTGCATGCGCTGCCACAGCAGCCGATCCGAGGCCAGCACGCCGTCGCAATCCACGCCGACGATTGTGCGCCGGCTGAGTCCGGCCTGCCGCGTCCCGCGCAGCCGCGCAGCCGCCACCGGCTCCCACAGCGTCTCTATCGTTCTCGTTGTTGTCGTTCGTCCGTTCATTCCCAATTCTTCCATCCAAATCCACGCGAGGCGTTGCCGCTGGAGATCTCCTCTCCAGCGCCGCGCGCTCCTTGCGTGCGTCATGCCGCCGCTCGGCACGGCGGTCGCCACACCACACTACACCGGCCCCCACCACGTCGCCCCGCACTCTCTCGACATAAAGTATGCGAGCCGCGCACTCCGTCATACCACGCACGCGGCGTGCCACGCCGCTCTGCCGCCATCGCCTGTCGCGGCCGGAGACCCAGTTCTGTGATCTCTCGCGCGGCATACAGCGGCATACAAATGCCCTCGCCGGGCGCGATTCGGCGCCAGGTACGAGGGGCCACGGCAGTATACACCATTGGCCGCCAGAGTGCCAGCAAGCGGGCTATAATACTGTCAGAACGTGAGGTTGTCGTCGCGGATACGCAGCACCAGCAGCGCGAGCTGGTACATCGCGAACAGCTCCAGCGCAAAGGGCAGATAGCCCAGGTAGCCGGGCAGTGGCATCTCGAAGAGGTGCGGGAAGCGGTCTGCGAAGGGGATCGTGTAGTACCACTTGGGCAGCGCCAGCGAGTTCCACATCTCCCAGAAGAAGCCGCAGGTGACGGCAGAGAGTGGCAGCGCCACCAGGAAGCGCCAGTCCCGCGCCAGCAGATGCGCCAGCGCGGATTTGCGCCCGAACAGGTGGTTGATCGGGTCCAGCAAGAACACCAGGCACAGCCAGACCAGCCCGTAGAAGACCTGTGGCATCAGAAACGGCAGCACCAGCATCACCGTGCCCAGCGCCAGCAGCAGCGCGATCGTCCGCGGGCGGGCGCGCGGCACATCCTGGTGCGCGGCGGGTCCGAGGCGCGGTCGCAGCGCGGGGATGCTGGTGTAGAGACTGGCGATCTCCATCACCGCGGGCAGCACGGTACTGAAGTTGAGCGAGGCGATGAGGAAGTACGCCAACGGCGAGTAGGGATGATCGAAGACGTAGTGCCAGTTCTGCACCGGCACATTGAGGCCCTCGAAAACCCACCAGAAAACGCTCGACACTCCGAACATCAACACGAAGAGCGCCCTACCGCGGCGCAGTGGCGAGCTGCCGGTGACCGCCACGTTGAGGCCGTCGAGCACCAGGATGAAGCCGAGCCACAGCGCGAAAAAGGTGTACGCCCAGGGGCCGATCCGCGCCCAGGACGAGATCCAGGCGGCGAGGTTGAGCGCGGCGCCGAAGTAGGCATAGGCGGGGATGCTCCGGAAGAAACGCCCCATGCGCTCCGGCACTTGCGGCGTGGCGGTCCGCGACACAGTCTGATCGTTGGAGCGATCGGTATCGGTCGGCGGCCGCCGCGTCGTCCTTAGCGCCATGCCACCACCAGCCTTCGCTTGATCTCGTCCACCGCGCGGCGCGCGTCGCCGCCGAAGCAACCGCCCCCGATGTCCTGTGCCAGTTCAGGGTGCGCCTCGAAGGCCTGTCCGCCGAAGCAGAAGAACGGCGCACCGGGCCGGATTGCGAGCTGCCGCGCGGCCTCCGCCAGCGCGGGCACGTGCCCCTCGACCGTCGCCGAGAGGGCCACGCACGACGGCCGCAGTGCGGCAACCGTCGCCGCGAGGCTTTCCCCCGCGACGCTCTGGCCCAGATAGGCCACACGCAGGCCGGCACGCCGCAGGAAGAGCGCCAGCATCAGGGCGCCCAGCTCGTGCAGCTCGCCCTCGGCGCAGCCGACCAGCACCAGCGGCCCACCCTCGCTTGCCGGCGCGCTGCGGAACAGGCCGTCGAGCAGCGTGCGGATCACCGCCGCGGCAAAGTGCTCGACCGTCACGCCGACCGACCCCTCTGCCCAGCGGCGGCCGATCTCGACCAGCGCCGGCTGCAGCAGATGGAGGCAGGTCTCTTCTACACTGTACACCGCGAGCGCCTGCGCAATCGTGCGCACCGCTTCCTGCTCGCGCAGTTGCGCGAAGTGCTCCTGGAGCACGCTGGAGAGGCTATTGAGCGCGTAGAAGTCGGGCACGCGGGCCGGCTGGATGGATTGCACCGCGGCATTCGCGGTCTCGGCGGCGCGGGCACGGCGGCTGCGGCGGCGCGCCGGTTCGAGGGTGCGCATCAGGGCGATGGCCTGGCTGATGGTCATGCCGTTCTCGACCCGCTCGCGCAGCCAGCCAACCAGGATCATGTCACGCTCGGAGTAGAGGCGGTAATCGTTCTCGCCGCGGCGGGGCGCGAGGATGCCGTAGCGCCGCTCCCAGGCACGCAGCGTCGGCGCCGGCACGCCGGTCTGGTGGACGACGGCCTTGGTGTTGTAGAGCGGCAGGTCGGAGTAGGCCTCAAGCACGGGCGGCTGGACCCGCAGTTCCGTGGGGTGCATCGGCATGGCCCTTTCCGCGTCAGGAGCGTACGCGCGCGCGGGGTGCATCGTGGCCGATTGTAGCATCGCCAATTTGTCGCGTGCATCCTTTGCATGGGCTTTGGCACACCTGGCTACTACCCAGCCAGCGGCGTAAGCGCGGAGGCGCCAGAGCGGAAGTACGCCAGGATCGCGTCGAGGAGCTGCTGCTGCTGGTGGGTGAAGAAGTGATCGGCGTCGGGGACCACCGCCAGCGCTTTCGGCTCGGGCAACTGTGCGAACCACGCCTCCAGCTCTGGCAGGGGACCATACTGATCGCGTGCGCCCTGCACGATCAGCTTCGGCTTGTCGCAGCCCGCGAGCTGGCTGACGTGGAGCGACGCGACCGGCACGCCCACGCCGATGAGCTGGCGCACGCGGTCGTCGGCGCAGCCCACCGGCAGCCCGACTTTGGAGCCGAACGAGAACCCGGCAAGGCAGAGTGGCAGACCGGGGTAGCGCCGCGCCAGGTCGTCGAGCGCCGCGCGCACGTCGTCCGCCTCGCCACGCCCGCCGTCGAAGGTCCCCGTGCTGCGGCCCACACCGCGGAAGTTGAAGCGCAGCACCGGCATGCCCAGCTCGCCGAGCGCCTGCGCGATGCGAAAGACAACTTTGGTGTGCATCGTGCCGCCGCCCGTGGGCAGCGGATGGCAGACGACGACCGCCATGCCTGGCGCTGTCGCATCGGTGGACTCGGCGTCGGGCAGGCGCAGCAGCCCCTCCAGCCGGCCATGCGCGACCGGAATCTCCACCGCGATCAGTTGTGCCATCTTCGCTCCTCCTGGGCGCCGCTCCCCAGTCCACGATTGTAGCGCGTGTTGCGCACAGCGGTTGGATCAAGCCTGATGCGGCCACATGCTTGACGTTGCTCCCCTGAATTGATAGTCTCGCAACTCCAGGAGCGGTGGCTTGGATCGGACACGACGATGAGATTTCAGATTGGCGTCTTCGCCACCATCACCGACGGCGAGGGGCGCGTGCTGCAGGTCCATCGCACTGACTGTGATTGGTGGTGCCAGCCCGGTGGCGGCTTGGAGAGCGGCGAGACGCCGTGGGAGGGGGTCGCACGCGAGGTGCGCGAAGAGACGGGGTTCGACGTCGCGGTCGAGCGGCTGGCTGGCATCTATAGCTGGGCGCCGCGCAAGGACGAGATCATCTTCGGCTTCGTCTGTCGTGTGACCGGCGGCGCGCTCGCCACCAGCGACGAGAGCGACGCGGTGCGCTTCTTCGCCCCCCGACGCCCTCCCTGCCAACACCTTCCCCGAGCATGTCCACCGCATCCGTGACGCCCTGCGCGACGAGCCGCGCACGCTGCTCAAGACGGCTGCGGGACCCTCCTCGCGCGATGTGGCCCACAACTCCCCTGGTCAGTTGCGACGTTGCGCCTGCCACAAGGCTCGCGCTTTGTAACTTTCATGCTATACTCTTACAAAGCTCCGCGGACATTGTAACTGATGTATCAAAGCGATGGAGACGTATCCATGAACGCCTCCGACTTCACATCGAAGGCAGCAGGGGCACTCGTACCGACATTGAACGGTCAAGTCGCCTTTCTGCCGGCATTACTCCCTCCTGAGGTGGCATATGACAGTCGGGTGGTACTTGCTCTCTCGCGAGCTGATGCCGCTCTGAGCGAGCTTTCGGGTCTCGGCCGTCACCTCCCCAATCCCCACCTGCTGATTGTCCCATATACGCGCCGTGAGGCCGTACTCTCGTCGCGCATTGAAGGGACGCGCGCCAGTCTCTCTGATGTACTCCGCGATGAGGTGGAGGAGGAGATCACCAACAGCACGGACGAGGACGTTCGAGAAGTACGCAACTACGTGCTAGCCCTTGATCATGGCATTGGCCGCCTCGCGACGCTGCCACTTTCTCTCCGCCTCGTACGCGAGATGCACGAGCGCCTCATGGCGGGCGTGCGCGGCGATCAAGCCCATCCCGGCGAGTTCCGCCTCGTGCAAAACTGGATCGCGCCGGCAGGCGCTAGCATCGAGCAGGCAGAATATGTGCCGCCGCCGCCAGACCGTCTGGATGAGCTTCTCGCCAATTGGGAGCGCTTCCTACACGTCCGAGACACCATGCCTGATCTCGTCCAGTGCGGCATTATCCACGCGCAATTCGAGACGATCCACCCGTTCATCGATGGGAATGGGCGACTTGGACGACTAATCGTTCCCCTCTTCCTGATTGAACGTGGCCGACTCTCACAGCCGCTCCTTTATCTCTCTGCCTACCTCGAGGCGCATCGCAGAGACTATTACACGCTGCTACAGCACATCAGGACTGAAGGGGATTGGCTAGGATGGCTTCACTTCTTCCTAACGGGTGTGACAGAAACGGCTACCGAGGCTGTCAAACAAGCTAGCAGGTTGATGGATCTGCGCGAGCGATACCGCCTGGGCCTTCGGAACAAGCCAACTGCCCAAGCTCTTGTTGACGAACTCTTCATGAATCCCTATGTCACCATTGCTCGCGCCGCCGCCACACTTGGGGTCTCCCATCCAGCAGCGCGAGCGGCAGTCATGCTGCTGCAATCGCAGGGTATCCTTGAGGAAATCACTGGACGCTCCTGGGGGCGTATCTTCCTGGCGACGCCAATTCTCGACGCCATTGAGGAACCGCCGACCTAGGCTGCGCCCAGACCCCCGGCGCAGTCGCGCATCCATGCGAATGGCCGCATGTGATCGAGACGGGGGCTGGCCCAACCGGGCCGCTCAGGTTGTCTGGCGGCGCCTCCTGTGCTACGCTGGCTGCCGTCCGACCCGACATGCCGTTGAGGCGCGTGCGGGACGGGCCAATGAGCAGGATGAGTGGTACCGCCGCATGTGGAGCGCTTATCTCGATACCCGGCCCAGCCGCGCCGCCTGGACCCGTGCCGCGGCCCACCTCTCGCGCCGCGCGTATTACGGGCGGTTCGCGCCGCTGCGCACGGGGACGATCCGCCGCCCGACGCCGCCGGGGAGGCGCTGGGTGCGCGTGCGCAACGCCATCGCTGGCATCTCCGGCGCCGACCTCGCCGCGGTCCACCTCCAGCGCGACGCCCACATCGCGCTCGCGGCGCTGCCCCAGCCCAAACGGCTCTTCCTGGGCCACGAGGTCTGCGGGCAGGTGGTCGAGCTGGGTCCCGATGTGGAGTTCCTGCGCGTGGGCGACCGCGTGGCGTACCAGGTGGACCAGTGCTGCGCCACGCGCGACATCGAGCCGCCCTGCGCAAGCTGCGCCGCCGGCAACTACACCCTCTGTGAGAACCGCTATCTGCCGGGGCTGCAATCCGTCGGCGGCGGCTGGGGCGACGAGATGCTGCTCCACGAGCGCCAGCTCTTCCTCGTGCCCGACGAGCTGACCCACGAGCAGGCCGCGCTGCTGGAGCCCTGCGCCGCCGCCATCCACGCGGTGCTGCGCCACCAGCCGCAGCCTGGTGACAACGTGCTGGTGATCGGCGCCGGCACGATGGGTCTGCTGACCACCCAGACGCTGCGCACGCTCGCGCCGCGCTCCGCCGTCACCGTGCTGGCGCGCTATTCCTTCCAGGCAGAGCTTGCCGAGCGCCTGGGCGCGATGCACATCCTGCGGCGCGACGACCGCGCCACCGAGGCCGCGCGCATCACCGGCGGACGCCACTACGCCGGCCGTCACGCCACCGAGGTGCTCGCCGGCGGCTTCGACGTAATCTATGACACCATCGGCACCGCCGAGACGCTCCAGCGGGCGCTGCGCTGGGTGCGCGCGGGCGGCGCGGTCGTGCAGACGGGCATGCGCCTCACGCCGATGCACCTCGACCTCACGCCGGTCTGGCAGCGCGAGATTCAGCTCTTTGGCGCCGCGGGCCACGGCTCCGAAAGCTGGCCCGGTGGATCGGAGCTGCTGGACTGGAGTGGCCAGAGCGGCGGCCGCATCGCCACCTTCTCCCTCGCCGCGGCGCTCATCCGCCAGGGCAAGCTGACACCGCAGCGGCTCGTCACCCATCGCTTTCCGCTGCGCGAGCTGCGCTACGCCCTGCGCACCGCGCGCGACAAGGCCACCCACGGCACGATCAAAGTGCTGCTCGACATCGATCCCGTGGTCAAGGCCGTCCACGTCACCGCCGTGCCAGCCCCCGCTCCCGTCCGCCGCGCCACATTGCACTAGGAACGGAGAACGCGGAGAACGCGAAGGACACGCGAAGGACGCGAAGAAGGAGAGAGCAGAGAGAGCAGAGAGAGAGGACGCAGAGGACGCAGAGGACGCAGAGGACGCAGAGGACGCAGAGGACGCAGAGGACGCAGAGGACGCAGAGGACGCAGAGGACGCAGAGGACGCAGAGGACGCAGAGGACGCAGAGGACGCAGAGGACGCAGAG
>DASVAA010000176.1:0-8504 GCA_036376595.1 Ktedonobacterales bacterium | reverse complement strand
TCTATCGGCCGTTTACGAAACAGTTGCTCTACTACAGCACCCTGCTTGATGACGCTTATGCGCTATTCAGCCGCATTTTTCCTTCGCGGTCGGCCGAGTCGGAGAACGTGGTGATCGCCATCAGCGACCACGGCCATCGTTCCCTCTTTGGCGTTATGGCGTCCAACATCATCCCGGATTTACATCTCCTTGCGTCCACGGATGCCTTTCAGTGCTTCCCGCTGTACACCTACGACGAGGACGGAACGAACCGGCGCGAGAACATCACCGACTGGGCGCTGGCGCGCTTCCAGGCGGCGTACGGTCCGGCGGTCACGCGGCGCGACATCTTCGCCTACGTCTACGCCATGCTGCACCACCCCGCCTACCGCGCGCGCTACGCCGAGAACCTCAAGCGCGAGCTGCCGCGCATCCCGCTGGTTGGGGTGACGGGGGATACGGAGAACGCGGAGGGCGCGGAGGACGCAGAGGACGCAGAGGACGCAGAAGGCGAGGCAGGCCTCGCCGCTACATCCAGGCAGGGCACTGTGCCAGAGGCCGGGGGTCCCCGCTCTACCTCCGTTTCTTCCGTTCCCTCTGTGGTGAACCCCTCTGTCTCCTCCTCTGCGTCCTCTGCGTCCTCTGCGGTTGATCTCTTCAACACCTGCGTGCGCATCGGCGGGGAGCTGCTGGCGCTGCACCTGGGCTACGAGCAGGCGCGGGAGTGGCCGCTGGTGATGCGCGAGACGCCGGGCGAGCGGGCGGACTGGCGCACAAAGAAGATGAAGCTCAGCGCGGATAAGACGGCGCTGGTCTACAACGACTGGCTGACGCTGGAGGGCATCCCTGCCGAGGTGTCGCGCTACCGGCTGGGCAACCGCTCGGCGCTGGAGTGGATCGTGGACCAGTACCAGGTGAGCGAGGACAAGCGCAGCGGCATCGTCACCGATCCCAACCGGCCCGACGACCCCGAATACATCGTGCGGCTGATCAAGCGCGTGGTGACGGTGAGCGTCGAGACGGTGCGCCTGGTGGACGAGCTGGCGGCGCGGGTGGACCTGCTAGCGGCGGTGGGGGTGAAGGTGGAGGCGGACGTGGAGGCGTGAGAGGGGATGAGAGAACGCGGAGGACGAGAAGAGAAGGCACGCGGAGAGCGTGGCAGACCCCTTGCACGCTCTCGTGTTTCGGGGTACGATGGGCGAGGCAGGCAGGAGAGCGAATGGAGCACGACATGGCGCAGCGGCAGCCCAACGAGGAGCAGCGTGCGCAGCGCGCTGAGCAGGCTGAACAAGAGGAACGCGAGCTTCTCGAGCTTGAGGAGGCGCGCGAGGCTCGGCTGCGTGTGCAGAAGCTTTACGAGGAAGAGGAGCGCCAGCACCCAACGCATGACACCCGCACCGCGGCGGACCTCATAGATGAAGATCGCGGCATCCACGCGTAGCCGGACGCTGTGCCGTAGGGAGAAGTAGGACCGCTTGCTGTCGAGGGCGAGATGGATTGGGTTGTGCGCGCTGGTGTGGCTGCCGCAAGGTCTTTGATTCGAGGCTACAGAGAGCATGCGGGGGTGCCCGGTCTCTACGGAATGTCAGTCCAGTATGCGCCCGGCAAGTCGGTAGACGATTTGGCGCGAGCAGGGCAGTTTCCGCACCCGCAGATAAGCGTTGCCACTGATGACGAGTTGGCGGCCACGCTCACCCCGCTCGGCTATGCGATGCGCCTCGTCAGGAGTCCCGGCAAAGGCTATCACCACACCTTCGCCGTGTTGTACGATGCAAACGGGATTCCATTGCGCGCACTGCCCGATGATGCGGCCCGCGCGCTCAGTGCGACGTTTCGGCAGCGGCCCAACCCTTTCGCGACACCGTAATGGTATGGAGTAACCTGATATGAAGCGCATCGAAGTGGACTTCAACACGCTCATGAGTGAGCCGGTTGACCTGGTGAAGCTCGCAAGGGTTGGGACCGAAGCGGAATACGGCCTGCCGCCGCTCTGCGAAGGCGAGCGGGTACTGCTGTGGGAGCCGGGTCTGGAGGCTGAGGCCACCATTATCCTCTATGGCGGCGATTACTGGATGGCGCAGCCGGATGTGGCGACCTATCGGCACACGCCGCTGGAGCCAGAGGTCGAGGCGAAGGCGCCGTAACACACGAAACCCCCTCTCCCCGTGGGGCGGAAGAGGGGGCCGAGGGTAAGGACCACCCGATCAGAAGCTGGGGTAGATGCCGCGCAGCACGCCCAGCCCGCCGAGGAAGTAGACCTTCAGCGTCTCGTCTACATAATCGGCGAACTTGTAGTTGCTGTCGGTGATCGCGAAGTCTACGCCCCAGTATTCCTGGTTGGTTTCGATCTCCACCGCGTTGGAAATCTCCGGCACCGGGAAGGGGATCGAGAGCGGCAGGAAGACGATATGCCCCTGCGGGCAGTAGCGGTCGAGGACGATCGGAATCTCCTTGCCGGTGGACTTGTTGAGGTAGCGCGTGACGCGGTACTGCGCCGTGAGCTGGCCCTGGTCCGCGCTGTCGCCGGCCTGCACCACGTAGCGCAACTGTCCCGCGCCGACCACCAGGTTGGTCAGCCGCACGTTGTCGAGCGGATTCATCACCATGTAATCGGGGTCGCCCGCCGCCTGCAGGTACATCCCCGCCAGCAGATTGTCAATGTCGGCGAGCGCGAGCTTGCCGTCCGTCCCCGCCGGCTGCGCCACCTGCGCGCCCAGCGTCGCCCCGTTGGCGGTGCTGGCGTTGTTGAGCGCCTGCGCGATCAGCCCGTCCCACATCAGCAGGTTGCCGGAGCCGTCCACGTAGGTCTTGGCGCTGTTCGCGGCGACGGACGAGAGCGCGGTGCCGCTGGTCGCGGGCGGCGCGGTGAGGGTGACGGTGACGTAGGCCGGCGTCACCTCGCCGGAGGGCATCACCGTGGCGCCGTCGGCCAGCGTGACGGTCGCGCCGACGCTGGGCTGGGGCGCGTTGGCGCCGGAGATGCCGGCTTGCAGCCACAGCGCGCTATCCGCCGGCTGCGACGCGCCGGAGCCGATGTAGACGTTGTACTGCGTCGCGTTGGGGACGGTGAAGATGGTGATTGCGATGGTCGAGGTCGAGCCGGTGGTGACGATCTTGGCCGCGCCGGAGCCGGTCGTCTCGCCCTGCGCGTTCTTGGCCGTCACCTTCACCCAGTACGTCCCGGCGGCCACCGTCCCGCCGCTCGCCGCGGTCGCCAGCACGGGCGCGGGCGGCACCATCAGGTAGGCGCTGGCGCCCAGCACCCAGCGCTCCTCGGTCATCTTGAGCTGATAGAGCAGCTCGGCGATGCGCCGGGCGCGCACGTCAGCCTCCAGGGATCGGCCGCGCCACTGCGCCTGGAACGTGACCTGGTTCATCAGCGAGATCGTCTGCTGCGTGTTCTGCATCGCGGCGACGGCGTAGCTGACCTGGCTGGGCGTGCCGCCCTCGGCCAGCACGCCCCAGTTGCGCGCGGTGTCGAAGCTGGTGATCGCCTTCCAGTGGACGATATCCACGCCGCTGCCGCGACGGCGCGGGAGCATGTTGACCAGCGGTGTGATCACCGGGACGACGACCTTGGCCGGCGTCTCCAGCTCGTAGCCGATCAAGCCGCTGGCGGTGGTGATGCTGCGTGTGGTGTCGGCCATCGCCTGGCGCACCAGGGCGACGGTCTCGTCGGTGATCGTGGTGCCGGCCTGGGCCGGCGCGTAGAGCGGTGCGCTCACGGGTATCGCGTCCTTTCTGGGTCTGTGCAATCCATCGGTTGATATGGCGCATGTGTGGTTGATGCGCGCCGGGCGCATGCGCATCGCGCCCCTACGAAACGGCGGAAGCGGTCAGGGCCGCTGGGCATGCGGAGCGTGGAGCGCGCGAGGCGGTCTAAAGCACCGCGGCGAATCCCCGAACCGAATGGCGGCTTGGTCGGAGATTGGACGGGGCGGTCTGAAGCACCGCGGCTAATCTCCAATCCCAACAGGCCGCATGATCGTGCTCGGCAGGAAGAACCTCTAGGCTCACGCTCGTATCCATGCGTTCTCGACTCGGAATCTCCCCGACTCCAAACCGGGATTAGCCGTGGGTCTTCAACCCGCGTCCTCGCCCTACTATCCGTGCGCCATCCGGGATTAGCCGCGGGACTTCAGCCCGCGTCCTCCGCTGCCACACCCATCCTTTTCGGCTCCTCTGCTCTCTCTCCTTCGCGATCTTCGTGTTTACTTCGCGCCCTTCGCGTTCTCCCGTCCCCTCTTTCTCCTCCCGCGTGCTCCGCGAATCTCCGCGTGCTCCGCGTTCTCCGTCCCCCTGCCCTCACCTCCCTTCGCGGGCGCGCAGGCGGATCAGCTCCGCGGCGACGGCGATCTGCGCCTGGGGATCGCTGAGCTTGCCGGCCAGCGCCTCCAGCGCGCGGTATTGCTCAGCCGGACTGACTGGCGCCGCATGGGATGCGACCGCTGGGGCGAGCGCATGCGACTTCTCGACCGCGCGCAGGGCCGGACCGCCGGGCAGCGGCTGCGCCTCGATGCGCTCCAGCCGGGTGCGCAGATCGCCGAGTGAGGTATCCAGCGTTGCGCCCATGCCGCCCATCGCCGCGTGCAGCGCATCGCCCAGTGCCCGCACGCTCGCCTCCATGCGCTCCACCTGCCGCGCCTCGGCCGCCAGTCCCGCCGCCACCGCTCGCGCCAGCGCCGCCTCGCGCACGGTGCCCGATGTTCCGCTGCCGCCCGCACGCTCTTCCATCGCTCCCGCGACCGCGGCGGCATCCGGCGACCCCAGCGCGGCCAGCGCCGCCTCGCAGAGTCCGCAGCCGCAGCCCAGCAGGATGCCACGTGCCGCCGCGTGGAAGCGCTCGCGCGCGTTGCCCGCCGCGGGCATTCCCGCTTCTGATGGCGCTGGCTCCGGCGCACGCTCCGGCACTCCCATATCCGGCACGCCCGCGGGATTGCCGCTGAACGGTCCCCGCGCCCGCTGGGCTGGCCGCTTCTCATCGCGCGGGTCGTGCGCCGAGTCGTGTTCGGCGACCACAGCCTGCCGCCCTGCCTTCTCGATCTCCCCGCCGAAGCCTCTGCGATCCTTTGCGCCCTCTGCGTCCTCTGCGGTTCCTCGCTCTGCTCTCTCCTCCGTTCCCTCCGTTTCCTCTGTGGTGAATCTCTCTGCTCCCTCTCCGCGTCCTCCGCGCACCTCCGCGCCCTCCGCGTTCACCGTATCCCCATCCCCGCCCCGGGGGCCGGCTCCTTCCGTGCCCCCATCCACAACAGCGGTGTCGTCCAGCTCGGCCAGCAGCGCCTCCACCGGCGCCGCCGCGCGCACGATGGTGATGCCCAGCGCGTCGGGATTGCTGGGGTTATCCACCAGGCTCAGCTCCACCAGCTCGTAGGCCGTGGCGACCTGCACCACCTGGTCGCGCCCCGCCACCCGCCGCGTCTGGAAGGTCCACGCCACGTTGCTGGCGCCGATGCTCGCCCCACGCAGCGTGCCGTCGCCGATCTTCTCCCAGGTATCGTGCGCGCCGGCCGAGATGCGCACGCGCACGTAGACACGCCGCGCGCCGTCGTCGTAGCGCACCGCCACGCGCCGGCCCACCGCGCGCCGCGCGTGCATCTCGCGCACGTTGCCGATCCAGCGCGCGAACGCTGCCTTGCTGGCCTGGTAGTCGAAGACCGTGCCGTACGAGTCCACCGCCTCGCTCGTGGCGCACAGCTCGATCTCGCGCCGCGCCGCATCCACCCGCACGATCGGCGCGTAGCCCACACGCGTAATCTCCGGCACGCCCAACACCTCGGGCGCCAGCCCATCCGCTTCTTCATGCGGCATCGTCGCGGCGTCCGGCGGCGAGTCCAGCGCCACGCGCGTGTCACTCCGCACCTCCGCCTCATCCGCGGACGCGGCCGGCGCAACGTCCAGCTCCAGCTCCGGCTCCAACTCCTGCTTCGCCGTACTCTCCGACACGGCCACCGCGGCGCGGCGCTGCACCTGCGCCCGTCCCACCCGTCCGACTCGCCCTGCTGCTCGATCCATTGCCCTTCCACTCCTTCCCGTCGTGCTCGCCCTGACGCCGAGTAGACGCGGACGCCGCCCGCGCCCCGCGGATTGCCACGGGGGAGAGCGGCGTCCGACCCGCCGCGCCGCTGCGTGTGTATCGCCGCTGGCTTCGGATGCAGTCAAGTATAGAACATATTTTCCATATTGCAAGTCCCAGCGCCGCCTGGACGCCAGCTCGCGCCCGGAACTGTCCGCCACTGGCGGGAAGAGACCGCATCTGTCCGCAGGGATCGCCGTGGTGAGTCGCGCCGCCTGCGCGGCGTACTTCTGGGCGAGGAGGGATGCGGCTGAGGTCCGGTGGGTGTACCATACGGCCACCGCGCTGGGAGCGGGGTGCAATGGCGGTGAGCGTGGTGCGAGAGCGTGTGGATGCCGCTCGCGGGGCGTGCGATAGGCGATCGGCGATGCGCGACGTGAGAGGGAGCAGGCCAGTGGTGAACGACGTAGTGGACGTGGAGCTGCTGTGCGCGCAGATCCGCGACTTCATCGGGCAGAATTTTCTCTTCGGCGACGACGGATCGAGCCTGGACGACGCCGCGCCGCTGATCGAGCAGGGGATTCTGGACGCGACCGGCGTGGTGGAGATGGTGCTCTTCCTCGAAGAGACCTACGGCATCACCATCCCGGAGAGCGAGCTACAGCCCGAGCACTTCGAGACGGTGGGCGCCATCGTAGAGTACGTCGCCGGCAAGCTCGCGGAGTAGACTGTGCTGTTACCCAGCCACAAGCAGCTCTTCCACACTTGCTGATCGAGCGCGGACGCTATGCGGGCCGTGTGATGTGCTACACTGGCTCGCGAGGAGCACAGGCGTCGCAACTTTTGCCTCTTGCTCCGCCTTGAGCGGAGGAGTTGTTGCTATGGCCCAGAAGCGGGATGCGGTGTCGGAATCCGGTCCAGCACAGGACGCTGACGCGACCGACGTGACGGTCGTACTGGCCGAGTTCTTCGCGCGCCGGCCCACTCCCGCCGAGATCGCCAACTTTCAGTTACCCTCATCCCTTGTCGTTCGCGCGCATGAGCTGGGCGAACGGGCACAAGCCGGAGCGCTCACACCCGACGAGCGTCGCTCGCTCGACGGGCTGCTGTGGGCCGGCGACCTCCTGACGCTCACCAAGCTGTCTAGCGAGCTGGCCTAGATCGAGCGCCGCAGGAAGCGGAACAGCTTCATCGGACCGCTGTAGTAGCCGGCGCGGCGCAGCATCCGCCGCTTGAAGTTGTATGGGGCGCGGGTCCAGCGGGTGGCCGCGTAGTAGCCCGTCGCCGTCTTGAACCGCCGCTTGGCGCGCGTGATGCCGAGCAGGGTGCTGACCGAAGGCCGCCGATACCTGGGGAAGACCTTATAGCGCATGCTGTCCCCTCCACGTAAGCGACGGCGCCGCGCGCCGTCTGTCTGAATCGTACCACACCGCGCGCACACTGCTGCACGCCCGCGTGCGGTGTCCAGAAGTGGTATAGTGTGAGGCGGCATGATGTGACTGTGATTGTGACGGCAGGGAGTGGTGGCTGGTTGGTGGCTGGTGGCGGGAGCACGGTGGGGTGCGTGTCTAGGACAGCCCATCAAGCGGTTGTGTGGCGCGCGGCACGGTGGTACCAAGTGCACCCAGGAGGCAGTCATGCACTCCTTGCCCTTCGCAGAAGGTGCTGGCGAACCAGCATCATCTCCGCCAGCGTCTCTGATGGCGCAGCGTCCATCTGCTGGGGCGGTGGGTCTGCTCGCAGCGCTCACTGGTCCCTGCACCCTACGCGACGGCGTGATGGTCATGGTGCGGCCGATCCGCGACGACGACGAGCAGCGGCTGCGCACGTTCCATCTCAACCTCTCCTCCAGGACGCTTTATCTCCGCTTTGGCCACCTGCTGGTCGGGTTTCCCGATGCGCTGGCGGCATGGCTCACGTACGTGGACGGCGACCAGCGCATGGCCTTCGTGGCGACCAATACAGCGGATGCAGATGACGTGGCAAGTCCGGATCAGGAGATCATCGCGGTCGCGCGCTATGAGCACGTCCGCCCGCTGGTGGCCGAGGTGGCAGAGGTGGTCGCCGATCGCTGGCAGGGACGCGGCCTGGGTCCGCAATTGGTGTATCGCCTGGCGATGTACGCCCACCACCGCGGCTACACGACCTTCATCGGCTATGTGCGCGGCAACAACGAATGCGCGGTGCATGCCCTCGTGCGCGGCAGGCTGCCCTACACGGTGAAGCAACTCGATGAGGACACGCTGCTCGCCACCGTCGACATTACCCAGATTTGACCCCCGCCGGAAGCGCTGAAGCGACCCCCGCGGGGCACGTCAGGACTCACGTGAGTAGCCCCAGGGACGGCTGGGGCTACTCGGGTCGTGGTCACTCACTCGACGCTGCCAAACGCCTTGATCTCTTCGATCTCTTCGGGCGACAGGGGACGGGGCACCTCGCCCTGCGCGAGCTTCTCGCTCTGGACGTGATGGCGGATGCTCTCGACGATCTCAGGGTTGGCGAGCGTGGTCGT
>DASVAA010000175.1:0-48253 GCA_036376595.1 Ktedonobacterales bacterium | reverse complement strand
ATGCTTGGCGCCCGCCGCCGTCACCGTCCAGACGAAGGTCCAGCCGTTGGCGTGGAACATCGGCAGCGTCCACAGGTACACGTCGGAGGGCGTCATGTGGACGTGGATCAGCGTGCCGACGGTGTTGATATAGGCGTTGCGGTGGGTGATCATCACGCCCTTGGGCCGCGAGGTGGTGCCGCTCGTGTAGTTGATGGTCATCAGGTCGTGCTCGGTGATCTCGGGGCGCTCGAAGTCGGCCGGCGCCTGGGCAAGCAATTGTTCGTAGCTGAGCCAGCCGGGGGCCTCGCCCTCCAGCGCGACGTAGCGCTCGACGCCGGGGATGCGGTCGCGGATGCCATCCACCGCGGCGAGGTAATCGCTGTGGGCGCAGACGACTTTGGCGCCGGAGTGGCCGATGATGTAGGCGAAGTCGTCGGACGTGAGGCGGTAGTTGATCGGCACCAGCACGGCGCCGATCTGCGGCACGGCGTAGAACGATTCAAGCTGCGCGTGCGTGTTGGGCGCGATGTACGCCACGCGATCCCCTTGCGCCACGCCCAGGCGCTGCA
The DNA here is from genome assembly GCA_036376595.1 of Ktedonobacterales bacterium. Classification (GTDB taxonomy): domain Bacteria; phylum Chloroflexota; class Ktedonobacteria; order Ktedonobacterales; family JADMIN01; genus SMAG-U1939. The sequence goes on along the minus strand of DASVAA010000175.1, from coordinate 47,702 downwards.
GCGCCGCCGACCAGCGGTCGCAGCGGTCGCCGAGCTGCTCGTAGGTCAGGCGCAGGTCGCCATCCACGACGGCCTCGGCGTCGGGGTAGAGGCGCCGGCTGCGGCGCATGAAATCCAGCGGGGTCTGCGGCGTTTCCATGGTGCGATGCCTCCTCGATGTGACGGCGGATGAGGGACGGACGCGGCGGAGGTCCGCGGCGCGGCGCGGGCAGCAGCACACAGCGAATGGCTCGCGGGCGCGAACGGCCGGCGCAAATGCGATGGAACGGGATCGCGCTACACGACGGCGCGGCGGACGAGGCCGCGCGACTCTGTTACATCCTGGTATAACACATTCGCGTCGTCTCTTGGCCGATGCGCCGTCATGCATATGGGGCGGCCAAAGAGGCTATCGCGGCTGACAGCCGACCCCCTCAGTCCTCTAGCCACTCTGTGATGAACCGGTCGCTCGTGTGAATGTCAATCTGCCGCAGCGGCCCCGAGCCAGTGTTGATGAATTTGTGCGGCGTGTTGGGCGGGGCGATGACAATCTGACCGGCCTCGGCTTCGAGCGTTGTCGCGCCAACCGTGAAGGTGGAGCGGCCCTCGAGGATGATAAAGACTTCTTCATAGGGATGTTTGTGCAGTCGCGGGCCGTCGCCCGGCGGCATGTCTACCCAAAGAAACGAGACATGGGTCGCGCCGTGCAGGTATCCCTGGAAGTCATACGAGTTCCCGCTGTGCTCGAGATCGCTTTTGCTCAGAACGACTGCGTCCATCGTCGTCTCCTCCGGTCCATCCACATCAGTGCGTGGCCCGCACCAAGCCAAGCACGAAGCATCTCGGATTCACGCGAGGTGCGCTGGCTGTAGCAATCTGAAGTTACCACCCTGGCGCAAACATGCCGTGGAGCACATGCGCGAACGACGGTTTCGGGTCCGGCCTCATCACGCGCTCGTCGCTGATCGAGGCGACGGGATGCGCTACTGATCTTCTTCTCCTGACCGCGAGCCTGAGTCAGAAATCAGGACATGATTTGCCCCCTTTGCATGGCATACTGCGCATAGGCTTCCATCGGGCGCGCCGCACGGCGCGAGGAGATGGGGACCAGGAGAACGACACGCTAGCGTGGATCAGCATCGGGAGGACATGACGGACACATGAATATGGACAGCACCGCGAGCAAAGCACAGCTCCTCGACGATCTGCGGGCCGAGCAGGCCGGCTGGGAGGCGCTGCTGAAAGACATCGGCGAGGAGCACATGACCCAGCCAGGCATCGCGGGCGAATGGTCAATCAAGGACATCGTCGCCCATCTGACCAGTTGGAGACGCCGCACGGTGGGGCGCTTCCAGGCAGCGCTGCGCCACGAGCCATCACCCCCGCCTCCCTGGCCGCCGCAGCTTCAGACCGACGACGAGATCAACGCGTGGTTCTACGCCGCCGACCGCGGCCGTCCGCTCGCCGATGTGCTGCGCGAGTCGCGCGAGGTCTTCGAGCAACTGGTGGCGACGCTCGACGCCTTCCCCGCCGCGGACCTGCTTGACCCCGCCCGCTTCCCCTGGCTGGGCGCCGAGGATTTCCCGTTGACCGGCGCGGCGCTCTTCGGCCACTTCCACGAGGAGCATGAGCCGGATATGCGAGCCTGGCTGGAGCGGGTCAGAGGCTAGGTTCGGCCCTCGCGCAGTATGCTGACGGCTTTGGCGATGCGTCGCTGTCGCGTCTCGGCAGTCTTGGCATCATCGATGGAGAGCACGATCCGCCGCTGATTGCTGTAAGACAGCCCATCGAAGAAGCGCCTGGCGTCCGCGTCACCAGCCAGCGCCTGCGCGAGATCGGGCGGCACGCTCACCTCGCGCGGCTCGGCGTCAAGCTCGACGTCAACATCCACCTCGTCACCGGCAGCTACGCTGGCGCCTTCGCGGACCTCCGCGCTGACGGGGAGCATGAACGCCCCTCCCATCGGCGCCACGGTGCTGCGGTAGGTATACCCGTTGATGGTGACGCGGACTGACGGTCGTTTGCCTGCTCCAAGGCTCGCAACGACCTCTGGTGGCACCTGGATGCCAGTCGCGGTCTTGCCATTCAGTTGGACGACGGCACGAAATCTCATGGCTTCTCCTCACTGGCCGAGGAAGAACTGCTCCAGCACCGGCGCGAGCACCTCTGGGGCCGCGCCGTGGGTCTGCCCGGTGAGGGTGCGCAACTGCGCGTGGGGCAGCACATCCACCAGCGCCCGCGCGCCGCTGTGCATGAACGCGGGACTCTCGCCGCCGTCCATCACCAGCGTTGGAGTCGTGACCGACGCCCACCGCTTGAGTGGAGCGGGATTGCCTCTCATGGTGTCGCCCATGATGGTGCCGTCGTAGGCCAGCGTGTGCGCCACCGCCTCCAAGCCCGGCCACATCGGATCGCTGCGCATCGCGGCGACCATCTCGGCCGGCATGCCTACCGCCCGCGTCATCATATATTCGAGCGCGTCGCCGCGGCGCCCCGCTGCAATTAGCTCGTCAAGGTGCTCCACGTAATCGCGCGGCACCGGTGGGCGACTGTCGTCCACGATGAAGGGCGGCTCGTAGAGCGCGAGCTTGGGGATCGCGTTACCCAGCAGGCGCGCGGCCTCCAGCGCCAGCACAGCGCCGGAGGAGTGGCCGAAGACGTACGCCGAGCCGCCGGCATCGGCGATTAGGGCGGCGATGTCCTCGACCTCACGCTCGACGGCATAGGGTGCGGTGTCTCCGCTGTCGCCGCGCCCGCGGCGGTCGTAGCTGTAGATGGTGAAATGCAGCTTGGGAGCCAGGTATTCGGCCATCGGCGTTGCGTCCTTGCGCTGGCTAGACGCGCCACCGACCAGAATCAGCGCCGGCCCCTCGCCGATGCGATCGAAGGCGATGATAGTGCCGTCGCGCGATGTGATGGTGTTCATTCTTCACCGCCTTTCTTGGCTCGCGCCGGACCTTGCAGCACGCCATCTAGCGTGACGAGCTTGGAAACGACTACGTTGCTCATCCTCTCACCTCCCATGATGCTGTCCGCAACGCTGCCCGGACCTTGCCAAGCCGTTCTTGCTGATCCGCGCTGATCCGGTGGCGTCCGTGCTCCCCCGCGCGACCAGCATATGCTACGGCGTGACGCGAAGCTTCTTCCATCGTGCGCACCGCGCGTGCTGAGGCGGTGGGTAGAAGTGCGCACGCATGCATGCGCCTTCGTGGCATGTGATAGGCTGGTGGACGACCACACGCCACAAAGTACAGGGGGAGAGCCCGCCACCATGCCGCGAACGCTGCTCGTCACGCACGCCGCACTGCTCGCCACGATGGACGACGCCAGGGCCGAGATTGCCGGCGGCGGCCTCTATGCCGAGGACAACGTGATCCGCCAGGTCGGCCCGACGACGGAGCTGCCGGCGAGCGCGGATGTAGTGCTCGACGCGCGCGAGATGGTGATCCTGCCTGGCCTCGTCAACACGCATCACCACTTCTACCAGACCCTCACACGCAACCTGCCCGCCGCGCAGGATGCCGACCTCTTCACCTGGCTGCGCACGCTCTATCCCATCTGGGCCGGCCTGACGCCGGAGGCTGTATCGGTTAGCACCAAGATCGCCATTGCCGAGCTGATGCTTTCGGGCTGCACCACCAGCAGCGACCACATGTACCTGTGGCCCAACGGCAGCCGGCTCGACGACCAGATCGCCGCCGCCCGCGAGATGGGCTTTCGCTTCCACGCCGCTCGCGGCTCGATGTCGGTCGGCGAGTCACGCGGCGGGCTGCCGCCGGATAGCGTGGTGGAGGATGAGGGCGCGATCCTGGCCGATTCGCGGCGCGTGATCGAGGCGTATCACGACCCGCGGCGCTACGCGATGACGCGCGTGGTGCTGGCTCCCTGCTCGCCCTTCTCGGTCTCGCCCGACCTGATGCGCGAGAGCGTCGCACTGGCCCGCGGCTACGAGGGCGTTCACGTCCACACACATCTGGCCGAGACGCGCGACGAGGCCGTCTACTGTCAGGCCCATTTCGGGCGCAGCCCAGTCGAGCTGGCCGAGGACCTCGGCTGGACAGGCCCCGATGTCTGGCACGCGCACGTCGTCCACCCCTCGGCGGATGAGGTCACGCGGCTGGGCGCGAGCCGCACTGGCGTCGCCCATTGCCCCACTTCAAACATGCGCCTGGGGTCGGGGATCGCGCCGCTGGGCGCGCTGCGGGCAGCCGGGGCGCGCGTGGGCCTGGGAGTGGACGGCTCGGCCTCCAATGACGGCTCGCACCTGCTGGCCGAGGCACGCCAGGCGCTGCTGCTGCACCGTGTGGCGGACGGGGGCGATCCGGCGGCGCTGACGGCGCGCGAGGCGCTGTGGTTGGCGACCCGTGGCGGCGCGACGGTGCTCGGCCGCGACGACATCGGCGTGCTGGCGCCGGGGAAGGCCGCCGACTTCATCGGCTACCGGCTCGATGCACTGGGCCTGGCTGGCGGCGCGGTCCACGATCCGCTGGCCGCGCTGGTCTTCTGCCAGCCGCCCAACGTGGACCTGAGCGTGATCGACGGCCATGTGCGCGTGCAAGAGGGCTGCCTGGTGGACGTGGAGCTGCCGCCGCTGATCGCGCGCCATAACCAGATCGCCCGGGCGCTGGCGAACGGGGAATTGACAAGGTAAAGGCGGCCATTGCTGGCACGCTCCAACGGGCGAGCTGGCAACGCTGCCGGGTGCATTTCCTGAAGAATCTCATGGCGCGAGTGCCCCAGCGCGATAAGCATGTCGCGACACGGTATCACGCGAGTTGACCGGAGTCTTGACAGACTTCAACTGATCCAACACTCGTCTGAACATGACTTCGGTGCCATTACCCCGCGCGTACCGATGTCAACCAAAGCAGGTGAACTCAGCTACCCTACCTCGCGGACGAGCCGTGCCAAGATCCGCACACCTGCCTGGATGTCCGCTTCGCTGCACGCGGCGTATCCCAGCACCAAGCCTCCCCGGCGCAAGGGCCGCCGACTCATCGTCGACAGCGCCACGACTTCCAGGCCCTGCTCGGTGGCCTGGCGTGCGATCTCTGTGTCTGGTACTCCCGGGTGAAGCCAGCCGACGACGTGCATCCCAGCTTGGGGAACGTCTACCTCCAGCAGCTGGCCGCACTCGCGCCTGATGGCAGTCAGCAAGGCCGCTTGTCGCGCGGCATAGAGGACCCGCATCCGGCGCAGATGGCGCGCGTAATGGCCTTCGGCCAAGAAATCGGTGAGCGCCATCTGTTCCAAAATGGGGGGATGGAAGCTCTGAAAGCGCTGCGCCAGGACACACATCTCCATCAAGGCTGGTGGCGCCACCATGTAGCCGATCCGAACCGCGGGGAAGAGCACTTTGCTGAAGGTGCCAACGTAAATCACCCGCAGCGCGCTATCTAAGCCCTGCAGCGCTTCGACCGGGCGGCCATCAAAGCGATACTCGCTGTCGTAATCGTCCTCGACGATCCAGGCCCTGGCCTCGCGGGCCCACTGCAGTAATGCCAAGCGCTGTTCCAGCTTCATCGTCACGCCGAGAGGAAACTGGTGCGACGGCGTCACGAATGCCAGGCGCGCCTGAGGGGCCAGCGCTCTGCCGGCGGCGACCTCGATCCCAGCGGCGCTCACGGGCACCGGTGCCAGCCGCGCCCCCGCGCCCTCCAGCGCCGCCCAGGCGCCTGGGTAGCCGGGGTCCTCCATCCAGACGATGTCATCCCTATCCACCAACAGCCGCGCAATCAGATCCAGGGCTGCCTGCGCTCCAGCAGTGATGAGGACGTGATCGGCCCGGCAGCGCACCCCGCGGGTGACGGCGATATGGGCGGCAATGGCCTCACGCAGCGGCCGATACCCAGCGCTCTCTTGATAATCAGCCTGCTGAGGAAGGGATCGCCGAGCATGCCGCGCAATCAACTGGGCCCAAAGGGGATACGGGAACCGGTCCAGGGCAGGCATGCCCAGGTGAAAGGCTCGGGAGCGCTCAGGGCGGCGTTGCAATAAGAAGGACGGGATACTGCCCACCTGCTCGGCGAGGGCGCTCCCATACGCGGAGAGGTCCAGCGGGACGAGGGCAGTGTGCTCAGGCTCATGGGCGTGCGGTGTTCCCCGATCTAACGGGCGTAGTTCGGGAAAGCAGTGCGCCACCTTCGTCCCACTGCCGACGGTACGCTCAAGATAGCCCTCGGCATGGAGGTGCTCGTAGGCGGTGCTGGCGGTGTTGCGCGAGACACCGAGCTCGCTCGCCAACGTGCGAGTGGATGGTAAGCGTTGACCGGGTTGGAGCTGTCCGTCGAGAATCGCACGGCGCACCCATCGGGAGATCTGGCGATGGAGTGACACTGAGGAGGCGGGATCGAGAGGAATCCTCTCTCGAAGCGACACCTGGCTCTGCGGCATATTAGTGGTCCTGGGCTGAGGGCTAAAGTTGCATAGGCCCGCGCAGAATGACCCCATTACGTTAGCGCAAAATGACCCTTGTCTCAAGACCACTTCCTGTGTATCCTTTTGCTCAGTGCGGGGACTACCTGCGAGACGAAAAGTGGGGTACTCAACATGAGACGAGTGATTGCTTCTCCCTTCACCAGCCTTGATGGCATGATGGCAGGTCCACAGGGAGAGATCGACTGGAATGCGCCGTACTTTGACGAGGAGATGGCTGACTATGTTCACGCGCAATTCGAGGACGTAGACACCCTGCTCTTCGGACGCGTGACCTATCAAGCGTTTGCGCAGTATTGGCCTGATCAAGGAGTCAAAGATAGCCCTGCCGAAGCGGAAGAAATGAACGCGATCGAGAAAGTTGTCTTCTCCACCACGCTCGACAAGGCGGAGTGGAACAACTCTCGGATCGTCCGGGACAACATCGCCGAGGAAATTGGCCGATTGAAAGCCCAGCCAGGGGCGAATCTCTCCATCGACGGGAGCCCCACGCTGATCCACTCGTTCAGCCAACTCGGCCTGATTGACGAGTATCGAATTCGAGTTCATCCCGTCGTCTTAGGTGGTGGCGTGTCGCTCTTCAACGACCAGCCAGAGAAGATGGCGCTCAGACTGCTCGAAGCCCGACCTTTTCGATCTGGGGTGGTGCTGCTGCGCTACGAGTCAATCAAGTAACGACCGGTCATGGGCAGCCAGTGCAGCCAGTGCAGCCAGTGCAGCCAGTGCAGCCAGATGCGGGCTGAATGCGCTAGCTTGCGTTCCATCAGGTGATGCAGACGTCAGCCGCGATGGGGGTCGCTGCGGCCACGCTCGCGCCCGTTTCTTCGCACGAGAACCGCGCCGGGCTATGGTATCCTGTGCGCAGGCTGTTCCGCAACCATGAGGCACCATGCCGACTCACACCATGCCCACCAGCCCCATCTCGCTTGCCACGCTGAACACCCTTGGCCGCGACGCCTTCACCTCGGCGCTGGCAGGCCTCTTCGAGGGACCGCCGGAGATCGTAGCGGCGGCGTGGGAGCGACGCCCGTTTGCCTCGCGCGAGGAGCTGCACGCGGCGCTCTGCGATGTGATGGAGGCACTGCCGGAGGCACGCAAGGTCGCCCTGATTCGCGCGCACCCCGATCTCGTCGGCCGCGCCGCGCTGGCTGGCACGCTCAGCCGCGCCTCGACCGCCGAGCAGGCTGCTGCCGGCCTCGATAGCCTGACTCCCGACGAGATCGCCAGCTTCCAGCGGCTCAACGCCCAGTATCAGACGCGCTTCGGCTTCCCGTTCGTGATCTGCGCCCGCGAGAACAAGAAGGCGAGCATCCTCGCCGGCTTCGCCGCGCGCATGGAGCACACGCGCGAGCAGGAGATCGCCGCGGCGCTGGCCGAGGTTGCCAAAATCTGCTGGCTGCGCCTCTGCGACACCGTGACCGAGGCCGAGGGGCAGCCATGAACGCGGCCGTCTCGCCGCGCGCCATCGTGATCTTCCCAGACCTGCCCACGCCCACTCTCGACGCCATCCAGGCCGTGCGCCGCGACTACGATCCGCTGGCCGAGGTGATTCCGCCGCACCTCACGCTCGTCTTTCCCTTCACGAGCAGCCTCCCTGCGCAATTGTTGGAACCGCACATGACCCACATTGCACGCAGCGTCGGACCCTTCAAGCTCGAGTTGGCGGAGGTCACGGGCAGCGAGAACGAGTATCTCTTCCTCAACGTCAAGCGCGGTAACGACGAGCTGATCGCGCTGCACGACCGGCTCTATACCGGCCCCCTCAGCCAGCACTCCGACCCGCGTTTCACCTACACGCCGCACCTGACCGTCGGGCGCATCGCCGATCGCACTGCCTTCGCCGCAGCGCTGGATGACGCCCGCGCTCGCTTGCCCCATATCTTTGGGACCACCGTGCGCGCTATCAGCGCTTACCGCCTCGGCGCCGAGGGCGGGCGCGCCATCGAGTCCACCGTTGCGCTCTAACGGAACTATTCTCGCGGTTGTCCTCAGTGGCAAGGGTCGTTGTGGGCCGGGCAGGCGGTCTAAAGCACCGCGGGTAATCTCGGCCGCACGTGCGCCCGTATAGCGGCGGTTTGATCTGACGCCAGCCTGCCGCTGGCCTTCACGATCGCGCAGCTCTTTGGCAAGCCTATTGAGGAGGTGTTCACGCCTGATGATGTGCAGCCAGAGGCATTAGCGCGCTAACCGCCCGCATCTGTCCTCTCCATTGCCCATCTGCGCCCCACGCGGTGTATCATGGAGCGCGCGGGGCATGGTACATAGCGTGTGGCGCACGCAGCGTGCGGTGGAGAGGATGGCAGGCGATGTCCAGCGAACAGCGTTATCAGATTAGCTACGGCAAGCTCCAGGTGCCCGTCTATCGCACCTTCGCCCAGCCGCTGGAGGGCGTCGCGCCGATCCCAGAATCGGCGTTCAGCGGTCGCGGCAACCAGCTCGTGGGCATGGAGGTAGACGTCGAGGTGTTCGGCGATAACTTTCTGCCAGCCTACACCGTGGGCGACAACTCGATGGTCGTCGCCACCGACAGCATGAAGAACATCATCCTACACCACGCGCTCGACGCTCCCTGCGCCACGCCGGCCGGCTATCTCGATTCGCTGGGCCGCTACCTGCTGGCGACCTATCCGCAGATGCAGGCGCTGCGCCTCACCGCGCGCGAGCTGCCCTTCGATGCCGTGCCGGTCCCCGACGGCGCTGGCGGATTCGCGCCGAGCGCCGTGCTCTTTGGCAATACCCGCGGCGACACGGCCATCGCCACATTCTCGTTCGCGCGCGACGCGGCCGGCCAACCCGTGCCCACCGGCCACGAGTGCGGCATCACCGGCATACGGCTGCTCAAAGTCACCGGCAGCGCCTTCACGCGCTTCGTGCGCGATGCCAACACCACGCTGCCGGAGCGCGGCGACCGCCCGCTCTACATCTTCATGGACGTCAACTGGACCTACGCGGATGCCGCCGATCTGCTGGCGGCCGATCACGCGCGCTACGTGCCGACCGAGCAGGTGCGCGATCTGCTCCAGGTGACGTTCGCGGGCTTCGTCAGCGAGTCTATTCAGCACCTGGTGCATGAGATGGGCATGCGGCTGCTGGCGCGCTTCCCGCAGCTTGCCGGCGTCAGCTTCAGCGCGCAGAACCACACGCCCGATCCGATCGCCGTCTCGGAGACCAATCCCCAGGAGAAGGTCTACTCGTCGGCCTTCCCAGCGTACGGCCACATCGCACTCACGCTGCGCCGCGGCGAGGAGTAGCCCGCCATGTCCGGCTCGCTCACCACCCACGTCCTCGACATAGCGTCGGGGTTGCCCGCCGCCGACATGACGGTCGAGCTGTGGCGCTACGACGCCTTCGGCGCGCCCGCCCTCGTCAAGTCGGCCGCCACCAACGCCAAGGGCCGCACGGACCTGCCGCTGCTGCAAGGGGACGACTTCCAGCCGGGGACCTACGAGCTGGTGTTCTTCGTGGGAGAGTATTTCCGCGCGCGCGGCGCCGCCCTGCCCAACCCGGCGTTCCTCGACCGCGTGCCGGTGCGCTTTGGCATCGCCGACGCCGCCGCGCATTACCACGTCCCGCTGCTCGTCTCGCCCTGGGCGTACAGCACATACCGGGGGAGCTGAGGGGCAGAAAGGAAGAGAGCGGAGAAACCGCAGAGGACGCAGAGGACGCAGAGGACGCGGAGGACGCAGAGGCAGAGAGCGGGAGATTCACCACAGAGGGAACGGAGGGCACAGAGTACGAGCGCGAACGGCATGCGTCCGCGAGCGGGCGCGACATGTCGCACCCCTACACTGTGCGGGATGGGCGTTCGCTTGTTCTCGCGCTCAGCAGCCTGCGCAGGCGGGCTTCGTCGCCGCAGACGCCTAGGCGCGGATTCATCCGCCGGCCCCCTCCTGCCGCATAGAGAAAGGCAATGCGAACAATGGATACCCTCGACGCGGCCAACACGATCATGGAGCGCGCGGACGCCATCGGCGCGATCAGTGAGGAGCCGGACCGCCGGACGCGGCGCTACGGCACACCCGCCATGCGGCAGGTGGATGATCTCGTCGCGGCGTGGATGCGCGCCGCCGGGATGGAGGTGCGCACCGACGCCATTGGCAACCTGATCGGCCGCTATGAGGCCGCTGCGCCGAATGCCAAGACATTGCTGCTCGGCTCGCATCTCGACACCGTGCGTGACGCCGGCAGGTACGACGGTCCGCTCGGCGTGCTGGTGGCGCTGACGGCGGTCGAGCGGCTGGACGCGCGCGGCGAGCGCCTGCCGTACGCCGTCGAGCTGTACGCCTTCGCCGACGAGGAGGGGCTGCGCTACCACAGCGGCTACCTCGGCAGCCGTGTCGTCGCCGGCGCGTGGAATCCCGACTACCTCACCGTGACCGATAGCGACGGCATCACGCTGGAGCAGGCGATCCGCGAGTTCGGCGGCGATCCCGATACGCTGGCGGTCGCGGCGCGCCCGGCGGATGATCTGCTTGGCTACGTCGAGGTGCATATCGAGCAGGGGCCGGTACTGGAGCATCGCGATCTGCCGGTGGGCATCGTCACGACGATCCAGGCGGCGAGCCGCCGAACCGTCGTCTTCAGCGGCGAGGCTGGGCATGCGGGCACGGTGCCAATGGCGCTGCGCCACGACGCGCTGACCGCGGCCGCTGAATTCGTGCTGGCCGTCGAGCGCCAGGGACGCGAGGCGCCCGGTCTGGTGGCGACGGTCGGCCAGCTCGGCGTCGAGCCAGGCGCGAGCAACGTGATCCCCGGCCGCGTGACGCTCAGCCTCGACGTGCGCCATCCCGACGCCGAGACGCTGCGCGATGCCTCGCGGGCGCTCGAAGAGCGTAGCGCCGCAATTGCCGCGCGGCGCGGCCTGCGCGTCGAGTGGAACGAGGCTGGCATTGGTGAAGCGGTCGAGTGCTCGCCGCGGCTGCGGATGCTGCTGGCGCAAGCGGTGCAGGCCGCTGGGATCGAGCCGTTCGAGTTGCCCAGCGGTGCGGGGCATGATGGCGCGGCGCTCTCGCGCTTGACCGACATCGCGATGCTCTTCGTGCGCTGCAAGGGCGGCATCAGCCACAACCCGGCGGAGTCGGTCACGGCTGCCGACGTGGCTGCGGCGCTCGACGTGTTGGAGCGGTTCCTGACGCTGCTGGCCGGGGCGTCGAACGGCGAGTAGGCACGTCCCTGTGGATGGGGTCGGGCGCGACGTGTCGCGCCCCTACAATCGGTGATCCTGGCCCGCGCCGCCAGGCTTTGCGGCCAGTGGAACGCAGGTGCGGATTGTCGTCTTTGATGGGGACACGCCAGCCAGGCTCCAGCCTGCGCAGGCAGACTTGGTGGCCTACGTGCGCCTAACAAAACCGCGGCGCAAGTAGGCGAGAAAGCGGGATGGTTGCGGGCCAGGGGATCGAGTCGCAGAAGCGCCTAGGGCGCCACCGGTTGCTCCGACGGCGGTGAGCCCCTCAGAGGAGTTCCTCGGCTAGTGCGACGATGATGCCCGCGGGGCCTCGCATGTAGCACAGTCTGTACATGTCCTCGTACTGGGCCACCTCGCCGATGAGTTCGGCGCCGTTGGCGCGCAGGCGAGCGACCGTGTCGTCAACGCTTTCGACGGCAAACATGACGCTCCGCAGGCCCAGCGTGTTCGGCGGGGCGATCGCCGGTTCGATCGCGACCAGTTTTGGATTGCGAAACCTCGTCAATTCAATCCGTCCGTGCCCATCTGGAGTTCGCATCATCACGATGTCAACTTGGACACGTTCGATCCCGTTGACGCGGTCCACCCACGAACCCTCGACCGGCATCTCGCCTTCGAGCGTCATGCCGAGCGTGGTGAAAAAAGCGATAGCGGCTGCAAGGTCGTCAACGACGACGCCGACGTGGTCCAGTCTCTTGATCGTCATGTCCCGAGTATAGCGGAGGCCGTGCGCGGCGGTCCAGGCCGACCGTAGTAGGCGCGAATTCATCCGCCGGCCCCGCCCTTTCACTCCGCGCTGCCTTCATCGCCCCCGCCATCGCCAGCGAGCGCGGTGTATTGCGGCCATGGCTCGCGCGTTGCGCCCTCGCGGAAGCGATAGGGTGTCTCGCCGCCGCCGTCTACGCGCAGTGTCGCGCCGGAGACGAACGCCGCGCCGGGTGAGAGCAGAAAGACGATCGGCGCGGCAATCTCGTGCGTGGTGCCCATGCGCCCGGCGGGAATCTCGTGCGCCACGGCGTGCAGGTGCGCCAGCGTCTCCGGGCCGTAGTTGCGCATGCCCTCGGTGTCGATCAGGCCGGGCGCCACAGCGTTGACGCGCACGCCGAACTGACCCCACTCGCGGGCGAGCGTGCGTGTCAGATTCACGACCGCCGCCCGCGCCGCCCCGCTATGCGCCATGCCGGGGAAGCCCTGCCACATCTCCATCACGATGTTGACGATGCTGCCGCCGTGCTGGCCCATCCCTGAGTTGAACGCCGCGCGCGCCATGAGGAAGGCGCCGGTGAGGTTGGTCTCGACCACGGCGTGCCAGCCCTTGGGACTGATCGCCTCGGCGTGGCTGATGAACTGCCCGCCGGCGTTGTTCACCAGCCCATCAATGCGCCCGTGCCGCGCGACCGCCTCGCGGAAAAAGGCTTCGACGGATTCGGGATCGCGAACGTTGCAGGTGAGCGCTTCGGCTTGGCCTCCGGCGGCCAGGATGGCGTCGCGGGCCGGCTCCAGGTGCTGCATGCCGCGCGAGCAGAGCACGACCGTCGCACCCAGGCGGGCCAGCTCACCGGCCACCGCGCGACCGATGCCGGTGCCGCCGCCGCTCACCACGATGGTCTGTCCGGCGAAGAGGCCGTCGTGAAAGATGGATTCCAAGCGCGTCTTCTCCCCTCAGTCCGAGTCAAGTCGCCATGATTCAAACCCGCGAAGGCGGGTTTCGCGGCCCGCAGGCCCCACGGGCGCGGTTTCAACCGCCTGCTGGCCGCTCACATGCTGCGATGGTTGGCGACCGCCGCTTCGAGCAGGTGCTTCTTGCGTGAGATGCGCGCATCCACCTCCGCTGGCCGGTTTCTATTGGCTTCGAGCATCGCGGCGCGGCGGTCGGCGTCGCGCACGACCTCCACGGCGCCCTCGCACAGCCCGGCGATGATGGCCTCGGCGACGGCCTCCGGTGGCTCGTAATCGAAGCCAAGCTCCGGTCCGGCGCTGGTGGTATCCATCATCGGCGTGCGCGTAGCGTTGGGATAAACCGCCATGACATGGATGCCCTCGCCGTACAGCTCGCGTCGCAGCGACTCGCTGAAGAGCGCCATCCCTGCCTTAGACGCCACGTACGGGCTATAGAAGGCGATGGCGATCAGCGCGACCGCCGAGGACATGTTGACGATCACAGCGTCGTCGCTGCGCCGCAGGAGGGGGATCGCGTCGCGGGTCAGCAGGATCGGCGCGATCAGGTCCACCTCGATCTGGCGCCGGATGTCTTCGACCGACATCCGCTCCAGCCGTCCAGCCGCCAGGCAGCCGGCGTTGTTGACGAGGATATCCAGTCCGCCGTGTGTCTCGACCGCCGTTTGCAGCGCCTGCGTGCGCACCGCGTCGTCGGTGATGTCACCCATCACCGTCTCGGCCTCACCGCCGGCATCGCGCACACACACGGCGGTCTCCATCAGCAGGTGACCGCGGCGTCCAACGAGCACCTGTCGCGTGCCGTAGCGCGCGAGGCCAACCGCCAGCGCGCGGCCGATACCGCTGCCCGCGCCTGTAATCAGCACCGACCGATGCGAGAGTTCCATGATCGCAGCTCCTTAACCCTCAGATGAGACTCCGTACGATGAGACAACGTAGACCGCCCGGCATGCCCCAGGCGCGCCACCGCGCGGTGGGATGAGACGTTCCCGGCGCAGCATCGCGCCCATCGCCCGCTATCGGCGCGATCGGCGGACACACTCATGTCGTGGCGCGTGGCTCACCCACCCCTGCGCCGTCATCGCCCGCCGGCTCCCATGTATAGCCGCCCAGGAATTGCTGCGCCGTCACCATGTAGTGGACGGTGGGCGGGCCTTCTTCGAGCCAGTTGAGGCGCGCGTCGCGGTAGAGCCGCTCGATGGGATGCGCGCGCGTGTAGCCGACGCCGCCGTGGACCAGCAGCGCGCGGTCCGTCACCCGCGCCACCGCCTCCAGCCCGAAGAGCTTGCACATCGAGGATTCGGCGAGGATTGGCCGCCCGCGGTCGGCTTTGGCGGCGGCGTCGGCCAGCATCTGGCGCAGCGCGTAGATGTCGGTCGCCATCTCGGCCAGATAGCGCTGCACGGCCTGGCGCTCGGCGATCGGCTTGCCGAAGGTCACACGCTGGCGGGCATGTTCCAGCGAGAGGTCGAAGGCGCGCTCGGCGGTGCCCAGCGACGTCGCGGCGATGAAGACGCGGCTGATCGCCATCGCGCGCTCCATCTGCGCCAGCCCCTCGCCCTCAGCGCCGAGCAGCGCGGAGGTGGGAACGCGCGCGTTGGCGAAGGTGAGCTGGCAGTGCTGGCCGCCCTTGCAGCCCATCAGCGAGGGCATCTCCGCGATCGTCAGATCGGGCGTGTCGCGCTCCACCAGCAGCGCGCTGACGGCACGGTCGCGGCGGTTGGGGGCGGTCTTGACGAAGAGGATGAAATGGCTGGCGAAATCGGCGTTGGTGATTAGCCATTTGCGCCCACTAACCACGTAGTCGTCGCCGTCGCGCTCCGCCAGCGTACCGATGTCGGCGCCGGTGCCGCGGTCCGGCTCGGTGAGGGCGAAGGCGACGGAGCGCGTCCCCTCGGCGGCGCCCGGCAGCACCGCCGCGCGCTGGCGCTCGTTGCCCAGCTCGTCGAGCGCGCGGGCCATCGAGTTGTGCGCATGCACCAGCACGCGGATGCCGCCCTGAATCTTGGCGAATTCGGCGAGGATCGGCAGGTATTGGGTGACGGTCAGCCCCAGCCCGCCGTAGGCTTCAGGGATCAACAGCTTGAAGGCGCCCATCTCGCGCAGCAGCGGCCACAGGCGGTCGTAGGGCAGGGCGCCGGTCGTCTCGATCTCGTCTTCGAGCGGATCGAGGTCGCGCCAGATCGCCGTCGTGATCCGGCGCCGGAAGGCTTGATAGGCCTGAGAATCCATAGAGTGCGTCTCCTCTTGCATCCGAGTCTCCACAACGCGGCGGCCATCACACCGCCGCGGCCGGCTAAGGATGCAGCGAAGTCTGCGTGGCGCCCTCACCTCCTCTCAGCTCAACGGGACACTGCCCGGTCAACATGTCTCATTCTACGCCGCGTGTAAAATCCACTTCCCGACGGCGCATATGGCTGGCGACTGACGGCCGCTGTGGACGGTCACCTACAGCAGTGTGCGCGGATCGACGCCACCCGGCTCCGCTGTGACCTCTACGGCCACATCGGCCACCAGGCCGGCAGCGGCGCCAGCCTGCGCCAGCAGATTCGTCGCCTCCTCCATAGCGGCGCCAAGCGACAAGGGCTGCACGAACAGGATGGTCGCCGTGAGGGCCCAGCTGTGCTGGCCGCCCAAGAACCAGACATGGGCTGCCTCTACGTTGGTGTGCTGCTGCAGCCCTTTCGCGACGCGATCCAGGAGCGTCTGATCCAGGGGATTCGATATCTGAACGCCTGGCAAGCGCAGGGTGGGGCGCACCTCCCAGCGCCGATGCAGGTCAGTCTGGTCGGACATTAATGCTCCCTCCAAGCGTCATGTGCTCGCCTTGCGTCTCGGCAGCAGGTCGCGCAAGTCGGGCTGCTCGGCCAACGTCCAGGCGCGGGCGATCAGGTGGTCCACCTCGTCGGGCGTCGCGCCATCGGCAAACGCCGCGAGCTGCTGCGCCTTCCGCTCCAGCTCGTCGCGTGTCAGGGTATTGCCGGGATCGCCCTTCGGCTCCTCCACGCGCGAGATCAGACGGCGGCCATCGGTCGTCTCGACCTCCACCAGCCCGATCCAGCGCTCCGGGTACGCCGCCTCGATCGCGGCATCGTGGACCATCTCCACCCGCGCCAGAAGGTCGCGCAGCGCCGGGTCATCCAGCCGCGCGGCGGTGAAGTCGGCGATCCCCGCGTGGCCCTCCAGCGCGATCAGACCGAGCACGAAGCCCATCGAGAACTTCGCCTGGTGGACGGTGCGCGCGGCGGCGGCCGGCGCCAGCACGTCAATCGCCGCCTGATAGACGTGGGCGCGCACGTGGGCGATGTCGCTCGCCGCGAGCTGGTGCTCGCACATCAATTGCAGCAGCGCATCGGCGGAGGGGTGTGTGTGGCGGCAGGAGGCATGGTACTTGAACGACGTGTCGAGGATCGCCCAGCGCGTCCCCAGGCCGGCGGTGAGCTGCGTGGGGTCGGGGTCCGACGACATGCCCGCCGCCATCCCCTGCGCGCCCTCCAGGATGCGCGTGGCGCCGGTGAAGCCGTCGCGTGCGAGGGTCGCCGCCAGCAGGCCATCCGCGGCGGCCTTGGCGGTGTGGAGCTGCTTCGAGTCGCCGGCGTCGCGCAGGAACTCCCATAGCCCCGCCGCCTGCGTGCCGGCGGAGCCAAGTGCGTGCAGCATCGTTTCGGCGTCCGCGCCCAGCAGGTGCGCGACCGCCGCCGCGGCCGCCAGCGTGCCCGCCGTGCCCGTGGTATGGAAGACGCGGTAGTGCGAGCGGCCCAGGAAGCGCCCGGCGCGCACCCCCGCCTCGTAGCCGGCGACCGCCGCGGCGATCAGCGCGCGGCCCGAGGCGCCCGTCGCCTGCGCCACGGCCAGCGCGGCGGGCCAGACGACGGTGCCGGGATGGAACACCGCGCCGTTGTGGACGTCGTCCTGCTCCACCACGTGCGACGAGGCGCCGTTGACCAGCGCGGCGAAGTACGGCGAGGTGCGACCGCGCGAGGGCAGCAGCTCGCTCGGGCCATCGTCCGGCCCCATCGCCGCCGCGAAACGCTCCACGATCGCCACCGGACGCGCCCCTCGGCCGGCCAGCGCCGACGCCACCCAGTCGAGGAACAGCTCTTCGCTGCGGCGCACGACCGGCGCCGGAAGCTGCTCGAAGCGCAGGCCCGCCAGCCAGGCTGCCAGCGCCCGCGTCGTCCCAGGCTCCCCGGCCGCCATCGCGCCGGCCGTCGTCTCGGTCTCGCGCCGCGCCGTCGTGCTCATCCCGGTTGCCTCCTCGTTATCTCGCGTGTCGCGTGCGCCGCCTCGACTTTGAAAAGCCGGAGCACGGCGGGCGAGGACTGAAGTCCAACATATCACAGCATTCTCGACTTCAGTCCGTTCGTCGCGTGCGCCGGCCCCTTCAGTGCCGCGATCCCCTCGCCGTGCGCCGGCCATTGATGGCCGCGATCCGCCGACGTGTTCAGATCGCGCCCTCGGCGCGCAACGCCGCAATTTGCTCCTCGCCGTAGCCGATCTCCGCCAGGATGCGCGCGGTCTGCGCGCCCACGCCGGGGATCGGGTCCATGCGCGGCTCGGCGCCGCGCATCGTCACCGGCGGCAGCAGCATACGCAGCGGACCCGACGGCGAGCCGACCTCGCGCCAGCGCTCGCGCGCCGCAAGCTGCGGATGCTGCCACAGGTCGAGTGGCGTGCTCATGCGGGCGTTGGCGATCTGCGCGCGATCCAGCCGCTGCGTCACCTCCTCTGCCGTCAGCGCGGCGAACGCCCCTTCGATCGCATCCTGGAGCGCCTCGCGGTGTACCACGCGGGCCGCATTGCTCGCGAAGCGGGGATCGCCGGCCAGCTCAGGCCGCGCGATCACCTCAGCGCAGAAGCGCGCCCACTCGCGCTCGTTCTGGATGCCCAATTGCACCTGCCGCCCGTCGCCGGTCGCGAACGGCCCGTAGGGCGCGATGGTGGCGTGGCTGGCGCCCGCGCGCGGCGGGGCCGCGCCGCCGTAGGCCGCGTAGTACAGCGGATGGCTCATCCACTCGGCCAGCGCGTCGAAGAGCGCGACCTCCAGCGCCGCGCCCGCGCCCGTCTGCTCGCGCTGGTAGAGCGCGGCGAGGATGCCGCTGTAGGCGTACATGCCGGCGGCGATGTCGGCGACGGAAATGCCCACCTTGGCCGGCGCCTCGGACGTGCCCGTCACCGAGACGACGCCGGTCTCGCACTGGATCAGCAGATCGTACGCCTTCTTGTCGCGGTAGGGACCGCTCGCGCCGTAGCCCGAAATGTCGCAGACGATCAGGCGCGGGTACTCGGCGGTGAGCTGGCTCGCGCCCAGGCCCAGCCGCTCGGCGGCGCCCGGTGCCAGGTTCTGCACAAACACGTCGGCATCCGCCAGCAGCCGGCGCAGAATCTCGTCCGCCTCCGGATGCTTGAGGTCGAGCGTCAGGCTCTCCTTGGAGCGGTTGAGCCAGACGAAATAGGCGGAGAGGCCGCGCACGGTGGCGTCGTAGTGGCGCGCGAAGTCGCCGGTGCCGGGCCGCTCGACCTTGATCACGCGCGCGCCCAGGTCGCCGAGCTGGCGCGTGGCAAACGGCGCCGCGACCGCCTGCTCCAGCGCGACGACGGTGATCCCCTCCAGCGGCAGCATCGGCGTCCCCCTCTGTTCTCCGCGTGCTCCGCGCATCTCCGCGGACTCCGCGTTCGTCGCAGTCCCCTCCGCTCTCTCCGTCCTCCGTTCCCTCCGCGTCCTCTGCGGTTCAATCTCTCCGCTCGCTCAATACGACCGCGGCAGGCCCAGCACGTGCTCGGCGACGTAGCTCAGCACCAGATTGTTGGCGATCGGCGCCGTGCGGTAAAGGCGTGTCTCGCGCCACTTGCGCTCGACATGGTACTCAGCCGCCAGCCCGTAGCCGCCGAAGGCCGCCATCGCCGCCTCGCCCGCCTCCCACGAGGCCTCAGAGGCGAGGTACTTCGCCATGTTGGCCTCCGGGCCGCAGGGCTGGCCGGAGTCGAATTTGGTCGCCGCTTTGAGGCGCATCAGGTCCGCCGCTTCGAGCGCCATGTGCGCCTTGGCGATCGGGAACTGCACACCCTGATTCTTACCGATCGGGCGGTCGAAGACCACGCGCTGCCCAGCGTACTCCGTGGCGCGCGCGATGAACCAGCGTCCGTCGCCAAGGCACTCGCTGGCGATCAGGATGCGCTCGGCGTTCAGGCCGTCCAGCAGGTACGCGAAGCCGCGGCCTTCCTCACCGATGCGCGCCTCATCGGGCACGTCGAGGTCGGCGATGAAGAGCTGGTTGGTCTCGTGGTTGATCATCGTCTCGATCGGCACCGCCTGGATGGCGTCGCCGGCCGCGCGCGTATCCACCAGGAAGAGGCTCATGCCGTCGGTCTTCTTCTTCACCTCTTCGGCGGACGTGGTGCGCACGAGCAGCAGCAGCAGATCGGAGTGCTGGTAGCGCGAGGTGAAGACCTTCTGCCCGTTGATGCGGTAGCCGCCATCCGTCTTACGGGCGAAGGTCTTGATCTGGGTGGTGTCGGAGCCAGCGTCCGGCTCGGTCACGCCGAAGGCCTGCAAGCGCAGCTCACCGCTGGCGATGCCCGGCAGATAGCGGCGCTTCTGCTCGTCGCTGCCGTGGCGCAGCAGCGCGCCCATCGTGTACATCTGCGCGTGACAGGCGGCGCCGCTGCCGCCGGAGCGATTGATCTCTTCGAGCACGATCGCGGCTTCGAGCATGCCCATCCCACCGCCGCCGTACTCTTCGGGGATCAGCACGCTCAGCCAGCCGGCATCGGTCATCGCGCGCACGAAGGCTTCGGGATAGGTGCGCTGGGCGTCGCAGCGGCGCCAGTAGTCGAGATCATAGTGTGCGCAGAGGGAGCGCACCGACGCGCGAACCTCCTCCTGCAAGGGCGAATACTCGAAATCCATGGCCGCCTCGCCTCGCCTTCTATCTCGCCGAGCGCGCTCGGCCACTCAGCCGATCGGGCCGCATTTCGATTTTACCCCCTCAGCCAACGGTATATATCTTGATGCGATGATACCGCACGTGGCGAGGGCTGGGATGGATCCGCGCCTGAGAGCCGTTCCGGCCGCAAAGCCCGCCTGCGCGGGACTACGGCGCATTGGCGCGACGCCGGCTGTAGTGGCGAGGCCCGCCTCGCTCCTGCCGCGTTGGGCTGTGACGCCTGGTGTTCGGGGGAGGCGCGCCCTATCATCCGTGACGGGCCACAGACACCGCTGAGAGGAGCGCGCGACGATGCGGGAACCCGCGCACGAGCCGCTGCACGCCTGGAACGTGACACCCGAGGAGGCGGTCGCCCTCCAGCGGCGGCTGGCGCCGCTCGTGCGCACCGAGGGCATCGCGCTCGACCAGATTCACACCGTCGCCGGGATTGACGCCTCGTACACCGACCGCGCGCGAGCGGCGGTGGTCGTGCTTTCGTTCCCCGCGCTGGAGGTGCTGGACCAGGCGGTCGCCGCGCGCGAGACGCCGTTTCCCTACGTGCCGGGGCTGCTCTCGTTCCGCGAGATCCCCGCGGTGCTGGACGCGCTGCAGAAGCTGCGCGTGCGCCCGGACGTGCTGATGTGCGACGGGCAGGGGTTCGCGCACCCGCGGCGCTTCGGGTTGGCCTCGCACCTGGGCGTCTACCTCAACATGCCCAGCGTGGGCTGCGCCAAGTCGCGGCTGATAGGGCGCTACGAAGAGCCAGGGCCGGAGCGCGGCGAGCAGTCGCCGGTCTTCGACCACGGCGAGCTGGTGGCGATGGCTGTGCGCACCAAGCCGCGCACCAGGCCGCTGTTCGTCTCGGTCGGCCACGACATCGCGCTGGAGACGGCGGTGCGTCTGGTGCTGGCCTGCACGCGCGGCTACCGCCTCCCCGAGCCGACGCGCGACGCGGACAAGTTGGCTGGCGAAGCCCGCCGTGCGGACATGTGAGCGCGACGGTTCCACGGCGACATGAGGCACGCGCTTTGCAATCCGACCGAGAGAGAGGAAGGCGCTATGCCGGATGGACCCGCGCCTCAGGTGGTGCGGCGGCATGGTGGCTCAAAGGAGGCGGCATGATGCCAGTACCGCAATCGGCGATGGTGGATCAGCTCTTCGGGCAAGAGGTGTATGTCTACGTAACCGACGAGGCCGCCGCACGCCTTGGCGACGGCGAGGACCGCTGGCGCTGCGCCGTGGGAGGCAACGATGCTGGCGGCATCCTGCTGACCGTCACGGAGCCCGCGCGCGACCAGAATGTGTTCCTCCCCTGGAGCAGCGTGCTGGCGATTGAGGCGGCGTAATAGGCGCGGCCGTCACTCGCCAGCCCTCTGGCGTCACTTGCGCCCGCGGCCTGGGTTCTGCTGCTGGTGCGGCGGTGTCGCCTGGGCCGGTGCCGGCGTCTGACCCTGCGTTTGCGACGGCGCGGGAATCTCACGGATCAGCAGCACGCCGCCCTGCGCGATGCCCTCGCCCTGGATCGGCTCGCCCTGGGCATCGAACCAGCGCCGCCCACTGCCCTGTTGGGAGATGCTGAACTCCATGCGGAACGACTCGCCCTGCGCGGCGCGCGCTTGTGGTGTCTGCGCCGGCGGCAGCGGCTCGCCCTGGGCGTCCCCGGCGACGAAGGTGGCGCTGGGACCGCCGAACATCGCGGCGTAGGCCGGATTGGTCAGCAGCGGGTCGCCCGCGCCGTTGACCACCAGCACCGCATCGCCGATGCTGCGCAGGATGGCCGCGAGCTGCGCGCGCTCCTGCTCGGTCATCACCGCCAGCTCTTGGAGCTCGATGGTGCGCGCGTTGAGGTCTTCGTTGGTGGTGTTCAGCTCCTCGATGGTGGCTTGCAGCTCCTCGTTGAGCGTCTCGGCCTCCTCGATCGCCGCCTGCGCCTCCTCGGCGCTAAGCAGGAACTCCTCGTTGGCGCTGCGCAGCTCCTCGTTGGCCGTCGTCAGCTCCTGGTTCGCCTCAATGATCTGGCGATTGGTGTCCACCAGCCGCGCGATCACCGAATCACGCTCGCCGGCGGCATGCTCGCTGGTATCGCGCAGCGATCGCAGCGCCGCGGAGGTCGTCTCGAGCTGCCGCTCGGCCATTTGGCGCGCCTGCACGTGCCTGGTGACGTCCTGGATGCTCACGATGACCGTGTCGGTCATGACGCCTTCCTCGCCCTCGGCATGTCGCGGCTGGCAGGTGAACTGCAAGTATAAAGCGCTGCCGCCGGGCATCTCTTCCACTGAGACAGGCTCCAGCGTGACCGGCGCATCCGTGCGGAAGGCTTGGTCAATGGCCTCGCGCAGCCTGGCGTGTGCCACCGCCTGTGCCTCGTGGATCAGGTCGTCGCCGATCGCCGAGCCGTGGATCGCGAGCAGGCGCCGCGCCGCGCTGTTGATGAGCTGGATGTCGTAGCGCCGATCCACAATCACCACGCCGACCGGCAATTGCAGCAGCAGCGCATCGGCGCTGGAACGCAGGCGCCGCTGGGTCTGGTGCGCGCCGGTGAGCGCCATCTCGACCCGCGGGCGCTGGGGCAGCGCGATGTGCTGTCCCGTGGGCAGCGGCTCGACCACGCGCGCTGGCGGGATCAGGATGCGGTCGCCGTGGCGCCGGTAGACCTTTTCCGTCTTGTCCTGGGCGACGAAGAACTCCGAGAGCTGGCTCGGCGTCTCGGCCTTGCCCAGCACCAGATAGCCGCTGTCGCGTAGCGCATAGGCGAAGAGCCGCAGGGTGCGCTGCTGCAGCTCCGGCGTGAAGTAGATCAGCACGTTGCGGCAGACGACCATGTCAATGCGTGGGAAGGGCGCGCGGCCGCCCAGGTCGTGCTGGCCGAAGACCGTCATGGCGCGGATGCGCTTGCGCACCTGGTAGTTGCCGTCTTCGCGGGTGAAATAGCGACTGATCAGCTCGTCGGGCAGTTGGGCCAGCGCCGGCTCGGGATAGATGCCGCGCCGCGCGAAGGCCACAGCGTCGGCGTCGGCGTCGGTGGCGAAGAGGCGCACGTTGAAGTGCTCCAGCGCGGCGCCCAGCACCTCCGAGATGACGATCGCCAGCGAATACGCTTCCTCGCCGGTGGCGCAGCCGGCCGACCAGATGCGCAGCTCGTTGCCGCGCTTGCGCGACTGGAGCACCAGATCGGGCAAGATGGTCTCGCGCAGATAGGTGAAGAGGTCGGGATCGCGGAAGAACTCGGTCACTTTGATCAGGAAGGCGTTGATGAGCTGCTGGTATTCTTCGGGGTGCGTGTGAACGTAGTTGATGTAGCCCGCCAGGTCGTCGGAATCGGTGGCGACGGTGCGGCGGCGCAGGCGGCGCAGAATCGTGGGCGTCTTGTAGCTGTTGAAGTCGAGGCCGGTGTGCTCGCGGACCTCGGCGAGGAAGGCGTCGATCTGCTTGCGCTCGTCGGGGCGGGTGGGCACGCTGGCACCGGCCAGCAGCTCGGAGAGAATGTTGCCCATTTTATCCAGCGTCGCCACGATGTCTACCGTCGTCGGCGCCAGCGAGAGCGGCATGCCAGGGTAGGCCGCGGTATCGGGGTCCTGGATGATCACCGTGCCGCCGGCCTTCTTGACCACACGGGCGCCTGCCGCGCCGTCCGAGCCGGTGCCACTCAAGATCACCGCGATCAGCCGGTCGCCGAAGACCTGCGCCGCGCTGGTCAGCAGCAGATCGATGGAGGGCTTAGGACCAATCGTGTTGCCGGTTTCGAGCTGGACGTGATCGTCGGTGATCTGGACGTGGTAATTGGATGGCACCACGTAGATTACGCCTGGCTCCAGCGGCTCCTGCTCGGCCACCGTGCGCACCGGCAACTGGGTGCGGCGCGCGAGAATATCGCCGAGGTGGCTCTGGCGCGTCGGCTCGAGGTGCTGCGCCAGCACGATCGGCGCCGGAAATCTCGGCTGCAATCCCGCGACGAAGGTCGAGAGCGCCTCGATGCCCCCCGCCGATGAGCCGACCACCACCAGGTGTGTGAACGCTGTTTGTGCTTGTTCCGCCATCGCCGCGGCCCTCCCCTCTTGGGTCCCGCACGGCACCGCCAATGGCTCACATTATACGCGCTCGCGTGCGTCCTTTGATCGTTGGCCCAGGACGTGCGGGGGCATGCCAGAACGAGCGCGTCAGCGGAAGGGACCAAGACATGGGCAGCGTCAACGGCCGGCCGGCACGGATCGTACGGCAGCAGCAGCACGACATCGTCGTCGTCGGCGCCTCCACCGGCGGGGTCGAGGCGCTCTCGGCCCTCGTCCAGGGGCTGCCGAGCGACCTGCCCGCGGCGGTCTTCGTCGCACTGCACCTCTCGCCCCAGGCACCCAGCCACCTGCCCGAGATCCTCAGCCGCCACAGCCGCCTGCCGGTGCATCACCCGCACGACGGCGAGCCGATCCAATTGGGGCATATCTACGTCGCGGTGCCCGATCGCCATCTGTTGCTAGAGCGCGGGGTGGTGCGCGTCGTGCGCGGGCCGCGCGAGAACCGCCATCGCCCGGCGATCGACCCACTCTTTCGCACGGCGGCGCTGGCCTATGGGCCACGGGTGACGGGCGTGGTGCTAACCGGCGCACTCGACGACGGGACCGCCGGCCTCTACGCGGTCAAGCAGCGGGGCGGGCTGGCGGTGGTGCAGGACCCGCGCGACGCGATGATCGCCAGCATGCCGGAGAGCGCGCTCGAATATGTGAAGGTGGACTACTGCGTGCCGCTCCTCGATGTAGCGCCGCTGCTCATACGGCTGGTCCACGAGCAGGCACCGTCGGCCGCGGCGTATCCGCCCTCGCGCGAGTTGATCTATGAATCGCAGATCGCCCAGTTGGATGAGGGCACCATGTTGAACGAGCAGCCGGCAGGCACCCTCTCGGCGCTCACCTGCCCTGAATGCGGCGGCCCGCTGTGGGAGGCGCACAACGGCGAGCTGCTGCGCTATCGTTGCCGCTCGGGCCACGCCTACACCGGCGAGAGTGCATTCGCGGCCAAATCGGAGGCGCTGGACGAAGCCCTGTGGGCGGCGTACAACTCGCTGCGTGAGAGTGCGCTGATGGCGCAGCGGCTGGCGGCCGAGGCGCGCGAGCGCGGCCACCGCGGTATCGCGGCGCGCTTCGACCGGCGCGCGCGCGAGCAGATCCGGCGATCTGATGCGATCCTTACGGTCGTCGCCGAGGAGAACGGCGCCGTGCCGCTGGAGGAACGCGCGAGCGAGCAGCATCTGCCCCTGGCAGCCGAGCGCGAGCTGGCCGAGGCGGGAATCGAAGCGGAGCATGGGTCACGGTCGTCGCCGTCGCGCCCCTCGCAGCAGCCGGCACCTGAAGATGAGTCCGAGGACGAGCCGGAACGTGATGCGGCTGCGGCTGCGGATGCCACGAGCCATGCCGGCGGGTGAAACCGCGCCCCAGAGCCGGCGGTTAAAACCGCGCCTGGAGGGCGTTCCGCCGCGAAACCCGTCTACGCGGGTTAGGGATCGGGGGGACGTTCAATGCCCTTGGCTGAACGTCCACAATCCTTCGTAACGCACGTTATCCCAGTCCGCGCCGTCACCTGCGCCGATCCCAGTCCGCGCAGGCGGACTTTGCGGCCGCAGGGCCGCTCCAGGCGCGGTTTCAACCGCCGGCTGCCTCCGCCGCGCCACGGCGCGAACCGCCCCATCCGCGCCATCCGCCGCTGGCATGCCGCGCTACGTGGACGCCTTGCCGGAGCCGTCGCCAGAACCGTCGTGGCCGTCGTGGCCGTTCCCAAGCCCGTCGCCCAGGCCGCGGATCAGGGCAATCATGTCGTAGAGGTCGAAGGGCTTGAGCATCGTGGCCGCGACGATTGCGCGCAGGCCGTCGTCGTCTTTCAGGGCCTTGGCCGCGCGGGTGTCGGCGGTCATCAGGACGAAGACATGCTGCGCCCGCAGCGCGGGATCGATGGCGATCAGGCGCAGCAATTCAGCGCCTGACGTGCCGGGCATGTGCTCGTCCACCATCACGACACAGGTGCCTGTCATCTTGCGCAGCGCATCGAGCGCGCTCGCGCCATCGGCAGCCTCCAACACGCTATGGCCCTCGTCGGCTAACGCCAGGTGGATCACGACGCGCGTGTCCTCGTCGTCGTCCACGATCAGCACCGCCGCCATAAGGATTCCCCAGACCAGCACGCGCCGCGCCGCGACGCGCACTTGCGATGCCGCGCTCTTATGTCCGGACAGTGTCCGCAGACACAGTGTACACGCGCTAAGTCAATCGCGCAAGAGGCAATCTCGCACAGGGGTGGGCGCCGCTCCAGCCGCCGTGACACTGGATGCATTTCCCTCTCACCGTGGCAAGTGATATGCTGTGCCCATGCGGACATACATGTGAAGCGCATCCGTCGGACAATCCCCTGCGCTGCGCTCCGCGCCGGTACTGGGTCCGGCGCCGCGCCCCACGGGCGAGGGAGTGGTCGAGATATGGACGAAGTGACCGCCACGCAAGCAGCTTCGCTATCGGGCGTCTCCGAGCGGACCATCCGCCGCCGCATCGCCGCCGGCAAGCTGCCGGCGCGCCGCATCGCGCCCAATCGCTTTGCCATCAAGATTGAAGATTTGCCGCTCAATCGGGAGTTTGGCGATCTCGTCGGGCGTCTGGAGACGCTGGAGCGGCGCGTCACCGCAATCGAGCTGTGGCAGCAGGCGCTTCTGCGCACGCGCGCCGTGGAGTCCGTCGCGCCGCCGAGCGATGTCTCGCTCGGCCAGCTCCACGCGCTGCTGGCCGAGCTGGCGCGCGAAACCGAGCGCCTCGCCCCACTGCTGGGCGGCGCGCAGCCCGCGGAGGAGGACAGAGAGACCAGCCACCGGAGCCTGCGGCCGGTGCGGCGCACGCGCCGTGGTTAGCACGCACCGTGGTTAGGAATGCGCACGACGATGGGGTGCGACGCAGCCGCCTGGGCGCGGGGCTGGCTCTCAATCCACGCGCTCGATCACTGCCACAGGGTCTTCCCACGCCGGGGACCCGCCGAGAGCCGCAAAAGCCCGGTGGCACATGTCCAGCCACTTGAGCCGCATGGAGGCGTCGAGATACTTCCACGCCGCGCGGCTGGCGATACGTAAATGCGTCTGGCCCACGACCACGCAGCTTTGCCGTGCGGTCGTTTGCAGATGCGCTGCTTCTGCCGCGAGGATGTGTGCGGCAGCATGCGGCGACTGGCGCGCCATTTCGTCGAAGATCGCGCTCCACTGCTCGTCAAGCCACTTGAGCGCCTCGTGGAATTCCGTGCCGATCGCACGCAGCCGTATTCGCGCAGCCGAGCGATCCAATGCCATGGTCGGGAGCACCTCGTCGGCTGTCCATTTGGTCGCATGTGACACCGTGGGTGTTTCACCCGCCAGCGCGTGGCACCAGAGGTAGAGCTGGCTGACGGCACTCACGTGACCGTCGCCCTCGCGCAACGGCAGCACCAGGGCCTTGGGCGATCTCGCTGGCTGCGTTGATGCCTCGCGTGCGGCCGCCGACGCCTGCCAGGTGGCCTGCGCGCCATGCGGCACGCGCGGTCCGTGCGAGCTGGATGCGGGCACCAGGATGGTGGCGACGCCGGCAACGCTGTCGGCCACGATGCGGATCGTCTTGACGAGGTCGGCAATGGCGCCGATCAACTCGCGCGCTGTGCCGCTGTGCTGGAGGCGCACGAGGTCCAGCAGGCTGGCGAGCGTCTCGGCGCGCGACTGCTCCCATGATCGGAACGTCCCCTCGGCGGCGACGAGCAGGATCACGCGGCGGCAGCCATGCGAGCGCAGCAGCGTGACGCTCGCCAGAATGTCGAACATCTGGGTGACGGCGCTCTCCCCGCGACGGTGGAGACGCAGGCTGGCGATGTTGGCCGCCTGCAAGTAGAGCTCCAGCTCGTCGTAGAGCGCGCCCAGCGCGGGCATTCCAGCCGAACGGGCGTCCATGAGGATGACGGCAGTACGCGCGGCGGCGGTCGCCGCGGCGTCATTGGGCGGCTCAGCGGGCCGCAGCGTGCCGCGGGCGACATCGCGCAGAGTGGGAATCACAACCGGCAGCACCTCGAACATAGGGGACCTCTTCCCAGACTGCCTGACGCAGTGGCGCAGTGTCGAATGGCATGCATGACGGTGTGTGATGTAGTGTGCCACATGCGGTGCGTCGTGGCAATCACGTTTTTGTGAAATCCACCTGTGCCAAGCCTGGCGCGCGGCCCCGACGCCTGATGGTGGCACGTGGCGGTCTTGAAGGCCGGCCAGTGGCACGCGGCGCATGCGATGATGTTCAATCAGTACGCACAGATCGCACCAAATCCCAGCCGATCCAGAGAGAGCGAGCCTTTGCCATGTCCGACCAGACGACTATTGGGGTCCTGCTGATGACCTACGGCTCCCCCGCCACCCTCGACGACATCCCTGAATATATGACCAACGTGCGCGGCGGTCGGCCGCCGGAGCCGGAGCTGGTGACCGAATTTCGCCGCCGCTACGACCTGATCGGCGGCTCGCCGCTGCTGCGCATCACACAGGAGCAGGCCGCCGCGCTAGAGGAGGAGCTGAACCGCCGCCACCCGGCTGGGCCGCGCTTCAAGGCCGCCGCGGGCATGCGCTTCGCCCCGCCCTACGTCGCCGATGTGCTGCCGGAGCTGGCCGCGGGCTGCGACCAGGTGGTGGGCATCATCATGTCGCCGCAGTACTCGCCGATCCTGATGCGCGGCTACGTCACGGCGATCACCGAGGCCGCCGCCCAGCTGGGCCGCGACGATCTGCTGGTGCGTGTCGCCGAGGACTGGCACCTCCAGCCCGATTTCGTCGCCGCCATCGCCGGGCGCGTGCGCACCGCGCTGGATGAGCTGCCGCCCGACGAGCGCGAGACGACACCGGTGCTGCTGACGGCGCACAGTATGCCGCTGCGGGTGGTGCGTGACGAGCCGGACTACATCGGCCACCTGCACGAGACGGCGGCAGCCGTGGCGCGGGCGGCGGGCCTGGGCGACGAGCAGTGGCAGTTTTGCTACCAGAGCGCGGGGCACACGCCTGAAGAGTGGCTCAAGCCCGACTTCGCCGACCTGATGCCCAAGCTGCGGGCGCAGGGCAAGCGCGCGGTGCTGATCGCGCCGATCCAGTTCCTCGCCGACCACCTCGAAATCCTCTACGACATCGAGATCGGCGCCCGCGAGCAGGCCGAATCCAACGGCATCGCCTTTCACCGCACCGAGTCGCTCAACACGGCGCCGCGCTTCGTTGCCGCGCTGGCCTCGGTGGTGGAGGACGTGCTGGCGCGCGAGGAGGCGGCAGTCCCAGGTGCCGGCATGTAGTAAATTCGACTCCTAACCCGCGCAGGCGCGTTTGGCGGCCGTGTAGGGGCGTCCGGTGGACGCCCACTCGCCCTCCAGGCGCGGTTTCAACCGCCGGCTGACTGACGGGAGAGCTCGCGATGACCGACGAGATCAAGCAGCGCAAGGCGGAGCATGTGAGCGTCGCGCTAGGCCACGACGTCGCCGCGCCACAGGCCGCTTCGTGGGCCGATGTGCGGCTGGTCCACGCCGCGCTGCCCGAGGTGGATCTCGAGGCGATCGATACGTCGGTTGAATTCCTGGGGCGGCGGCTCAAGCTACCGGTCTTCGTCTCGTCGCTGACCGGCGGGCACCCCGATGTGGCGGCGATCAACGAGCGGCTGGCGATGATCGCCGAGGAGTACGGGCTGGCGATGGGCGTCGGCAGCCAGCGCGCGGCGGTCGTCAATCCGGCGCTCGCCGCGACCTACAGCATCGTGCGCGAGCGCGCCCCGACAGCCTTTTTGATCGCCAACGTCGGCGCGCCGCAGCTCATCGCCCAGGCGCGCCACCCCGCCTTCACGCTCGATCAGGTGCGCCAGGCAATCGCGATGATTCGCGCCGACGCCCTGGCGCTGCACCTCAACTATCTGCAAGAGGCCGCGCAGCCCGAAGGTGACCGCCGTGCGCGTGGGGCGCTGGCCGCCTTCGCGGACGTTGCCGCCGGTGTGGGCGTGCCGGTGATCGCCAAGGAGACCGGCGCGGGGATCAGCTTTGAGCAGGCGCGCGCGCTGGCTGGGGCGGGCGCGGCCGCAATTGACGTGGGCGGCGCGGGAGGCAGCAGCATGGCGGCGATGGAAACGGTGCGCGCGCAGGAGCGCGGCGACACCGGCGCGGCACGCATCGGGACGTTGTTCCGCGATTGGGGCATCCCGACGCCGATTGCGGTGGTCGAGGCGGGGCAGGGCGCGCCGAGGCTGGCGCTGATCGCCACCGGCGGCGTGCGCTCCGGACTGGACGCCGCCCGCGCGCTGGCGCTGGGCGCGACGCTGGTGGGGATGGGCTTCCCGTTCCTCAAGGCTGCCAGCGAGGGTCTGGACGCGGTGCGGGCGTTCCTGGGCGGCTTCGCAGCAGAATTGAAGGTTGCGATGCAGCTCGCGGGGGCGGGCAGCGTGGAGGCGCTGCGCTCGGTGCCGGTGGTGGTGGGCGGCGCCACGCGCGACTGGCTCGACCTGCGCGGCTTTGACGAGACGCTGCGCACGCTGGCCCAGCGCGGGAGGTAGTGTAGGCAGGCAGATCGATCCCCAGCCGCGGCGGCGGGAGGGCCGGCGGATGAATCCGCGCCAGCAGGGGGCGACGCGTGACGACCTGCGGGGCATCATGACGCTGCGCCGCAGGGGAGGCCGGCGGATGAATCCGCGCCGAGGGGCCTGCGGCCACAAAGGCCGCCTGCGCGGCCTGGAGACGGAGAGCGCGAGGGGTGAAGTGAATGAGGCAGTCGGGATCAGCGGTCTACGTCCATTTTGTGTGGGCAACATGGGATCGTCTGCCGCTGCTCAGCCAGGAAGTCGAGCGGGCAGCATATCGTGGTATTGGCGCCAAATGCACCGAACTTGGCGCCGAGGTGATTGCACTCGGAGGCATCGAGGATCACGTACACCTGCTGGTCCATATGCCAAGCACCACCAGCATCGCACAGTTCGTCGGACAGGTAAAAGGCGCCTCGGCACATCTCATCACCCACGAGGTGTTGGCAAACTGATGAGTTCTTCAAGTGGCAGGGGGCTTACGGCTCCGTCTCGGTCAGTCCACGGCATTTGGGCGCTGTCGCGCGCTACATCGCCAACCAACGCCAACACCACGCGGCGGGCACAATCTCCCCCGGCATGGAACTGCCTGCTCTGCCACAACCTGTGCAATCACCCGACGACGACTCATCCCCTTGACGTGACCTCAATGCCACCTCCGCTTGCCCTGTCTCCAGCCCGCGCAGGCGGGCTTTGCGGCCAACGGCCCCTCGGCGCGGATTCATCCGCCGGCCCTCATGTCGGTCAGATTTCTCGATGTCTTGATTGACGCCGCGCAGCACGCTGTGCGACGATACATCGCATGAAGAACCGCTACCACCGCGCGGGCGGCGACAAGTGCTCCGGTCCGCGCCTCGTCTCGCTCCCCCCGCTTGAGCCGCTTGGCCGCGCAGGCGTTCCCCGCCAGGCCTGCGCGGCGTGACATGGCGCTGAGAGGCTGAGGCCCGCCACGCGGCAGCTCGACGCCGCGCGTGTGTACGTCAGCCGCACCGCCCTCCGCTCCGCCGCCTCACACCCCCCTCTCCGTTTCCCGCACCCGTACCCCGTGTTCGTGAGGCACTTGCATGACCGTCCAATCCCGCGCTTCCTCGCCCGGCTCGCCGGCCCCCGATGCCGCGACCCTCGCCCCCGCCCTGAATGCACCCGCCGGCGATCGCGCACCCGACACGACCACAACCACGCCGTCCACTCGCTGGCGCAGCCCCAGGTTGCTGGGGCGCAACCGCGACTACACCCTGATGTGGAGCGGCCAGATGATCTCGGCGGTCGGGTCGCAGGTCTCGCTGCTGGCGCTGCCGATCCTGATCTTCGCGCTGACACGATCGCCGGCCGCCACCGGCATCGCCAGCGCCCTGCGCGGCATCCCCTACGTGCTGCTGATGCTGCCGGCGGGCGCGCTGGTGGACCGCTGGGACCGCCGCCGCGTGATGCTGATCAGCGATACCGGCCGCGCGCTCGCGCTGGGCAGCATCCCGGTCGCCGCGCTGCTGGGGCACCTCAGCGTGGCGCAGATCTACGTCGTGACGCTGATCGAGGGCACGCTGCACGTCTTCTTCACCCTCGCCGAAACCGCCAGCCTGCCGCGGATCGTCTCGCCCGCGCAACTGCCCGCGGCCACCGCGCAGAACGAGTTCCTCAACTCCGCCTCGGTGCTGGCCGGGCCGCCGCTGGAGGGGCTGCTCTTCAGCATCGGCAGCGCGGTGCCGTTCCTGGGCGACGCGATCTCGTACACCGCCTCGGTCGCCAGCGTCTTCTTGATCCGCACGCCGCTGCGCAGCGAGCGCGCGGGCGAGCGCATCAGCGTGCGTCAGATTCTGGGCGATGTGCGCGAGGGGATGGTGTGGCTCTGGCGCGCGCCGGTGATTCGCTTCCTGGCGGTGCTCACCAGCGGCCTGATGCTCACCACCTTCGGCTACTCGCTGGTGGTCATCGTGCGGGCGACCCAGGAGCACGCCTCGAACGTCACCATCGGGCTGATCTTCGGCGCTGGCGGTGTCGGCGCAGTGATCGGCGCCATGCTGGCCGCGCCACTGCAGCGGCGGTTCGGCTTCTCGCGGGTGATGATCGGCGCTACGTGGGGCTGGGCGCTCACCTGGCTGCTCTTCGCGGCGGGGAACACACCGCTGCTGCTGGGGATGGCGAACGCGCTGAGCTACGTCGTCGTGCCGATCTACATGGCGACACAGTTCGGCTACCGGCTGCAATCGATCCCCGATGCGCTCCAGGCGCGCGTCAACAGCGTCTTCCGGCTGATCGCATTCGGCGTGCAGCCCATAAGTCTCGCGCTGACGGGCCTGCTGCTCCAGGTGCTGCATCCGGTCGCGACGGTCTGGCTGCTGTTTGTGCCGCAGGTGGTGCTGGCCGTGGCCGCAACGCTTAGTCGCTCGCTCCGCGGCGCGGTCGCTCCACAAGCTGCCACGCGCCACAATGCGTAGGGTCGGCGGCGCGCGGAACAACCGCTGGGTCCACCGAGCGTGTCTGGCGTGCTCGCGCGCGCCCGCTCGCGCTCTCCGCTCGCGCCGCGCAACGTGCCTGCGTAGGCATGCAAGAAAAGCACCGATTGATCTGGGTTGACTCGACGGTTGCCCTTGCGGCGGCCGCATGAGTGGGCTATACTTCCGACCATCGGAGCGGCAAATCGTAGTGGTCCGGCGCAGCAAGCAGACGCGCGCCGGCCGGCGAGACAGTGTGTTCCGGCCCTCACCTCACCGGGTGTCCCCCTTCTTGCGTTGCCCGGCGCAGCAGGACCCTAGTCGCACAGACCGCGGTGCCCAATGGACGGCACGTTCGCGACGAGGAGAGATGCTCTATGGGAATGTTGAGAGTGCTTTCACGCAGTGGCGACGACAAGTACAACTGGAGCACCGCTGGTGTCGAGGTGGGCGATCCCGAGGCGCTGGCCGCCGTGCGTGAAGCCGAGCGCATCTTCGAGGAGCAGCGCAACCGCGGCGCGACCGCGATCCGTGTCACGCCCGATCGGCCCGCCGAGCGGCTCGACCGCTTTGACCCGCTCGCCGAGCAGATCGTGATGATCCCGCGCGTCGTCGGCGGTTAGGCAGGGCACGCGGCGATGAAAGACGTCGTGCCCTTCTTCGTGATATTGCTGATCGCGCTGGTCGCGGCGGCGCGGCTGATCTTGCTGCTCGCCGACTGGCCCTCAGTCAGCGCGCGCGTGTGGCCGTGGCTGCGCACCCGTCCGTGGTGGCCGGTCACCGCCGACCACGCGGCGGAGATTCTGCTGCGCAACACCCTCTCATCAGAGGATTACCGGCGCCTCGCCAGCAACGCCTATCTGGAAGTGCCCAGTCCCGGCCGCACCGGACGCGTCTACCGCATCCCGCGCGGGCCGGGGCAGGTGCTGGTGGTCGAAAGCGGCCACGTGACCGAGCGCCTCTGCCTCCAGCCGACTGAGGCCCTGCCCGAAGCCGACGTCATCCTGATGCATAAGCTGCTGATCGAGGCGGACGAGGACCGTTACCTCGAAACCGCCAACCACTTCCCGCGCTCCGTGTGGCGCTAGCGGTCGCTCGCGCGCCGGCCCTGCCTGAGCCGGCGCAGGGAGCGGCAGTGGCTACTCCGCCTGCCAGATCACCTTGTTGGTGGTCGCGGCCAACAGCGCCAGCCCCATCAACAGCGCGCCACCGAAGAACAGCCAGCCGACGTCGGGCACGACGGCCGCCGCGGCGCCATAGACGAAGATCGAAAGCGGCGTGCCGACCACCGTGCCCAGCATGATGAAGCTGGACATGCGGCCCATCATGTCCAGCGGGACGAAGCGCTGCATCACCGTGATGATCAGCACATTGCCGGCGGCGTTGAAGAGGCCCATCACCGCGAATACGGCGGCCATTGCCCACACGCCCGACATCAGCGGGATCACCGCCACCAGCACGGCGAAGGGGATGAAGAGCAGCGTGCCCACCAGCGGCTTGCGGCCGATGTGACTCATCACGCCGGCCGCAAGCGCCCCCAGCACCGCGCCCAGGCCAAAGCCGCCGATGACGATGCCCTGCGCCTGCGGGCCGAGGGCAAGGCCCACGCGCGCCTTCAGCAGCAGCGGCAGCGCCACCTCGAACAGCCCATTGACCGCGAAATTGGCGAGCAGCGAGACGACCAGGAAGATCAGCAGCAGCCGCGTGCGCAACAGAAAGCGCAACGCCGTCCCCAGCGACGCCATGCCGCCCTCCGGCTTGGCCGCGCGCGTCGTCTCGACCGAGCGTGGCGGCATGCGGACAAACGCCAGGGTCAGCACCGAGACCGCGAAGCTGGCGGCGTCGATCACAAAGCCGAAAGCCAGCCGCGTGGCGCTCAGCACCGCGCCGGCGATCGCCGGCCCGACGAAGTTGGACGACTGCATCGTGAGCTGCTCGTAGCTGTTGGCCGCTTGCAGGTCCCGCTCCGGCACCAGGTGGGGGATCATCGCGCCGGAGGCGGGGTAGAAGAGACCGCTCAAGACGCCGACCAGCGCCGAGAGGGCGATGATGCTCCACAGCGGCGGCACCGTGACCCACAGCGCCAGCGCCGCCAACGCCGCCACGACCACCAGCCGCGCCAGGTCTGCCGTCATCATCAGCTTGCGCGGGCCGAGGCGGTCGGCCAGCACGCCGCCCGCCAGCGTGAAGACGCCGAGCGCCGCCGACGCGGCGCCCAGCACCAGCGCAAGCTGTGCCGGCGAGGGCGTAATGCGCAGCACCAGCCAGGGGATTGCCAGAAAGTAAAACTGATCGCCGAGCCGCGAGATCGTCTGTCCCGCGATCAGCCGCCGAAAGCTTGCCAGCCGCACCGGCGCGAAGAAGCCGCCGCGCGACGCCTTGCGCTCGCCACTCTTCTCAGCGGGAGATTCGGCGCCCGGCGCCGTAGGGTCCAACTCAGTGGTCCCCAGGGCAGCGGACCGCATCTGGGCTGGGGATTCGTCCGGCTGTGTTATCGGCTCACCCAACATCGGTTCGTCCTCCTACTGGCTCCTGCTGGCCGGATCGCGGTTCGCTTGGCCCCGTCGAGCGCACTCCCTCGGCGCGGCGCAGTGCTGCCCGCCGCATCGGCCACTCATCGGTCGCCGCCCACCGGCCGCCGTGACGGTGCGATAAGCATACCATCTAGTCGGTATACGAATGATAGCGCCGGCAACGCACCCTGTCAACCCCTCCCTCCCTGCTCGCCCAGCGCGGACTTGCCAAGCAGTCCTTCAGCATCCCGCGGCCGGCTCGTCGGTTGTGTCATGTGGCGTGCGCTCGCATGAGGTCAGGCCATGCTCGAAAGGGAAGAGCCAGGGGCGCCGGACGGAACAGGAGCGCGCAGGAGCATGAACGGCAAAGCGAGCGCTGCATGGTTGTGCCGCGGCCAGGACCGTATAGCCGCGAGGCCATGAGACAACGCTCGCAGTGCGAGTTGGCACGGCGCGTGCAATAGGGTCAGATGAGAGCTCCGACCGACAGGGAGAGAGGTGACATCCTATGATGCCGCAGGAACATCCAAACAACATCACCGGCAGGCCGGCGACGCTCGGCGCCAACTTCAGCACTGACGAGGTGGCCCGGCTGGTCGATCTGCGCCGCACGGTGCATGAGCATACCGAATACCTGGAGCGTGTCATCGATCAGCGCCGGCTTGAGTTCGCGCGCTGGCTGCTCGACCACGGCAAGCTCTCCGAGGCAACCCCGGCTCGCTAACGGGGAACCCGCGCCCACGCTCGCGCCGCCGCCATGTGCTGGCACTCGCCCGCGGACCGCGACACGGCCCGCATCCTGTTCAGCTATCTGCCTGATCGTCAGGCAACAGGCACGCGAAGACCTCGTTCCCCAGCAGTCGGCCTCGCTCGGAGAGGCGCACGGACGCGCCCGAGCGTTCGAGCAGACCCGCGGCGGTCACTTCCGCCAGACGCCCGCCAAACACCTCATCGAACTCACGCCCGTAGCGCCGCGCAAACGACCCCAGGTCCAGCCCACTGACGAGCCGCAGTCCGAGCATCGCCGTCTCCGCCAGCTCCAGCTCGACAGGGATCGCTTCACTCTCGACCACGGCGCCGCCTGGCAGCGATCGATTCACGTCGTCCTCGCCCGGGGCGCCGTCCACGGTTGCCGTGACGCGCGCGATGTAGTCGTGAATCCGCCGCGCCTCACTGTAGCGCCGGCCGCCGAACCAGCCGTGCGCACCGGCCCCCAGGCCGACGTAGGGCAGGTTGTGCCAGTAGGTCAGATTGTGACGGCAGGCATGCCCCGGCAGCGCCCAGTTCGAAACCTCGTACTGCGCATAGCCCGCCTTGGCCAGCCGCGCCTCGGCCAGCTCGTACATATCGGCAGCCAGGTCGTCGTCCGCTGGCCGCACACGCCCTTGCGCCACCCAGCGATGCAGCGGCGTACCCTCCTCCACGATCAGCGAATAGAGCGAGAGGTGCTCCGGCCGCAGGTCGAGGGCGCGGTCGAGGGTCTCGCGCCAGGTCGCCAGCGATTGGCCCGGCAGCGCGTAGATGAAGTCCAGATTGACGCTGGTGAAGCCAGCGGCGCGAGCGTCGCCGAGGGCGCGAGCGATCTCGTCGGGGGTGTGGATGCGGCCCATCCAGCGCAGCAGGCCGGCATCGAAGCTCTGCGCACCCATGCTCAGGCGGTTGACCCCCGCGGCACGGATGGCGTCAAGTTGGCCATACTCCAGCGCGCCGGGGTTGGCCTCCAGCGTGATCTCGGCCTCGGCATCTACGGCGAAGGCCGCGCGCGCCGCCGCCAGCAGCTCCGCGACCTGCCCAGCGGTCAGCAGGCTGGGCGTGCCGCCCCCAAAGAAGATCGTGCGGCAGCGCCGCAGTGAGCCGCCGGGCAGCCGCGCACGCGCGCCGGCGAGCGCGATCTCGCGCGCCAGCGCGGCCACGTAGCGCTCGCGCAGGCCGAGCATGCCGGCGTAGGAGTTGAAGTCGCAGTAGTAGCACTTGGCATGGCAGAAGGGGATGTGCAGGTACAGCGAGACGGTATCGAGCAGGCGGTCGGGAGCGGCGTAGTCACCCGCGAGGGGGGAAGCCGCCGTGCCGGAACCGGCAAGCATGGGCATACGGTGATTCCTTGAGAGAGGATCGTGAATGCGTGCGGCGAGAGGCGAATGATCTCCGCCACAGTATACGCCACACTGGCAGCCAAACGGCGCGGGACGACACGCACCGGATGGTCGCATCGCCCCGGGGATTGCGCAGGCTGGCGGATGGCGCCGAAGTGACTACGGATTGGGTACTGAGGGCACCCCACCCGGAGGCGTCTGCACCGGAAGCTGCGCGTTGAGGTCCGGCAGCCGCGGCATGTTGCGGCTGTCCTGCATCATCGTGGAGTTCGGCGTGCCGACGTGGTTCGTGGGGTCCGCCTTGGCGCCGCTGAGCCAGTGGTCGAGAGCATTGCTCTTGGCAGCGCTCAGCAGCGACGCATCCACGACGCGGCTAGGGTCGAAGGCCAGCGCTTCGAGCACGTCGAAGGTGCCGCTGGCGTCCTTGATGACGCCGATCTGGTTGACCTGCCGGCCGGGCGCGAGGAGCCAGTTCTCGATAGCCGCGTCGCCGGTGCCTGGCGCGAGCCAGCCGGCGTCGCCGCCGTTGTCCTTGCCAGTGGCGTCGAGGTCATTCTGCTTGGCGAGCGTCTCCCAGGTGCCAGTGCCCTTCTTCAATTCGTCAGCCAGCTTGTTGGCAAGCGCGAGCGAATTGACCTCGATGCGCCGGTAGTGGACCTGCCGTGCGGGCGAGACCAGCTTGGACGAGAGATACGCCTGGAGCTTCTCGCGGCGGAGCTGGATGGTCGCGGCGGAGCGCAGATCGCTATCGCTCATGCCGTTCTTTGAGAGGAAGTCGGAGACGCTTTCGTTGGCCGGGAAGGCGGACTTGAAGGCGTTCACGGCTTTGGTGACGTCGGCGCTGGAGATGTTGAGCTGTGCCTTGGAGGCGGGGTCCACCTTCTCAAAGTGCGCGATACCGGCGACGATCAGCTGATCTTCGACCAGGTCACTCGCCGCCTGCGTGGTGAGCTGCGTGCTGGAATAGTTGGACTCGTCGGTCGTGATCTGTGACGTAACGATGTTGATTTGGGCGGTGGCGTTCGGGTCGCCGTTCTTGACCGCCGTCTGGAGCGCCGCCTGCTGCTTCAGCTCGCCCTGCACCTTGCTCCATAGCACCTGCGAGATGTACGCGAGGTACTTGCGGTAGGTGTCCTGGGTGATGTTCTTGCCATTGACGCTGACGATTGACTGGTTGGGGATGATGACGTTCTGCTGCAGCACGCCAAAGGCGAAGACGATGATGATGACCGCGAGGATCGCGCCGAGGAAGCTGTACGCCGCCCGCTGCTGGATGCGATTCTTCTGGATGCGCGTGAGATGGCCGCCCCAGCCAAAGATCAGGGGTTTGCCGTCGCGAACGCCGTGGTAGCGCGCGGGTTGACGGCGGACGCTGGTCGCGCGGGCGGTGCCCTTGGGGCTGGGCCGGCGCGAGGTTGAAGACTTGGGCTTGGGTACGGTCTGATTGCTCATGGCGAGTCCAGCATCTCCGGGATCCAGATAGGCGGCGGGCCGGGCCGCATGCCGCGCAAGCACGACGGGGGCCCGCCGATGCGAGGGCCGACTACGAGCCGCGGATATGCGCCGCGGTATAGGGCAGCATCGCCATGAAGCGCGCGTTCTTGAGTGCGACGCTCAGGCGGCGCTGATGCTTGGCGCACGTGCCGGTCTTGCGGCGCGGCTCGATCTTGCCGCGGTCCGAGAGATACCGGCGCAGGCGCGCGACATCTTTATAGTCAATTTCGCGCACGTGGTCAACACAGAACGCGCAGACCTTGCGCCGCGAGCGAAAATCACGCCCGCCACGGCCACCTGGCCGCGGTCCGCGCTCGCTCCGCTCGCCTGGCCCCCCGCGCTCCGGCCGCTCGCTCCGCTCTCCGCGCTCGGCACGCTCCGGTGCGCCCGCGGGTCCGCCAGCCATCGGCACGGTGCCGGGACCGCCCATCTCTCTTCGTTGCTGCATAGGTTATGCTCCTCTACGTGTGGGATTGCCGGCTCCGGTCGAGAGAGCGCCGGGGCCGGCACGTAATCGTCTGTGGCGCATGCACGCGAAAACGCCCGCTGCGCCACATGGCGTGGCCGGGAGCGTTCTCCCGGCCGCAGATACAGTATTGGCCAAACGCCAGGACGCCAGACTAGAACGGCAGGTCGTTCTCTGGGTCGAGGTCGCCGCCGCTGGCGCCCGCGCCGCCTCCGCCGCTGCGGGTAGACATCGCCTGCGACTCGGCCTTGGTGTCGAGCATCTTCATATCCTGGGCAACGACCTCCCAGGCAGTGACCTCGACGCCATCCTTGTTGGTGTACTTACGCGAGGTCATGCGGCCCTCAATATAGACCTTTGACCCCTTGTGCAGATACTGGTTGCACGTTTCGGCGAGCTGGTCCCAGGCGACAATGTAGAACCACGTCGTCTCTTCGCGGCGCTCATTGGTCTCGCGGTCCCGTGAGGTCCGGTTGACGGCCAGCGAGAACTTGGTGATGGCCTTGCCACTGGGCGTGTAGCTCATCTCCGGGTCACGGCCCAGATTGCCGATGAGCATGATCTTGTTGAGCATCTCAAACGTCCCCTTCTCCGGCGACGCACCCCGGCAAGCCATGACGCCTGGTATGCGAGCCTACGCGTTCGCCTCCGGCTCGGTGGTGACCTGCTCCTGCTCGTGCTCCTCGGCCGGCTCGACCGGCGCCTCGGCCTGAGCGGCAGGCTCTTCAGCCGCCGCCGGGGGCTGCTCGGCCTCCGTCTCAGCCGCCGGTTCGGCCGTCGAGGCCGGCGCCGCGGCGGCCGCTTCCGCCGCGCGGGCCTCGGCCTCCGCCTGGGCAGCGGCACGCGCCCGGGCCTCCGCTTCGGCGTGCGCCTCGGCCTCGGCGTCGCGCTGGCGCTGCTGGACGACCACACGCGGGTCGCGCACGAGAATCAGATGGCGGATGACATCCTCATTCACGCGCAGCAGGCGATCCAGCTCGGTGACGTCGTCCGGCTGCATGATCAGGTCAAAGAAGAAGTAGAGGCCGTCGCGATGGTGATCGATGGGATACGCGAGGCGGCGGCGCCCCTGCGCGTTCACCCGCACCACCTGGCCGCCCTTGTCGGCCACCGTGGTCGTCACCCGGTCCACAATCGCTCGTGCCTGCTCGTCGCCCGCTTCGGGGTTGATGATGAGCCCCAGATCGTAATCACGCGAAGCTGCCATGCGGAGCTCCTCCTGTGGGTATGCTCCCGCCAGAAACCGGCACGCCCGCATGCGGCGGCCGGAAGGCGGGGCAGGATGGATCGTGACGGCGCGCGTGATTGGCGCGCGCCACGGCGACGAGTGCCCGCGAGGGTAGCGTCACCGGAGGCTCGCTGAGCCACCATCGCATTATAGCATCGCGCCCCTGGACCCGCAACAACCGGGCCTGAAGCGCCTACGCCTGGGCACCATCATATTCCGTCAAGTGTGCTCCGAACCGGAAATGTCCGCTCAGGCCGTCTCGGCCAGCGCGCCGGGTGCCGTGCGCTCCACCGGGGCAGCACCGAGCTGGCGTCGTACCGCGCGCCGGCCGGCGTTGAGCACCATCTTCCCAATGCCTTCGAGCGCCAGCACGGCGTAGATCACGTCGGGGAGCGCCGCCAAGGAGGGGAAGGCGAGGTAGCGCGGCTCCCAGCGCGGCTTGAATTTGCTATTGAAGGCTTCGAGCGAGCTGAGCTGGAAGGCATGGTTGAGCGTGCGCAGCAGCACCGCACCGCCGGGCAGCGCCGGCAGCGACGAGAAGGTCGAGAAGTTCAGGCTGACCGCTGCCGCGCCGCGGTCGCGCAGGCGCTCCAGCACGTCGAGCAATAGAAACTCGACGATCGCGTTTGGGGCCGCGCTCAGCCGGCGCGTAAGGTCGAGCGAGTAGTACCCCTCGCCGCCGGGCAGCAGCGTGAGATAGGCCACCGGCTCGCCATCGGCTCCCGCGGCGAGGGCAATCAGGCACTCGCGATCGGCGTTGGTCGGCACGCGGCCCAGCGTCATGCAGCAGCCGTGCGCCTCGCCGCCACGTGCCGACCGCCACTCACTATCTATGCGGTTGAGCTGGAGTCGCAGCGCTGCCGGGATCTCCGCCGCGCACAGCAGCGCGACGTGGTAGCCGCGCTTGCGTAGCGAACGCTGCACCCAGCGCATCTTTTTGCTCAGTCGTTCGACCGCGAACTCGCTGAGATCCACTACCGCCTCGGTGCCGATCGGCAGCGCGCGCATGCCGGTCATCCTTACAGCGTCGCGTTCCTGGCTGGTCAGCGCCACCGCCGCGGGGACCAGGCGCTCATGCTTGCAGTAGGCACGGAAGGCGCGATAAACCGCGTCGGTCTCGCCAGGCGCGCAGAGGATAGCGCCGATCTGCACGGCCACGCGCCCAACGCGGCGATAGGTGATCGCACCGCGTCCGTCGGGGTCGCTAAAGGTGCTGACGTCGTCGCGGTTGGCGAGATA
Organism: Ktedonobacterales bacterium; assembly: GCA_036376595.1. Taxonomy (GTDB): domain Bacteria; phylum Chloroflexota; class Ktedonobacteria; order Ktedonobacterales; family JADMIN01; genus SMAG-U1939. The sequence goes on along the minus strand of DASVAA010000175.1, from coordinate 5,464 downwards.
CGCCAGCGAATTGTGCGAGGCGCGGCCGAAACGATCGTAGGCCGCGACCGCGTCGTCGGCGTGGCCACGCGCGCCGAGCGCCGACCACCAGGAGAAGAGCCCGAACAGCGCGACCAGGAACAGCGGAACGATGATCTGCGACTCGTGGAACCAATGGCGCTGAAGCGGGAGCTTGCCGGTCACGGTGTCGATCGTGGCGTCGAGCAGCGGGATGCCGAAGGGTCCGCCGGCAGCCAGGGTGTGCAGGCCATGGATCAGCGCGACGCCGGTGAGACTGTAGAGCTTGTCGAGCAGCGCGAGGAAGATACCCAGCCGGGCGAGGTCCACGATGGTGTAGCGCAGCGGGAAGTCTTCAAGCTGGTGCCGCCCGCGCCACAGCATGCCCCACAGCACAGCGTTGAGCACCGCCTCCTCAAAATCGAGGCCCTTGAGGAGGTTAGCGGCAACGGCGCAGAGCGCGCAGGCCGTCAGCAGCCGCGCGCTGCGGCGGTGGCGCTGCGCCGCCGGGTAGGCCAGCAGCAGCATCGCCATGCCCAGTAGCACCGCGGCCGATTGTGCCGTGAGGATTATCGCCAGCGGCAGGCCGGCGTGCAACACCGCGAAGCGCCACGGCCAGATGGGCAGCAGCGCCGAGACGATGTTGACCACCGCCACGCCGTAGTAGAAGCACACGATACGTCGTGAGCCGCGCATCGATCCCTCGTCTCTACTTCCCGACATACGGCGCCGAGTATAGCAGATGGCGGACCAGGGCAAAAGCCAGGCTGGACTTGTGGTTAGGCCGATGCCGCGGCGAGCTGCTCGCGCCGGGCGGCGAGCTTGGCAATGGTGTCTTCGGCGGCGGCCAAGTTGTCGCGCTCGCGCTTGACCACGTCGGCCCGCGCACGCTCGACGAAGCTGGGATTCGCCAGCATCTTGCGCGCCTTCTCGGCCGCTGCCCGCGCCTGCGCCAGCTCGGCGTCGAGCCGGGCCAGCTCCTTCGCCACGTCGAGCATGCCAGCCAGCGGCAGGTAGATCTCCACGCTGCCGCCTCCGGCTACCAGCGCCATCGCCTGTTGCGGCTTGGCAGCCAGCGTGCGCTCGATGCGCGGCGGCTCGGTGCGCGCCAGCAGCTCGATCAGCCCCGCCTGCTTCTTGAGTGCGGCGGCCTTCGCCCCGGCGACGAGGATCACCGGAATGCGCTTGCCCGGCTCGACGCCCGCCTCTTTGCGTGCGTTGCGAATGCTGGTGACGATCTCTTGCAGCAGCGCGAACTCGTCCTCAGCCGCCTGGTCGATGTAGGGGCGTCCGGTGGACGCCCGCTCGGCGGCATCGGATCGCTTCGGCCACGGCGCGACGATCAGCGCCGGGGCGGGCCGCTGCTCCGCCGGGACCGGCGCGTAGAGGTGGTCCCAGACCTCTTCGGTGACGAACGGCATGAAGGGGTGCAGCAGCCGCAGCGCGCGGTCGAGCACGGCGCGCAGGATGCCCGCGGTCCCCTCGCGTAGCGCCTCGTCCTGGAGCTGCGCCTTGGCGATCTCGATGTACCAGTCGGCAAACTCCGACCAGAAGAACTCGAAGATCTCGCGCCCTGCCTCGCCAAACTGGAACTCGTCCAGTAGGCGTGTCACGTCGCGCGTGAGGCGCTGCGCGCGGCTGACGATCCAACGGTCGGCGAGCGTCTTGGGCCGCACGGCCTCCAGCGCCGGCACCAGATCGCTGCCGATGCCCTCGGTCTGGCCCATGACGAAGCGCGCGGCATTCCAGATTTTGTTGGCGAAGTTGCGGTTGCCGACGATGCGGTTGACGCTCAGCTTGATGTCGTTGCCGGGCGTGCCGCTGGTGGCCAGGGTGAAGCGCAGCGCGTCGGTGCCGTACTCGTCCATCAGCTCCAGCGGGTCGAGCACGTTGCCCAGCGACTTGCTCATCTTGCGACCCTGCTCGTCGCGGATCAGTCCGTGCAGGTAGACTGTCTCGAACGGCACGACGCCCAGGAAGTGGATGCCGGCCATCGCCATGCGCGCCACCCAGAAGAAGATGATGTCGTAGCCGGTCTCCATCACCGTCGTCGGGTAGTAGCGGCGTAGATCGGGGGTGTCGTCGGGCCAGCCGAGCGTGCTGAAGGGCCACAGCCACGAGCTGAACCAGGTGTCGAGCACGTCCTCGTCCTGCGTGATCTCCGAGCTGCCGCAGTGCTCGCAGACGCTCGGCTCTTCGCGCGCGACGGTGACACCGCCGCAGTTGGCGCAGTACCACGCCGGGATGCGGTGGCCCCACCAGAGCTGGCGCGAGATGTTCCAGTCGCGAATGTTCTCCAGCCAGTCAGTGTACGTCTTGTTGAAGCGCTCAGGGACGATCTTCATCTGGCCGTAGTGGAGCGCGCCCAACGCGGGGGTCGCCAGCGGCTGCATCTTGACGAACCACTGCAGCGAGATCAGCGGCTCGATCACCGTGCCGCAGCGCGAGCAGTGCCCCAGCGGAATCTCGTAGTCCTCGACGTGGTCCAGCAGGCCCAGGCGCTCGAACTCTGCCACGACACCCTGCCGCGCCTGTTCGCGCGTCTGCCCGGCGAACGGCCCCGCCTCCGCCGTCATCTTGCCGTCGAAACCGATCACCTGGATGCGCTCTAGGTGGTGGCGAGTGCCGATCTCGAAGTCGGTGGCGTCGTGGGCTGGCGTGACCTTGACGGCGCCGGTGCCGAAATCACTTTCGACCGCCGTGTCGGCGACAATTGGGATGCGGCGGCCCATGATTGGCAGGATTGCGTAGCGCCCGACCAGCGCGCGGAAGCGCTCGTCGGCTGGATTGACGGCGACCGCCACGTCGCCCAGGATGGTCTCGGGGCGTGTGGTCGCGACGGTGATGTAGCGCGGCCCCGTCTCACCTGCCTCCGCACCTTGCCTCGTAGTGGCGAGGCCCGCCTCGCCCTCCAGTGGGTAGCGCACGTAATAGAGCTTACCGGGGGTGTTCTCGACCTCGACCTCGAGGTCCGAGATCGAGCTCATGCAGCGCGGGCACCAGTTGATGATGCGCTCGCCGCGGTAGATCAGCCCCTCCTCGTAGAGCCGGACGAAGACCTCGCGCACCGCGCGCACCAGCCCCTCGTCCAGCGTGAAGCGCTCGCGTGTCCAGTCGGCCGAGACGCCCAGGCGGCGGTGCTGATTCTGGATGCGGCTCTTGTAGCGGTTGACCCAGTCCCACACACGCGCGACGAACGCCTCGCGACCGAGCTGCTGGCGCGTCAGGCCTTCCTTGGCGATCTCACGCTCGACCACCGCCTGTGTCGCGATGCCGGCGTGGTCCTCACCCGGCACCCAGAGCGTATCGTCACCGCGCATGCGGTGGTAGCGGATCATGATGTCTTCGAGCGTGGCGGTGAGGGCGTGGCCCAGGTGCAGCGCGCCGGTGACGTTGGGCGGCGGCATGCTGATGACGAACTTCTTCGCGTCGGGGTTCTCATTGGGGCGAAAGAAGCCTTCGCGCTCCCACCATTGATAGAGGCGCTGCTCGGTCTCTTGGGGGTTGTACGCCTTGGGAATCTGGTCCAGGCGGCGCTGGGTTGTCGGCTCGGTGGTCTCGGTGGACATAGGGTGGCTGCCATCCTCGGTCAAATGAAATGGCCCTCCGCGTCAAGGACGAGGAAGGGCCTGCTCGTGGTGCCACCTTGCTTCGCGGGAGTGAGACACACTCCCGCCTCTGGCGCGTGGTAACGGGCGCGACCCGCGCGGCGCTAGTGGATGCGAGTCGGTGTCTCCCGTCGCCGGGCGTCCGCCGGACGCCCCTACGCTCCTGGGATACGACCGCCATCGTTCGCGTCGCGGGCTGAGCGTGGTCACTTCGGCGGGCTGCGCGTCGCGGGGATTCTCAGCCAATGATCCCCGTCTCTGTGCGGCGTCGGCGCCCGCCTACTCGTCCTGCTCCAAGCCGTCTGCTCATCGAGTTGACGTTCACCCGGTAGTGTACGTCGCCGCGGCATCGCATGTCAAGCGGGCCGTGATGTGCGGTTGTCTACCCGGCAGTTGGAATGGCGCTCCAGTGTCCCGAGTCGAAATAGAGCAAAACGCTCTGTGGTGCCTCCGGGACGTAGTAGCGATCGGCGATGGCGAAGCCCCGGGTGGCGGAGAAGAGCGCCAGCTCGCGGATGCCGGTAACATCGGGCACGCCTGGCGACTTGGTCTGACAGGCGGTGAGATCGCAGTGCTCTATTGGGGACGATCCGGGCATCACTGTTTGATCGAACGTGTAGACGTCACCCGCCGGCAAAACAGTCGCGGAGTAGGAGCCGAGGGTAGGCGTCGGCGTGCGCGTGGGGATGAGCGACCAGATGTGGCCGTCGAAGTGGTACGCGGCGATGCCTGCGGAGGACGAATGCGTGCCGATGGCCCAGACGCTGTCGGGCGAGGAGAGGGCCACCGCGTAGAGCGCGATCGTCGCGTCGCCGGCGATCGCGCCGCCCCAGGTCATCCACTTACCGGCGTGATAGCGCGCGATGATGCCGCCGCTCGATGCGCCTGTCTCGTAACCGACGATCCATAGAACATCCGGCCCGGCGGCGATGTCGGAGAGGATCATGGACGGCGTCTCGAACAGCATGGGCCGGGCGCTCCAGGTTGTGCCGTCGTAATGGTACAGGCTGTAGCTATATGCGGGCGCATAGGGAGTCGGATGTGATTTGCCTCCATCCACCAGTAGCCAGCCGTCGTTGGGTGACACCATGCGGATCTTCGCGCCAAGGGCATCGGGATTGCCGGGCAGCGCGACAGGCTGCCACGTGCCGTCGTGGTAATGCAGCAGCAGGATGTGCTCGCCAATCCACATTGGGCTGATATCTTCCGGTCGCAGCGTCACACCGACTGCCCAGCCATCTGCCGGCGAGGTCATGGCGACATCGGTCAGTTGAGCCGGCGCCGTGTTCAGACCGGCCTGGCGCCATTGACAATCCTGAAAGTGCATCATCAGCACCTGCGGTGGCCTGTCCTGGTGGGCCGGATCCCAGACCTGGCCGACCGCCCAGCCGTCGCGCGCCGAGACCATCGAGATGGAGAATAGCTCGGCGTTGGCGGGCAGCGACGCGCTGAGCTGCGATGGGGGACACGCAGTCGGCGTCGCGGTCGGCTGTAGGCCACGACCGATTTGCGACGTGCCGTGGCGCAGGCGCGGCGCGACCACGCCGAAGAGCGCGACGCTGAGGACGACGATCAGCGCGAAGGCGAAGGCGGCGGCGATCGGGCGGCGGCGAGAGGGTGCGGGTGGCATGCCGGCAACGCGGCTCGGCGGCGGAGTATGCTGTGTCTGTGTGCTCATGCGGCGGCCCCCTTCGTGGCTGTGATGTGCCAGCCCGCCCTGCTCGCGCACCAGCGCGGCCCGCACGCTGCCCCAGACCCGCGCCTGATCGACCGGGATCGGCTGCGCGGCATCGTCCGCGGCCAGCGCATCGCCGACGGCGGACCAGAAGGCTAGCTCACGGCGGCACTCCTCGCAGCCG
>DASVAA010000174.1:0-2383 GCA_036376595.1 Ktedonobacterales bacterium | reverse complement strand
CAGACCTTGTTCACCGCCGCGACCTCGCCGGCGAAGGTCTGTTTGAATGCGAGGCCACTGAAGTTGCTGACCGCCGGGGGCAGGGCAATGCCTAGTGCGCAGAGGGCGACAACGGCCCCCCGGGGCGCCCGCGTCAGGCGTTGCGGCACGTCCACCAGGTGGAGGGCTCGCGACTTCGCGGCGAGCCAGGAGGCCAGCCACACCGCGAGCAGGATCATCCCAGGCAGCACGACGGGAACCAGGCGACGGCTGGCCATCGGCTGGTGCGGGGTAATCGCAGGCCGGAGCAGGAAGAACAAGACCGCCCAGGCGAACACCAGCATGGGAAGCACCCAGACCGGGGCCTCGCCCTTGACACACCGCCTGCTGAGCATCGCGAAGGCGATCACCGCGAACGCGATGGTTATAGCGCCGGTGTACCAGTAGATCCAGTGCAGGCTGAGCGGCGCGTACTCCAGCGCCTTCCAGTTCCGTTCGACGTAGGGCCGGACGAGGGACGCGACGAGCACGACGAACGGGAGGATCACCACGGCCTTGACGAGCCATGGTTTCGGCAGGTTGCGAAGCTGGGAGCCGCGGCGCCGCAGCCACCACACCGCGAGGACCGTGCCAATGAGCACCACGATGACGGCAGCGCACATCCCTTTAACCGACGAGGAGTTGCCCGGTATCAGGTACGGCGCGGTGAGAAAGGCCCCGTCGACGGCGCCGTAAGCCGTGCCCGCGATCAGGCCGACGATGAGGGGCATAACCTGCCGCTGCCGCCGCAGGAGCAGCACGCCGCAGTACGGGATGACGAACAAAATGTCGGCTGGCCCGTCAAGCCGGGTGAGGAACGTGATGCCGAGCAGCAGTCCGGCGACGCCGGCGAGGACGTGCGTGCCGGACCGCATGTAGTGCCGCCAGTCGGTCCGCCACGATGCTGTGTCTTCCTCGCTGTCTTGCTGACCGCGGTCGGCGCGCTGGCTGTCGATCCAAAGCGACAGCCCGCCGACCAGGAAGATGAGCGCAAGCGGCTCGCTCCAGGTATCGCGGCTCACGTACTGCATGGGGATGGTCACCCCAATCGCGAGCGCGGCGAACGGCGCCCAGCGCGGCCCCACCAGCCTGGCGACTAGGCCACCGAACGTGAGGACCGCGAGCGCGCCAAGCGCCGGGGCCCAGAACACCGCGAGCCGCGCGCCGCCCGCCCAGAAGCCCAGCGAAAGCACCATCGGCAGCCCGGCCATGAACTGCGGTACCAGATGGTTACCGACCTGATAGAACGCGGCACTCGAATAAATGATGCTGGCCGGATGGCCGCCGAAGAACTGGGGGTCCTGCGGAATGATCGTCGTCCCGTGCGCCGAGATCCAACTGGCGAACTGCATATACGACGCTGCGTCGTACTCAACGATCACGAACTGCGAGTGGTAGGCCGCGTTGAAAATACCGAACGCGATTGAGACGGCCACCAGCGACCACAGCGTCCAGCGCGGTGTGCGCTTCGCCTGGCCCTCGCGCGCGGTACCCCAGTTGGCCGCCCCGGTCACCGAGGGGATGCGCCGCCAGGCGTACGGCACAATCAGCGCGGTGAGCGCCAGCCAAGCCGCGATCACGGGGACAGGCTTGAAATAGCCAACGAGCAGCAATGGGAAGCTGGTTAGCATAAACGGCAGGAACACCAGTGCGGGCAATGCCGTCAGCCGCCCGAGGAGCAGCCCTGCGGAATCCCTGGAATCGCGCCCCGTTGCGCTGGCATCGCCGCTAACGGCGCGAGGCTTGCTGCCTACGGTCAATGTAAGGAACCCATCTGTGCCGGGCTGATCCCAGGTCGCATGCTAGGTACGCTCGGTCCGCAGGCGCACTGGCGTACACGGTGATATCTGAATTTAGCTAAGCGCCGCAATTTGATCCGCTAGCCAGCGCCGCGGTGCGCGAGCAGCAGCGACGCCTGCGATCGTCTCACTACGTCGCTTCCGCTCGTCGGCCGGCATGACCAGGCCAGCATGCAGGGCGCTTGCGGTAGCACTGATATCATACGGGTTGACCAGCAGTGCGGCCTCACCGATCAGCGCGGCGGCGCCCGCTTCCCTGGATAGCACGAGCGCGCAGCCGTGCTCGCTGAGGATCGGCCCCTCCTCAGCCACCAGGTTCATGCCGTCCCTGATCGGGTTGACCAGCAGCACATCGGCGACCCCGCACGCCGCCAGCGAGCGTGGATAGTCATCCTTCACGTCAAGGATGAGTGGTTGCCAGTCCGGCGTCCCGAACTCGGCGTTGATCTCTGCCGCTAGTTCGTGCACGCGCTGCGTATAGGACTGGTACGCGGGGAGCGCGGAGCGCGAAGGGTAGGCGAACGCGAGATGCGTCACGCGCCCGCGCCACTCCGGGTACGTGTCAA
>DASVAA010000173.1:0-2278 GCA_036376595.1 Ktedonobacterales bacterium | reverse complement strand
CTCGCGCGCGAGAACGGCCACTGGATGTCATGAAGGGGCCTTGCGAGCCGCGAGACTCGCGGCTCGTACTTCCGCCAAGAAGGGAGGCCCCGAGCGAAGATGTTGTACGCGGCGATTGATATTCACAAGCGTGTCTTTCAGGGCGCGCTGTTTGACAGCGAGAGCGGCGAGCTAACGGACGCGCGGTTTCCGGCAACGCGTGAAGGGCTCGAGCACTGGGCGATGCCGTTGCAGGGCCGGGTCGCGGCGGTCGCGATCGAGGCGACGACCGGCTGGCGCTGGGTCTGGCGCGAGTTGTCGGCGCGCGGCTTCGACGTCCGCCTGGTCGACCCCGGCGAGGTGAAGGCGCGCCGCGCGCATACGCGGCGGGCGAAGACGGATCGGCTCGACGCCCGCTGGCTGGTCGTGTTGCTGGCGAAGGAGATGCTGCCGGAGTCGTGGCTGCCGCCGGCGGAGATTCAAGAGTTGCGCGACAAGACGCGGCTGCGGAAAGCGCTGGCCGACGATCGCACGCGCTGGGCGCAGCGGCTGCAGGCGTTCCTGCAGCACGAGGGCTGGCCGTGCGCGCGCGGGAAACTGCTGACAGCTCAGGGCAGGCGCTGGGTCGAAGCGCTGGCGCTGGCGCCGGCGGCGCGGGTGCAGGTCGAGACGCTGCTGCGCTTGATCGACCTGCTCGAGGACGAACAGCGCGAACTCGAGCGCGAGCTGCGCCGCTTCGCGCGCGCCGATCGGCGCTGCCGCGCCTTGGAGGCGATCTACGGGATCGGCCCGATCCTCGCCTGCCACATCCTCGCCGAGCTCGGCGAGGCGAAGCGCTTCCGCCGCGCCCGCTCGGCGGTGCGCGCCGCCGGGCTTGACCCGGTCGTCGCCGATTCCGGTGAGACGAAGCGGCGCGGGCACCTGGCAAAGCACGGGTCGCCGGAGCTGCGCTGGGCGCTCGTCCAGGCCGCGCATGAGGCGCGTTTCCCGCATAGCCCCGACCGGCCGGTGTACGACCGGATCAAGGCGCGGCGCAAGGCCAGCCAGCCCGCCGTGTTGACGATCGCGCGTAAGATCGCGCGCCGCTCCTACCACGTGCTGAACGCGCTCGAAAAGGCCGCCTAACGCAAGGAAGGCCGCACGTGCGAGCACAGGCCCCACCGACCGGACAAGCTCGCGGCGCGCTCGCTGTAGCCCCTGGCACGCCTTCGGCTGCCCCCGCTGGAATGAGCCGCCGCGACGACCCCAATCCGACCTCCCGCGCCGCCACCAGCCGCGCCAAGATAGGGACGGGCCACCAAGCTCGCACGAACACGCAGTCGCGCGCGCGTGACCCACCCAGCCACCGTCGTTGCCGCCCACAGCCCCTTCAGATAGGGGCTACCGACGCATCGTCGGCGAGCTCCAACAGCTCGGACTCGACGTCTCCGCGACGACGGTGCGCAAGGTGCTGAAGAGCGCCGGCATCCCGCCAGCGGAGCAGCGGCAGGCGCTGAGCTGGCGACAGTTCCTGCGCCACCAGGCCGCGAGCGTCTGGGCGTGCGACTTCTTCACGGTCGAAACGCTCTTCCTGCAGCGGCTGTACGTGCTCTTCTTCATCTCGCTGGAGCGACGCCGCATCGAGCACCTTGCGATCACGGGCAACCCGAGCAGCTCGTGGGTCACCCAGCAGGCGCGCAACCTCACCGGCGAGCACGCCGAGCGCAGCTGGACGCCGCCGCGGTTCCTCATCCACGATCGTGACAGCAAGTTCTCTATGAAAGAGGGCCGGGGTGCAAGCTTCGATCTCTGGGGATCACCTCCATCTGCTCCGTGGGTCGAGCGTCAGCTCTAACGCGGTCGCGTCGCGCCGTCGCTCATTTCTCTATTGCACCGTTTTGGGGTGATGAGTCCGATCGGAGCTTTGCTCTGGTAGCGCAATTCAGCGGTGGACCGTCATGCGGTCAGAACTTGCTTGGCGCCTGCCGGAGCAAACGGTTGAGTGCGGTTGAGCATGTACCAGATCGCCTCGGCGAGCTTGCGGGCGACGTCGATCACCGCGATCTTGCGGCCGCGCTTGCGGCCGTGCCGGGCGAGTTGGCGAACGAGCACCGGTTGGTAGCAGGGGTGGCGGACGGCGGTGTGGGCTGCCTCGATCAAGGCCCAGCGCAGGTAGCCGGGCCCGTTCTTCCGCAGCGGGCCACGCCAGTCACGCTCGCCGGACTGGTCGACCTTCGGTGAGAGGCCGGTGTAGCCGACGAACTTCACGGCCGTCGCGAAGCGGCCGATGTCGCCGAGCTCGCTGGCGATCGTGTAGGCG
>DASVAA010000172.1:0-15158 GCA_036376595.1 Ktedonobacterales bacterium | reverse complement strand
CGGTCGATCCCGAGACCGCAAGTTTGCTCTTCGCCGCGCAGGCGATCGCTGCCGCGGCGCTGGCCCGGCGCGAGAGCCGAGGCGCGCACTTCCGTGACGACTATCCCGACCGCGATACCACACTCGATGGCGTGCATTCACTGCTGGCCGGCGCGGTTACGACCCGTGGGGGCATGCAGGTGGCGCGGGAAGGAGCGGCGGCCCATGTCTGAGCGCGAGAACCACGGCGCCGCGCCGATCGGCGCCTTTAATCCGATTTTCGACGCGGAGCTGGTGCGCCGCGTGCTGGCCGAAGACGTGGGCCGCGGCGACGTGACCACTGAGGCCACGATCCCAGCCGGCACGCGCGCCGCCGGGCGCATCGTCGCGCGCCAGGCGGGTGTCGTCGCGGGACTGCCCATCGCCGCGATTGCTTTCCGGCTGCTCGATCCCGACGTCACGTTCGAGACGCTGACGCCGGAGGGCGCACGCGTGGAGGCGGGCGCAACGCTGGCGCGGGTCGCGGGCGACGCACGGGCGATCCTGACCGCCGAGCGCACGGCGCTCAACTTCCTCGGCCGGCTCTGCGGCGTCGCAACGCTCGCCGCGGCCTGCCAGGCGGCGATTGCGGGCACACACGCCGTGGTCGTAGATACGCGCAAGACGACGCCCGGCCTGCGCGCGCTGGAGAAGTACGCCGTCCGCACCGGGGGCGCGCGCAACCACCGTGCCGGGCTGGACGACGGCATCCTGATCAAAGACAACCACATCGCGGCGGCCGGAGGGGTGCATCAGGCGGTGGCGCGCGCGCGCGCGCATGCCGGGCACCTGCTCAAGATCGAGGTCGAGTGCGAGGACGAGGACCAGGTAAGCGACGCGGTCGAGTCCGGCGCCGACGTGATCCTGCTCGACAACATGCCGCTCGATCGGCTGGAAGCCAACGTCGCCTGGATTCATACGCACGCCCCCGGCACGCTGATCGAGGCATCCGGCGGCATCGGCACCGATCCCGACCGGCTGCGCGCCGTCGCGGCGACCGGCGTAGACCTGATCTCGCTCGGCGCGCTCACCCACTCGGCACCCAATTTCGATGTTGGACTCGACTTCGATCCTTAGCTCGCCGGCCGGCCCTGCCTCCCGGTCGTGCGTAGCGGCGAGGTCCGCCTCGCCCGTCGCCGGCAATCTGTAGGGGCGGGACATGTCCCGCCCGCCGCGCCCAGCGATCACCTACACACAAGGAGCAATCCCCATGAGCAGCAGCGTGATAGAGCCGCAGACGCAGCCGGCGCTCACCGCCGGGTGCGACGAGAGCCAGGAGCAGCGCGTGCTGCCCGTGCTGGCCGAGTGGCGCGCCCGCGAGACCGGCAGCGAGGAGCATCGCCCGCGGCATGCCGGCTCCGAGCGTGCCGACGCCATCCCGCGCGAGTACGCCCTGATGGACGCCGCCGAGCTGGACCGGCGCATCGCGGCGGCCAGAGCGGAGCTCGGCACGCGGCTGGTGATCCTCGGCCACCACTACCAGCGCGACGAGATCATCAAGTACGCCGACGCGCGCGGCGACTCGTTTAAGCTGGCGCAGTTCGCCGCCGCACGGCCCGAGGCCGACTACATCGTCTTCTGCGGTGTGCATTTCATGGCCGAGAGCGCCGACATCCTCAGCGGCCCGCGGCAGCGCGTAATCCTGCCCAACCCGGCAGCCGGCTGCTCGATGGCCGACATGGCGAACATCGCCGAGGTCGAGGAGTGCTGGGAGGCGCTGGACGAGATCTACCGCGACGAACCTGACGGCGAGGGCCAGCAGGCCGTGATCCCCGTGACCTACATGAACTCGGCGGCCAATCTCAAAGCGTTCTGCGGGCGCCACGGCGGCATCGTCTGCACGTCGTCCAACGCTGAGCAGGTGCTGCGCTGGGCGTTCGCGCGGGGCCGGCGTGTGCTCTTCTTCCCCGATGAGCACCTGGGCCGCAACACCGCGCTCAAGATGGGCATCTCCGAAGATCAGATCGTCGTCTGGAACCAGCGCGAAGATTACGGCGGTATCGAAGACGACGCGCAGCTTGTGGGCGCGCGGGTGATCCTCTGGAAGGGTTGGTGCTCGACGCATCAGCGCTTCACGGCGGAGCAGATCGCCTCCGCGCGGGCGCAGTATCCCGGCGTGCGCGTGGTGGTGCACCCCGAATGCCGCCACGAGGTGGTTGCCGCCGCCGACCTCAATGGCTCGACCGAGTACATCATCAAAGCGATCGAAGAGTCGGCGCCCGGCACCGTCTGGGCGGTGGGCACCGAGATCAACCTCGTCAAGCGGCTGGCGACCGAGCACCCCGACAAGACGATCTTCTGCCTCGACCCCATCGTCTGCCCCTGCTCGACCATGTACCGCATCCATCCCGCCTATCTGGCCTGGGTGCTGGAGGCGCTGGTGGAGGGCCGCGTGCTCAATCAGGTGCGCGTAGACAACGAAGCGGCTCGCTGGGCCAAGATCGCTCTGGAGCGCATGCTGGCGAATAAAGCGTAGGGGCGTCCGGTGGACGCCCGGCCGCTGCACGTGGTGCTTTGCGGGGGGCGAGCCAGCGTGCGATACTGGCAATAGCTCGTGGAACGCTCCGTTCGCACAGGCCGGATTTGTCCGCGTGCCACACTAGTAGGACGGCAGCACGCTACACCCCCGCCTCGTGCTTCGTCGGCTGGTACAGCCCCTCGAAGACGTCGCCGTAGCGGCGGTTGATCTGGCGGCGGCGGATCTTGAGCGTAGGGGTCAGTAGCTCGTTCTCCAGCGTGAAGTCTTCGGGCAGCACCGCAAAGTACTTCACCGTTTCGTAGCTGGCGAGTTGGCTGTTGGCGACCGCGAGCTGCTCGTCCAGGTAGGCGCGCAGCTTCGGATTGGCGGCCAGTTCGGCCATCGTGCTGTCGGTCACGCCATTGGTCGCCGCCCACGCCTCAGCCTGGAGCGGGTCGAGCGTCAGCGCGGCCACGAGGTAGGGCTTGCGGTCGCCGTAGACGCAGGCCTGTGAGACCAGCGGCATCTTCTTCAGCGCGTTCTCGATGCCCTGCGGCCCGATATTCTTGCCACCCGCCGTGATGATCAGGTCCTTCTTGCGGTCCACGATGCGCAGATAGCCGTCGTCATCCAGCGTGCCGACGTCGCCGGTGTGGAACCAGCCGTCCGGCTCGAACGCCTCGGCGTTGGCTTCGGGGTTGTTGTGGTAGCCGGGGAAGATGCACGGCCCGCGCACCAGAATCTCCCCATCGTCAGCCAGCTTCAGCTCGTTGCCGGGGAAAACCCGCCCGACGGTGCCCATGCGGTAGTCTTCAGTTGTATTGACCGTGAAGCCGCCACCGGTCTCGGTCATGCCCCAGGCTTCGAGCAGCAGCACGCCCGCGGCATTGAAGAACTCGAGAATCTTCATGTCGAGCGGCGCGGCGGCGGTGATGCAGAACTTGAGGTTGCCGCCCAGCGCCTCGCGCACCTTGTGAAAGACCAACCGGCTGGCAAGCCCGTATTGCAGCCGCAGACCTAGCGGGACGCTCTGATGCCGCTCTTTGCGGTGCGCCACCTGCGCTCCGACGCGCTCGGCCCAGGCGAAGATGCGCTGCTGCGCGCGCGAGCCTTTCTCCACACGCCCGACGATCGTCGCGTAGGCCTTCTCGTAGACGCGCGGCACACTAAAGAGCATATCGGGATGCGCGTGGCGAATATCGCCGGCCAGATTGTCGAACGAAGTGCAGATGTAGGTCACGCCGCCGCGATTGTAGCCGTGGATGTGCTCCAGGCGGCCGAAGATGTGCGCCAGCGGCAGGAAGAGCACGTGCGAGCGGCCTGGCTGGATGGCGGTCAGCGTCTGCTCGACGCCCTGCATCTGCGCCACAAACGTCGCGTGCGTGTGGACGACGCCCTTGGGCATGCCGGTGGTGCCGGAGGTATAGACCAGCGTGAAGCGGTCGTCGGGGCGAATCTCGGAGGCGCGCTCGGCGGCAAAGGCATCGGCTGCCGCGGCGTCGCGCAGACTCAGACGGGTGAGATCATCGAAGCTCATCACCCAGTCGTCGCCGGGGAACTGATCCGCGTCCTGGAAGAGGATTACCTTGCGCACGCCGGGTACCTGGTCGCGGATGCTCAGCAGCTTGCGATACTGGCTCGCATCTTCGGCGAAGAGCAGACTGGCGCCGGAGTCGTTGAGGATGAACTCGCAGACGGCGGGCGTGTTGGAGGGGTAGAGCGTGACACACGCGGCGCCGAGGCCAACGATCGCCCAGTCGGCGGCGGTCCACTCCCAGCGGGTCGCGCTGAGGATGCCGATCACGTCGCCGTGGCGGGCGCCCACGGCATCGAGGCCGGCGATCAGCCGGTTCACGAGCGCCCAGTTCTCGCGCCAGGTCATCTGCTTCGGCGCGCCAGGGCGCAGCTCGCGCCAGCGCAGCTTGTCTCCGTACTTGGCCGCTCGATTGCGAAACAGTAGTGCCAGATTGGATTCCGTCGTCTCCATTGCCGGCGCCTCCGATCAGCCAGGCGCACGCCGCATGCCGCACGCCCCTACTCACGATCCGCACGATTCGACGCGCTACTCTCCTCTCCTGCCTCTCCTCCCGACCTCGCTCGCCGCCTCCTTTCTCTCGCCGAGCGAGGGTGTGCTGCACTCTGTAGGGGCGTCCGGTGGACGCCCGCGGGGAGCCAGTTCCACGCGCCCGCCTACGATGTGCCGCCGCGCAGCTCCAGCAGCGGCGCTCCGCCCGTCACCTGGTCGCCCGGGGCAACCCGTATCCCGGTGGCGATGCCCGCGCGCGGCGCGCGCACCGTCTGCTCCATCTTCATCGCCTCGAGGATCACCAGCGGCTCGCCCGCGCAGACCGCGGCGCCCTCGCGCGCCGGCACCGCGACGACCAGCCCCGGCATCGGCGCCGCAACCACCCCGTTGCGCATGGCGTCCGCCGCGGTGGTGCCCGCTCCGTCGCGATGCTCGACCACGACGCCGGATGCGACCGCCGCCAGCGCGCGCTCCGGCAGGGCGGGCCGCCGCCGCAGGACGACGACCTCGTCGCCGGCCTTGACCCACCAGACGTGCGGCTCGGATTCGACCGCCGTGACGTGCGTGAGATGGCCGTCAAGCTCCAGCGTGAGGTCCGGTGCGGCGAGCGCGTGGACGAGCACGTCGCCCGTGATCCCCTCACCTTCAGCTACGAGCGCCGCCGCGTAGCGGTTGCGCCCGCGCGGCAGCAGGCGCAGCTCGATGAGCGGTCCGCCACCATCCGCCAACTCCATATATTCGATCAGCGGGCGGCTGGGATTGTTTCGCCAGTGCGGGGGCGCTTCGGTGTCAGACGACTGCGCGAGCCGCAGCAGCGCCACCGCAATCGCCGCGGCCGGCGGCACGTTGCGGGCAGATGCGGATGGAGCCAGCAGCTCCGCCGCGTGGTGCTCGATGAAGCCCGTGCTGAGCCGGCCGGCGAGGTGCGCGGGGTGCAGCAGCGTGCGCCGCAGAAAGTCGCGATTGTTGCGCACGCCCAGCAGCGTCGTCTGCGCCAGCGCGCGCTCCAGCCGCCGCAGCGCCTCGGCGCGGCTCTCGCCCCAGGCGCAGAGCTTGGCGAGCAGCGGATCGTAGTACGGCGAGACACGGTCGCCCCTCGCGATCCCGGCGTCCACGCGCACACCCTCGCCCGCCGGCTCGCGCCACAGCGCAATCGTGCCCGTCGCCGGCAGGAAGTCGTTCGCCGGGTCCTCGGCGTAGAGCCGCACCTCGACGGCGTGGCCGCGGACGCGCACCTCGTCCTGCGCCAGCGGCAGCGGATGTCCCTCGGCCACGAGGATCTGCCAGCGCACCAGGTCCAATCCCGTGACCAGCTCGGTGACGGGATGCTCCACCTGCAGCCGCGTGTTGACCTCCAGGAAGTAGAACGCGCCGCTCGCCTCATCCAGCAGGAACTCGACGGTGCCGGCACCGGTGTAGCCCAGCCGCTTGCCCACGGTGACGGCCGCTTCTCCCATCCGCGCGCGCAGCTCAGGCGTGACGGCGGGCGAGGGCGTCTCCTCGACAACCTTCTGGTGGCGCCGCTGGATCGAGCACTCGCGCTCGCCCAGATGGATCACGTTGCCGTGTGCGTCGCCGAAGATCTGGAACTCGACGTGCCGCGGCTCGCCCAGCAGCTTCTCCAGCAGCAGCGTCTCGTCGCCGAAGGCGCCCGCCGCCTCGCGCCGCGCCGCTGCCAGCGCCGCCCCCAGCTCGTCCGGCGTCTGCACTGTGCGCATGCCCTTGCCGCCGCCTCCTGCCGAGGCCTTGACGAGCAGCGGATAGCCGATGTGCGCGGCGGCCGCGGTCAGCGCCGCATCCGACTGGTCAGCGCCGTCGTCGCCGGGGATCACGGGGACGCCCGCGGCGGACATCTCGCGCTTTGCCTCGCGCTTGCTGCCCATCCGCGCGATCGCCTCTGGGGCCGGACCGATGAAGGTCAGGCCAGCGTCGCGGCAGGCGGCGGCGAAGTCCGCGTGCTCGGCGAGGAAGCCGTAGCCGGGGTGAACCGCGTCGGCGCCGGTGTGCCGGGCGGCGGCGATTAGCGCAGGGATGTTGAGGTACGAGGCGCTGGCCGGGGCGGGACCGATGCGCACCGCCTCGTCCGCCTCGCGCACGTGGCGCGCGCCACTGTCGGCGTCCGAGAAGACGGCGACGGTGGCGATGCCCATCGCGCGGCAGGTGCGCAGCACGCGGCAGGCGATCTCGCCGCGGTTGGCGACCAGCACCTTGCGGATCAGCCTCGTGCGCTGGGCAGGGGTTCCGCCTCCTCCTGGCCCCCCTTCGAGTGTGGGGTCTGTGATGGTCTGGGGGAGGGGATCGCGGCGGTGATGCGAGGCTTTGCTCATGGCCGGGGTACCCACGGCGCGGGCTGCTTTGCCGCGAAGGCGCGCAGGCCCTGCTGCGCCTCGTCGCCCGCGCGCAGCCGATTCAGCAGCTCGATACGATAATCGAGTGTCTGCGCTGGATCGCTCGCCCGCGCGACGGTGAAGAGCAGGCGCTTACAGGCGCGCAGCGCGTCGGGTGCGCACTGCAAGACCTCGTGCAGCACGCCATGGACGTCGGCGTCGGGGATCACCTCGTGCGCCAGTCCAAGCTCGGCGGCCTCTTGCGCGCCGAACTGCTGGCCGGTCAGCATCATGTAGCGCGTGCGCGGCAATCCCAACCGCGCGACGACGTAGGGCGAGATCAACGACGGCACCAGTCCCAGGCGCACCTCCGGCATGCCAAAGCGCGCCTGCGGCCCGGCGACGACGATGTCGGCGACGCAGACCAGCCCCAGCCCGCCACCCAGGGCCGGTCCCTGCACGCGCGCGATCACCACCTGTGGTGCCTCGTTCACCGCTTGTAGGAGCGCATCGAGCTGGCCGGTCGCGGCGCGCTGTGCTTCGGGCGAGCCGCTGCTATCCGCCAGGTCGCGCACGTCGCCGCCGGCGCAGAAGACCTCGCCGGCCGCTCGCAGCACCACCGCTCGCACGCCCGCACCTTCCTCGCCCGCCAGCGCCGTGAAGCAGTCCAGCAGCTCATCTACCATGCGAAGGCTGAGCGTATTGCGCGCCTGTGGCCGGTTGAGCGTCACCGTCGCCACTGGCCCGGCCATCTCGCACAGGATCGTCTCGTAAGCCTCCACCGCGCTTACCCCCTCTCGCCCCTCATTATGTCCCATCCAGCGGCATATAGAGCACCGCGCCGGCGAGTGACTTGCCCAGCGGATCGAGGCGCAGCGAGCGCGTGGCGCCGCCATCCAGCGCACCGTGCAGCACGAAGTTGAGCGCCTCGATGTTGTCCAGCTCGTAGCGCACGACCTCACCCGCCACCAGCGGCCCCAGAAGGCGCCGCACACGCTCGGCGGTCAGCTTAGCCTTCAGCTCGGCATAGGCTTCTGGCGAGCGTGCGATTACGCTGATGTTGGCGATGTCGCCCTTGTCGCCCGCGCGCCCGTAGGCGAGATCGAAGACACGGCGGATGGTATTGGAAGGCACGGCGTTCCAGCTCCCCTCTCGCGGTGGATCAATCACATTGAGCGGGCCACCTGGCGGCTTGGAAAGGCCGGACAGGTCAGACGGGCGGGTGTAGTGGCCGCCTGGATCAACCTTATCACAGGAATCCTTGTGTCGCGAGGGCACAATCCTGTACGACTTCGCGCGTAGGGCGACACCCGATGCGGCGGCTACGTGGTGTGGCGCGAGATGGGCGCTCGCTAGTCGTCGGAATTCCCCTCCTGGTGGCGCAGCAGCGCCCGCCGGGCGCGCAACCCGATCGCGGCCATGTCTTGCCCCTCGATGGCTTTGAGGGCCAGCTCGTACGCCCTCAGGGCCGGTGTCTGCGCGTCGCGCGCGGCAAGGTCGTCGCCGAGCGCGGTCAGGGCAAGGCCAAGAAGCGCCTGGTGATGAAGGCGCTCGGCGTGGGAAATCAGGTGTTCGAGGGCGGTGAGCCGCACGCTTGCGCTCGCTTCACCAGCCAGCCGCAGATAACGCACACCAGCCAGATAGGCGACCCCATCAGTGAGAGACATCGCTGCTTCTCGGCGATGGGCGTGCGGCCGCGGCACACGCGGATGGTCCACATAGGCGCGGGCGAGCGCCAACAGCGAGCGGCCAGCAGTGCCCGCCGCACCGCCTGTCAGGCGCTCGACCAGATCCAGCGCTGCTTCGACGGCCAGCGCGCGGGCCCAGCGCAACCCCGCGTTGTGGCTTTGCTCAGCGATATCCAGCGCGACGAGCGCGTGGCGCAGGGCGGCTTCGGGCTTGCACCGTGCGCGGGTCAGCAGCGCGCGCGTGGCAGCCGCGGAACCTGCGGCGGTGAGGCTGTCGGGCAACCGCGGGATGAGCGCATCAGCGCGATCGAGCCAGCGCTCGGCGGAGTCAAACTGCCCGCGGACGTACTCACAGGTGGTCAAGGCGAGCATGGCGTCCACCACACGGGCGTTGAGGGCAAGGGCAGCGTCATCCTCGCCGCCATCCTCCGCCGTGAGGGTGACGATGCAGACTTCCAGCGCGCTCACCGCCTCGCCAAAGTGTTGCCGGGCGGCGTGCTCCTGGCCGAGCGCGAAGGCGATCTCCGGGGTAGCCGCGCGATCATCCCGGTCGAGCGCCAGCCCCAGCGCGTCTTCGAAACAGCCGGCTGCGCGATCGTATTCGCGTCCCGCCGCGAAGGCGTTGCCGAGCAGCGAGAGCATGCGCTGGCGCTGCTGCGCTGACATCGGTTGCTCAAGTGCACGGATGAGGCGTCGCACCACCGCGCGCCGCGCCGGTCCCCGCGCGGCGTCAGGACCTAGGATCGAAGCTGCCTGGACGAGCAGGTCCTCGATGGCAGCGGAAAAGCCTGATTCGAGGTGCCGGTGCGCGTCGCCGACGATACCAAATACATCAAATTCGCTCATGCGCCTGCCCCCCTTCACAACCCCACTACAGATCAGATCAACGAGCGACAGGTATGTTGCGGTAATTACGCTAGCGAGCTTGTGATGTGCTTGGGTATCAGTCTAGATCGGTAGACACTCCGGCAGATCACGAGTTTAGACAGAGTTGCCAGCGAGTGGCGAAAGTGGCAAAATGGCAGCCGGTGCCGCGGCACCGCTGCCGGCGGATGCGGTAGAAGTGGCATGTGTGTCGGCCGCGGAGTCCCGCCAGGCGCGGCGCTGCTGATCTTCTCCACCGAGGATGCCGGCGCCGGGGACGCGGCGGTGGTGCTGACGGATGAGGCCCAGGTCTCCTTGCTCGACCGCCATTTCGCGCAGCTCCATGCCCACACGCGGCAGTTGCTGGAGGAGTTCGGGGCGCGGGAGCAGGAGCTGGAATACACACGCGCGCTGGCGGACGCGGAGTCGCGCGTGGGCGGGCGCATGGTCATCAAGAACGGCCTGAGCGCGCTCACCTATCCCCCCTCCTGGTGGCGAACCGACTCACACTTCTTGGAGGAAGTCGTGCGCAGTGGCCTGGTTCAGCGCGCCGACATTCCCGCCTACCGGACAGACCTGGAACGGCGCTGGCGGGCATTTACCAGGCGCGTGCGCGACTTCCCGTACCGCGACGTCTGCCCCGCCGCCTTCATCGAGCACGTAGCGGCAGGCGAAGGCTTCGCGCGTCCTGAGGAGCCCTACAGTGGATTCGATGTCGCGCCCGAGCTGCCGCTCGAGCATTTGCGCCGCATGGCGGAGATGCTGCGCTCGTATCCCAACTATCACCTCGCGCTGATCGATCGACGCGAGGAGCAGCTGGTGAGCGTCGAGCCCGCGCGAGAGATCACAGGCGACCACGATGCCTTCATCGGCGCCGGCAGCCGCAACGAGCGCGGCGATGTGACGCACGTGGACCTGCACATCACCGAGGGGACGATCGTGTGGGCTCTCCGCGAGCACTTCGAGAGCCAGTGGGAGCGCACTGCTGAGCAACATCGGGATCGCGACTATGTCATCCGCTGTGTAGAGCAACAGATCGCCCTGCTCGAACAGCGTGTTACCCGCGACTGACAGTTCCCGCACGGCACCCATCACATAGGCCCCGCTGTGTGAGCGGCCGGTGCCGCGCCCAGATCCGTGTGGCGGCTGCGGCCGCCAGCTACCAGGAGCATCACAGCCACGCTGCCCACCGAGCTCACCATGCCCGCTACGATAATGGCACCGAAGCCGAGAATACCGGCTACGTCCAGGCGCGCAAACTGCGCGTTCCTGGCTGCATCGCTAAATGCGCCGGGCGGGGCGCACCAGGGGATGAAATGCAAGGCTTGCAGCCAGATCCAGCCGTCGGCGACAAGGAGCATCGCCGCGAGCGCGACGAGCACTGTGGCAAGCCAGCGCAGCACCGGCAGGAGCCACGGCTTGAAACTCCCGGGCTGGACTCGGCGCGCTACACGCACCGCAAAGATGGGCGCTACGGCCATCATCAGGGCATCGACCCAGCCGATGCAGGCAAACACGCCTGGCACCACAAAGGGATTCGTGAGGTCGGATGGCAAGCAGCGCAGCGGCAACAGCGCCGAACCGAAGAACGCGAGCGCAGACACGGCTACGCCTCCATCATCGTGCCGGCTGACCGCACCTGCGCGCGGATCGCCTCGCCCAGCTCGCGGGTCGTCGCCGTCCCGCCGAGATCGGGCGTGCGCACCGTCCCCGCCGCCAGGACCGCTTCGATGGCGTCCATCAGCAGCGTGGCGGCGCGGTCCTCGCCCAGGTGCTCCAGGAGCATCTGCGCCGACCAGATGGTGCCGATGGGGTTGGCGATACCCTTGCCGGCGATGTCGGGTGCCGAGCCGTGGATCGCCTGGAACAGGCTGGGGTAGCGGCGCTCGGGATTGAGATTGGCGCTCGGCGCGATGCCCAGGCTGCCCGAGATGGCCGCGCCGAGGTCGGTGAGGATGTCGCCGAAGAGATTGGAGGCGACCACCACGTCGAGGCTTTCGGGGCGTGCGACGAAGCGCGCGGTGAGCGAGTCAATCAACTGCTGCTCGTGGGCGATCTCTGGATAGTCGGCGGCCACGGCGCGGAAGACGTCATCCCAAAAGACCATGTTGTATTGCATGCTGTTCGATTTCGTCGCGCTGGTGACTTTCGCGTGCCCGTGCTGGCGGGCATACTCGAAAGCATAGCGGATGATGCGCTCGGTGCCGGCGCGCGTGAAGACGATGGATTGCACCGCCACCTCATCCGGCGTCCCCTGGTGTACGCGGCCGCCGATTCCAGCGTACTCACCTTCGGTGTTCTCCCGCACGCAGACAATATTGATGTCCTGCGGCCGCTTCCCCGCCAGCGGACTGGCGATGCCCGGCAAGAGCCGCATTGGGCGCAGATTCACGTACTGCTCGAACTGCTGGCGGATCGGCAGCAGCAGGCCCCACAGCGTGATGTGGTCGGGTACGCGCGGATCGCCGACGGGGCCGAGCAGAATGCCATCAAAGCCGCCACGTTCGAGGATTGCGACGCCGTCGGCGGGCATCATGCGCCCATCGCGCAGATAGCGCGCGGTGCCCCAATCGAAGGATTCCCGCTCGAACGCGATATCGCCCTGGACCTCGGCCACCGTCTCGAGCGTTGCCACGGCCTCGCGGATCACCTCCGGCCCGATCCCGTCGCCCGGCAGCACCGCCAGATGATAGCGTCGCATCGTCGTCGCCTCCTCTCGCATCCGTCTCCAATCGAATTCCGTGTCACCTGCCGGCGGCGAAGCGCTCGCCGGCGAAGGCGAGCAGGTGCCGCGCGACGGTATCCGGCTGTTCCTCCGGCAGGTAGTGCCCGCAGCCCGCCAGCTCGATGCCCCGCACATCACTCGCCACCTCGCGCCAGGCGTCCAGCACTGGCCGGCCGCCAAGATTGCCCCGCTCGCCCCACAGCAGCAGCACGGGCACGCGCACCTGCTTCCCCTCCGCGCGCTCCCGACGGTAGCGCGGCACGTCCACGGCGTAGGTCGCGCGATAGTCGTTCAGCGCGGCGGCGACGGCGCCCGGCTGGCGGAAGGCGCGCAGGTACTCATCCCAGGCGCCGCTGCTGTGCAGCCAGTCGAGGAAGCCGGGCGTGCGACCGAAGAGCGCGGCGAGATAGTCCTCCTCGCGGCCCGCGATCAGCCGCTCGGGCAGCTCGGGAACCAGGTGGAAGACCCAGTGCCAGTAGCGCTGCGCCACCTCCGCCGCCGAGAGCCGGTCGTACACCCATTCGACCGGCAGGATGTCGAGCAGCGCCGCGCCGGCCAGCTCGTCGGGATAATCCAGCGCGTAGCGGCGGGCAATGCGCGCCCCGCGGTCGTGCCCGATCACGAGCGGTTGCCGGAGGCCAAGCTGCTCCGCCAGCGCATGAATGTCGGCGGCCATTGTGCGCTTGTCGTATCCCTCGATGCCCGGCGGCTTGTCGGACTCACCATAGCCGCGCAGGTCCACGGCGATGGTGCGGTATCGCTGGGCAAGCGCTGGCATGACACCGCGCCAGATGAGCCAGCTCTGCGGGAAGCCGTGCAGCAGCATTACGGCCGGCGCGTCCAGTGGACCACTCCCGACATAGTGCAGCGTCACGCCGTTGACGGACGCGCGGTGATGGTCAACGGCCGTGTCTACCTCGCTGCCCGATGCGTCCGTCACTGCCGCCCTCCGCTCTATGGCTTTTCAGAAGACATCCTTCGCCCGCTGGCGAGTTACACCTCCGTCAGCGTCACGCGCGCCCCAGATTCGACCAAGTCGCGCGGCAGCAGCGCGGGCCACAGCCCCAGCAGCGGCCGCGACTCCGCACCCACCGTAGCCGGCGTGACCGACATCCCCGCCGGACCCGACAGGCCCAGCGCCAGCGCGCGGCGCACAGCGTCTTTGAGCACCGCCGGATCGCTCGCCGTGAAGACCACGCGCACCAGCAACTCGATGGGGTCTTCGGGCGGCGGCACTAGCGGCCCATAGAGCGCGTCCACGCCGGGATGCGAGTAGACGACTCGCGCCAGCGGTAGGCCCTCCCACGCCGCGGCGAGCATCCCGCGGAGCTGGCGCTCCTTCTCCCAGGCGCGCGGCCAGCCGAGCGTGAAGGTCAGCTCGCGCGCGTGGCCTTCCATGCGCGCCACGTTCACCTTGAGCGTGTCGGTGCGCGGGTGGCCTTTCACGCCCCAGACGCGCACACGGTCGGGGCCGGCGTTCTCCAGCCGCAGCGCGGTGATGTCGGCTACCACGTCGGGCGTGACGTACGCGCGGGGGTCGTGCATCTCGTAGAGCAATTGCTCCTTGACCGTCTCGACGCTCACGCGTCCGGCCGTGCCCGGCGTCTTGGTGACGACGAACGACCCATCCTCCTCGACCTCGGCGATCGGGTAGCCGGGGTGGGCAAGGTCGGCGGGCGCGAGGGCGTCCATGCTGGCAAGGCTGTTGCCGCCGACGACCTGCCCCGTGCATTCGAGCAGGTGGCCGCAGATCGTGCCGGCGGCAAGGCGGTCCCAATCGTCCGCCGCCCAGCCGAAGCGATGGATCAGCGGCGCGAGGTAGAGGCTGGGGTCAGCCACGCGCCCGGCGATGACGATATGCGCACCCTGCGCCAGCGCCTCGACGATCGGCGCGGCGCCGAGGTAGGCGTTGGCGGTGACGATCGGCGGACCCTCCAGCGCCAGCGGCTCGCTGCTCTCGATGTTGGCGAGCGGATGGCCGCTCGCGAGCAGATCGGGCAGGCGGTCGAGCAGGTCGTCGCCGGTGATGGTGGCGATGCGCAGTCCATGCAGCCCCGCGCGCTCCGCCGCCGCGCGCACCACCTCCGCCGCGCTCGAGGGATTGAGGCCGCCGCCGTTGGTGATGAGAGGGATGTCGTGCGCGAACGCCTCCGGCAGGATGCGCGCCGCGATCACCTCGATGTCGCGCGTGTAGCCGCGGCGCGGGTCGCGCATCTGGTCGCGGCGCAGGATGGCGAGCGTCAGCTCGGAGAGCGCCTCGAAGCAGACGACGTCTACGTGCCCGCCTGCGATCATCGGCAGCGCGCGCGTCACGTCGTCGCCGTAATACCCCTCTGCCGAGCCGATGCGATACATGCCGGCTACGCCTTCTTCTTGCTGGGGAGAATGCCCTCCAGCTTGCAGATGATGCCCAGCATCACCTCGTCGGCCCCGCCGCCGATCGACAGCAGGCGCGAGTCGCGGAAGGCGCGCGAGACGCGCGTCTCCTCCATGTAGCCCATGCCGCCGTAGAATTGCAGGCACTTGTCAGCCACCTCACGCGCGAGCCGCCCCGCCTTGAGCTTCGCCATCGAGGCCTCGCGCGTGATGTCCTCGCCGCCAATGTAGCGCTCGGCCGCGGCGTAGCAGAGCTGCTTGAGCGCCTCGATCTCGGTCAATAGCTCGGCGAACGTGAAGTGGACCACCTGGTTGGCGATCAGCGGCTGTCCGAAGGTGGCGCGCTGCTGCGTGTAGGCGATGGCGTCGCGCACCGTGCGCTCCATCCCCGCGTACGACTGGATCGCGCCGACCAGCCGCTCGCGCTGGAACTGCTGCATCTGGAGGATGAAGCCCATACCCTCCGGGCCGATGGTGTTGGCGCGGGGCACACGCACGTTGTCGAGGATCAGCTCGGCGGTATCGCTGGAGTGGTTGCCGAGCTTGCGCAGCTTGCGGCTGACGCTGAAGCCAGGCGAGCCGGTCGGCACCATGATCAGCGACATGCCGTGGTAACCCTTGCCCTCGTCGGTGCGCGCCAGCAGGCAGACCCAATCGGCCTGCGTGCCGTTGGTAA
>DASVAA010000171.1:0-3163 GCA_036376595.1 Ktedonobacterales bacterium | reverse complement strand
TTACCAGGAAATAGGGGACGCCGTGCGCGCATTCGAGCACGCGAGCCAAGAGCCGCGCGTCCTGTGCCTCAAGGAGCCCGATCAGGAGGCGGGCCAGCAGTTCTCCGGCCTCGTCGCGCGCTAGCAGTCCCAGCTTGACCTGTGTGGCCAACCGCTCGTGACGCAGATCGGCGAGCAGCAGGGCGAGGGGATCTTGCGGTCGCACTTCGGTGCTGCGATACGCAGCGACCACGCGCAGCGGACGGTTGGACGTCGCCCGCAGCAGAGCGGCGATGAGATCGAGCGCGTCCTGCCCGGCCCACTGCACGTCGTCCAAGAGCAGCAGCGTCCCCGCAGGCCCAGCGATGTTGGCTAGGTAGCGCCCGACCGCGGCGAACATCAGGCGGCGCTCCTGCTCCGAGGGCAAGGCCCAGTGCGGCACGGGCACCACCGTGCGCTCGGCCAACTCAGGCAAGAGGCGCACGAGCCAGCCGCATCCCTCCAAATCGTCGCGTAGCTGCGCAGGGGAGGAGCGGGAGAGGTACCCGTTGAGCGCCTCCAAGAGGGGGGCATAGGGATCCTGGCCGCTGCGCCGATGGCAGCCGCCGCTAAGCGCCGTCCATCCTTCATCCTCGGCCCGCCTGGCCGTCTCGTGCAGTAGACGCGATTTGCCGATGCCGGGCTCTCCCGTGAGGAGCAGGAGCGGGGGGCCTTCTCCAGCCAGATGGCGACCGAGCTGGATGAGTTCCCGCCGCCGCCCAACCAGCGGCGTCGAGAGGGCCTCGGGCCCGGCCAGCGGTTGCTGAGGCACTGCCGATACAAGAGGCGGGCGCCGAATGGCAGCCAGCAAAGCGGCGCGCGCGGCAGAGTCGAGGGCCAGCGCAGTGGCCAGGATGTCGATGGTGGCCGGCACCGGCAGGCGGACGTTGCGTTCGAGCATGCTGATGAACGCGGCGCTGTACCCCGCGCGAGTGGCGAGCTGCTCCTGGGTGAGGCCGGCCGCCCGCCGGAAGCGCTTGAGCAATGCCCCGAACGACATGGGGTGCGGGCTGGCCACGGTGCAGTCCCCTTCTTATGTAGAGGGCCGGCGAATCGTGCCGCTAGTACCCAGCGGGGCATTCCGCGGCATCGAGCGCCGCTAGTATAGCACAGGTAACCCGTGCTGCCTACTCCTCCACGTCTGCAAGTGTATGAGTTTCTGTATGAGTGTCAGTATGAGTTGTGCGTGGACACCCCAAGCCCGCTCGCGTAGACTCTCAGGTGTGGAAAGGAGGCATCCGCGGCGAGTGGCTCACTGCAGAAGCCTCGACCTGCGACAATTGCCCAATCAATACGGCTAGGTATGCTCGCCTCCGTTCCTCGACATGCACGTGGCACTCATTGTCTTGGTGCCCGTGGCCGGCACACTCGCGAACTGGTGCGCCGAACTGGTGCGCCGAACTGGTGCGCAAGGGATTCGCAGATGATGCGGGGAAAGCGAGAGCATTGCGTGGTAGAGCTGAAGGAAGACCTGTTGCAGGCGCTCGCGGCGCAGATGGAGCGCCTGCAGGAGCTGGTGACCCAGCAACAGGCCCGGCTTGCGCAACAAGAGGCAAAGATTGACGAACTGAGCGAGCGGGCGAATGCGAAGGTCGCGCCAGCCTCTCCGCTGATCCTGCCGGCCCGGCTGCGCCGGGGGCCCGCTGCGCGCGCGGGCGAGATCGGCCATGAACGCGCGACTGGACGACCACAGTCGCGCCGCGCGCTGCTCAAGTGGGGCGGAGCGACGGCAGCGGCTGCTGGCCTATCAGTGATGGCGAGTGAGCAACACAGCGTGCACGCGGCCCCCGCGGCAGATGGGGATACTTTGATCATCGGACAGGACAATTTGGGAAAGAGTCGGACGAGCCTCGCCTGCGCGGCTGGGTCCTCAGCCCCGGCGCTCCTTAGCGTGGATGCATCCAGTTCCATGAACACGGCGGCCCAAGCGATAAGTGCCGTCGCTAATGTGTCGAGTGGTATTGGCGTGTTCGCTAACAGCAATGACGGCATCGGGGCGTTCGGCGGGAGCACCACCGGTGTCGGAGTGTACGGCAAGAGCTTCGGCAACAGCACTGGCGTTGTCGGCTTCAGCAACGGCAGCGGCAGCGGCGTGGTCGGGCAATCGACCTCGGCTGTCGACCTCTATGCCATCGGCACGGGCCGTGTCCAGCAGAAGCTGCAGGGCAGCGCGGGTACGCCGACCAGCGGTACCTACAGCAAGGGAGAAATGATCCGCGACTCAAATGGCGATCTCTTCCTGTGTGTGGCTGACGGGACGCCTGGCACGTGGCAGCAGGTCTTTGCCGCAGGCGCGACGGTCAGCGCCGCGACCACCACTACCCTTCTGCCCAGTGGTGCAGCCAGCCCGACTCCCTTGCTTACAATTGATAACTCCGCCACGCCAGACGGCAGCGGCATCTCAGTCATCACCAGTGGCGGGGGTGTTGGCGTGAGCGGCAATGCGGGATCAGGTGTTGGCGTTGTCGGGGCCACGGCGAGTGGCACCGGCGTCTCTGGGGTCGCGACGAGCGGCATCGGCGTCGCTGGCAACAGCAGCTCGGGCCTCGACCTGGCCGCCACCGGCACTGGACGCATCAAGCAGAATCCACAGGGGAGCGCAGGCGCCCCCAGCAGCGGTAGTCATACCAAGGGTGAGATGATCCGCGATAGCAGTGGCGATCTCTTCCTCTGCGTGGCTGACGGGACGCCCGGCATATGGCAACAGGCGTTCGCCGCCGGCGCGACGATGAGCGGCTCGACCACCACCACCCTACAGAATGCTCCCGCGACGAGCCCCCTTCCGCTGCTTAAGGTGGATGGTACCAGCTCGCCCGGCGCAGGTGGCATCTGGTCCTACGTCGCAGGTGGCGCCGTTGCTGTCGCGGGCATCTCGAACACCGGTCCCGCCGTCGCCGGCACGAGCGGCTCAGGACTTGACCTGTTGGCCACGGGCACGGGGCGCATGAAACAGAATCTGCAAGCCAGCGCGGGTGCGCCCGCCAGCGGCAGCTACAGCGCGGGCGAGATGATCCGCGACAGCAACGGCGAACTGTGGCTCTGCGTCGTGAGCGGCTCGCCGGGATCGTGGGTACGCGCCGCGCACGCCGTCTTGGGCTACAGCGGTGGCGCCACCAGCTACCTCTCCAAGCCCATCCGCCTGCTC
>DASVAA010000170.1:0-10321 GCA_036376595.1 Ktedonobacterales bacterium | reverse complement strand
GTCCCTGGTTGCCGGCACGCGGGTAGGCGGTGCGGCGCCTGATTGTTCATTGGAGTCCATTCGCACGCACCACCAGATTGTGCCGGCCACCTCCCACATCGTGCAAACCCAACCGCGCGCTCCCGTGCCGCCTTCAACGCGCTCGCGAACGCGAGTCCGCGCGCGGCGCGAGTGCCGGCCAGACATTGATCGCCAGGCAGATGGCGAAGGCGAGACCGAGCGGTCCCGAGAGGCCGAAGAGCGCGGAATCGAGCGCGCTGCCGCCAGCACCTAGCGCGGCCAGCGCCGGCTGCGCCAGCAGCGACCCCACCCGCAGCAGTGCCGCGGCGTTACCCAGCCAGAGCAGCGCCACCACCCAGCGCGGCGAGGCGATGTGGCCGCCGGAGAAGCCCGGAATCATGCGCGCCGACACGCCCGCCAGCAGCAGCGCGATGAAGCCTACCGCCAGGCTGTGGCGCGGAGCGTCCAGCGTAACGGGTGTGCCAGCGCCCAGCGCGAGGGCTATCCCGTCGAGCAGCAGCAGCAGGCCCGCCAGCAGCGCCCAGCCGTACGCGCTGCCGATCAGCGCCACGTAGGGGCCGAAGGTCGCGCGCTCGTTGGTGACGTGCCGGACGTAGCCGCGCGCGGCCTGTTCTGGCGACGGGGCGAGCGACCGCACGCGCTGCGGCAGGCGGCCACGACCAGCCATCAGGCGGCCAAAGAGCGCGATGAAGGCCACCAGCACGCCGCCCATCAGCGCCAGGCCGAGGCCACCCAAGCGGCCCAGCAGCACACTCGACGCGAGGTTACCTCCGGTGCCCAGCTCGCCCAGCAGCACCAGCAGCAGGCCCGCCGCGTAGGCGAGCGCCGCCGGCCACAGCACGCGCCGCGGGAAGGCGTCCAGGCCGGCGTACATCGGCAGCGCGCGCGCCGACATCGCCAGCGCCATCGGCACCAGAAAGCCGAAGAGGCCCAGCAGCACGTTCGCCGCGTCGCCGCTGGGCGGCACGATGCCGCCGCCGGTCCCCGCGGCCCCGAACACGTTGAGCAGGTTGAGCAGCGCCGCTAGCCCCAGACTGCCCACAGCGCACAGCAGGAACGGCCAGACGCTCCATAGCGCGGGCCGCGCACGGAAGGCTGGCGCGCCGCGTCGCAGCGCCGTCTCGCCGAGCACCACCAGTACGCTCGCGAAGCCGGCGGCTTCGAGCACGCCGCTGACGACGAGCAGCACGCGCCACAGAGCCGCCCACGCACCCGCTGAGCCGCCGGCCGCCACGACCAGCAGCGGCTGGCTCACGCCGCGCAGCACGAGCGCCGCCACCAGCGCCGCCACCAGCCAGGGCACGGTGCGCGACCAGGCCAGGGGCGCCCCGCGCAGGCGCGGCAGAAAGTGGAAGGCGACGCCAGTCACGAACAGGCCCGCCCAACCATAGACCTGAAGATGCCCGTGCGCCTGAGCCACCGCCAGCCACCACGCGCCGAGCGGCTGCCGCAGCGCGAGCGAGAGGCTCAGCACGCTCGCCAGCACGAATCCGCCGGCCGCGCCAAGCAGCAACCCCGCGCGCAGCAGCGGCGCGACCACTGTGAACGGCTGCTGTCCCCGGGGGGTCGCGGCCCGCGCCGACTGTTCGGCCCGCGAGCGTTGGCGAGCGCGGGACCGTTGCAGTCGCGGCAGCAGCGTCTCCATTGAGGCATCCTCCCGATCGTGTCCATCCACGCGCATCACACCTATTGCCCAATTGCCCTCGTGCCGCACACCGATCAGCATACCCTCTTGCGCGCCGCGGCTGCTGCGACTTTGCGCACAAACGCCGCACCGGCATCTCCCATGCTGGCACGCGGCCTTCATCTTTGTCATGCTGTCCGCATATGTCGTGCGCAATCGGCGTGACGTGCGATAATGGGAGTGCGCGCGGCCGCACCGGACACGCCGGCTCCAACCGAACCAGATGAGAGACAGAATCGAGCACATACCCCATGAGTCCCATCGAGCAAGTCGTGCAGCAGCTCACTCTCGGCGGCGCCGTCCGCGAGAACCACGCGCTGGAGCACGCCAGCATCGTGCTGCTGAGCAAGCGCTTCCCTGAGGCACGACTCTCCGGCGTCTCGTTCGCCAGCGGCTTCTTCGTCTTCGGCGACGTGCCTACCGAGGCGGTGCGCCCCGCGGCGGAGCAGGCGCTGATGCGGCTGCGCGGCAGCGAGCCGGAGATGGCGATCCATGAGCGCTGCGGCACCAACCTGGCCGTCGCCGGGATGCTTACCGGCCTCTCGGCGATGACGGTCGCCAAGCTGCGCAAGCCCTACAGCACCTTCAACAACGTGATCCTGGCCTCGACGGCGGCGCTGGTGCTGGCGCGGCCGCTGGGGCTGCTGGTGCAGAAGTACGTTACCACCCGCACGCCCGGCCCGACGATGCGCATCACGGGCGTCAAGAAGCGCATGGTGCTGGGCGCGCCGGCGCACTTCGTCTCGACTGAGAACCCCCGCGCGCACCTGCTCCCACCACAGGATCGACTGGCCTGAGCGACCCCGAAGACCCCAAATAGCGATAGCGTCCGCATAAGATCGGTCCAGAGGGCCTTGGCTTTCGCTCAGCCTTCATACTGCACATATACCCTCAGTTGACAGAGCACCTGACTGCATCACAGGTGGGGTACGCGGTCGTCTGGCTGGCTAGCGGATGCACGCTCACGCAACGATCACCAAGTGGCCAATCTTGGACCGGCGGGTAAGTTGCCTCACAACGCGATTGACTTGAGTCTGATTTCCATGTACTCTATGTAATGCCAGCCAGGTGCAAAATAGCAACAAGATGAAAGGAGGACTTGGATCGAATAGGAAGCTCTGGAACCAGTGACGCAGCAAAGATGTGGGAAAGGAAAATGCCGTGAAGGCAACCATCGCACGCTTCGTCCTCGGCCTCTGCCTCGCTCTCGCGAGCAGCACGTTGTTCAGCTCGGTTGCGTTGGCAGCCCCCCCCCAACGCACACAATCGGTAGATCCCGTAGTCGTCGTAGCAAGGGATGATACGACTGCCTCGCACTGTGTCATGACTGACACGGTGAAACACAACGATACCATTGTCAGTACGACGACTTATCCCTGCCTCCCCGGCACTGTCGTCGCAACATTCCAAGTTCGGTTGTCGGAAGCCACAGCACGCCACGAGCCGTATGTTCCAATACCATCCGCTGGCACGTCCGCACAAGTTCGAGCCAACTACAGCCGCGCGGTCGCGACGTTGGTGACTTCAGTGCAGAATGCGATTCTCCAAAGCAGACGCGGATCCGTTGTACCTCAGATTCCCTGCGGCGACACAGGAGACCCATCAGCGCTGTGGAGCCCGAGCTACAACGCCAACATCACATTCCTCTCCGATGTCCAGTATCTGCACACGGCGGATTGCCGGTACGCATACATCGAGGAGTCCCACATCCGTCAGTACAACAACCAGTCGGCTTACTGGGATGACGACAGGTATGGTGGGTCCACTTGGACGTTCGTATGTCAGTGGAGTCCGATCCAGACGGATCCCAACTACAACGTGGACCAGATCGACTCGAATCAGACGCTGGGGTTCTACTTCGTGGAAGACACCACGAACTCCTGCTTCGGAGGCTCCACTGCTTCGATAGCCTTGGGTCCGCTCAACTAGCGACATCCAGCTATCGATAATGGTTGCTCACGCAGACGATGTGCTCTGGGCAGCCGTTCAACGCCTATTGGCGGTACGTTTGTGCTCGGGCGCACTGTTGCGACGTCTGCAAGACCCGCAAGCAGTGTTCGAGCACTAGTTGGTTGGTGGCCTGCGATATCGCAGTTCGCAGGCCATCATGTCGCAACACAACCAAGGGAGACCAACATGCAGCGCATTCGAAGCGTCTTGCGATTGGCGGAGCTCGGCGCAGGACTCCTGTCACTGGTCGTTGGGATCGCTACCTTACAGCACGTGCTCTTCGGTCAGACTGCGGTGCCAGTGGTGTCCGGGCGCAGCACTCCAGCCAACCTCTTTGAGTTGCTGCTCCAATCGCCATCCCAGTTGACTTTCATCTTCGAAGCGATCCTGGCGGCATTCCTCGTGACGTTCGCGGCAGTCGCTGGCTGCTCTCTGCTCCATGCTCTCAGTGGGCGGACAGCGGCTCGGGTTGCGCTCTGCGCTGTTGCCGGCGTGACGGTTATCTTGACGGCGACGATGCGCATCTGGGATGGGGATACCTTCCTCTTCCCGGCAGCGGCGCTGGCTCTGGTTGCAGTCTTGCTGTCGTTCACTTGGAGTCCTCCGACTCTGAGGCGTGGCGTCACTACAGCCGCGGCATGATCGTCGCGCGCGGTGACAGCCCGTGCACTTGTGCATTGTGCGCATGATTTGAGCAGCCACGCTCGATGCTCGTAGTGAGGTGCGGGCGCAGCATGTCGTATCACACGGGCCACACTGGTATCACCAGTGCCAGAAGCGCTCCAGCTCGATGCCGGCGTGGGTGCGGCGGATCGAGGCGGCGTAGCCTGTAAGCTGCGCTTTCATGCGGTCTTCGGAACCGAAGAGGCGCGGAATCTGCGAGGTGTAGGCAGTGGCCGCCTCGATGGCGACCGGCAGCGTGCCCGAGACCTCCACCAGCTCCGGCTCCATCGCGATGCTCAGCTCGCGCTGGCGAGCTTCCAGCGCCCCAGGCCGGGTGACGTAGGGGAAGTCCTCGAAGAACTTGACGTTCACCTTGCGCTGCGCCAGCCGGTCAGCCGCCGAGCAGACGAGCAGGTGGTCCACGTGGTGGCCGACGCCCAGCGGCGCGTAGATCGCGGCGATCGGCGCGCGCTCGGCGATCTGCGAGAAGATCGCCGCCAGCTCTTCGTCGAGATGCAGGTCGGCGGCGTTGACGGCGCCAAAGAGCTGCTCTTCGGTCGTATAGAGCGGTGGGTTGCCGCGGTAGATGGCTTCAAGGAAGTCGAGATACAGCGTATCGGCGCCCAGGATGTCGGCGGCGGCGGCGTCTTCGGCGCGGCGCTTGCGCACGGCCTCGGCGGCATCGGCGCCCAGCCCGGTGTTCTCTTGCATCTGGCGCGCGTAGGGACTGAGGGTCGTGCCCGCCGGTGGGATGCCGGCGAAGACCGTGACAATCAGCGGGCGCTGCCCCGTGGCGGACTGCAAGGCGACGGTGCCGCCGGCCGAGAGCGCGGCGTCGTCAAAGTGGGGCGCGAGGTAGATGTGGCGATAGTTGCGCGTGATCTGGTCAACGGACGTGAGCTGCATCGTGGCCTCCTAGGTGGGTGTAGGTGTCTCCGGGGATGGGACGGGCAACGCGAAGGACGCGAAGTCGGGTGAAGCAGGGGAGAAGTCGTTCGGTACCGGCAGCGTATCGAGCGCGCCCAGCCCAAGGGCGAGCGCGGCGGCGCGCAGGTCGGCGGGGACCGGCGCGACGAGCGTGAGCGGGCCGCCGGTGGCCGGGGACGTGATGGTCAGCCGCCAGGCATGCAGCAGGGCACGCGACGCCATTGCATGGCCGGCGGCATCATCCGGCAGGTAGCGTGTGTCTCCGGCGAGCGGCGCGCCGACGGAGGCCAGATGCGCGCGAATCTGGTGCGTGCGCCCGGTGAGCGGCTCGGCCAGAATGAGCGAGGCGAGAGGACCGGCGGATGCATCCGCGCCCACGAGCGTGCCAGCCGCGGGAGTCTTGCCTGCGCGGGCTGGAGATCGCCGTCCGCTGGGGGAGATTTCTCTCTCTGCCTCTGCGCTCTCTCCGGTGAATCTCGCTCCTCTTCTCCGCGTCCTCCGCGTATCCTCCGCGTCCTCCGCGTTCTCCGTCCCCTCTCCCCGCGGCGCAGCGACGGCGAGCACGGTGTAGCGGGTGGCGGCGAGCTGCCCGCTCTCGGCCGCGACGACGATCGTGCGCCGGCGGTCAGCGGGGTCGCGGGCCAGCGCCGCCTCGATCACCCCCTGGTGCTGTGGGGGCACTCCGGCGGTGACGGCGAGGTACTGCTTGCCCACCGTGCGGCGCTCGAACTGGCGCACCACGCCGCGCCGCGCGGCCTCGGTTTTGGCGAAGAGCACGACGCCGGAGGTTTCGCGGTCGAGCCGGTGCAGCAGCCAGGGACGGCGCTCGCCGCGCGCCGCCTGACGCGCGAAGATCAGGTCGGTGAGCGTGCCGTCGGGATGCTTGTAGGTCGGGTGCGTCACCATTCCCGCGGGCTTGACGACGGCGAGCAGGTGGTCGTCTTCGTAGAGCACGACGATTGTGGGCGGCGGCGCGTCGGGCCCTGGCAGCGGGCATCCGTCGGACCCGACCGGGCGTCCACCGGGCGCCCCTACGGTGGGTTGCGCGGCGCGGCTTGGGCCGGCTGGATCGTGTGGGGCGGTCGTGGTCGTCACGGCGGGTCGCGCGCTCCTGCTTCTCGTTCTCGTACGCTCTTCTGTCTGGTGCCAATGGGGCAAGCATACGCCAGATACCCCCCAATGAGGGCAAGCGCCGGGCGCACACCTCCGAAGATACTATAGCGTGCCGGTGCCGCCGGCCCCACTCATTCGCCGGTACCGATGGGCCTTGCGGCGCCCGCGCGCCATCTCCTACACTGAGAGGCGGGAGCGGAGCATGCCGGTGCTGGATTCTCCGGCCATCGCCCGCGCAGAGGGGCGTCCGGTGGGCGCCCGCGCGGGCGGCCGTGTTCCCGCATCCGCCCGCGCGGGAGTGTGTCGTGCGCAATCTTCCCAACGTGCTGAGCTTCGCCCGGCTGCTGGCGACGGCGCCGCTGGTGGTGCTGATCCTCATCAATCAGCCGGCGGCCTATATCGCGGCGACGGTGCTGTTCGTCGCCGGCTCGGTGACGGACACGATTGACGGCCGGCTGGCGCGCAAGTATCGCCTGGTCTCGCGGCTGGGGGTCTTCCTCGATCTGACCGCCGACAAGGTCTTCGTCTCGGCGGCGCTGATCGCGCTGGTGCAGGTCGCGGTCGTGCCGGCATGGATCGCCATCGTCATCGTGGCGCGCGAGTTCCTGGTGCAGGGGCTGCGCTCGCTGGCCGCCGCGGAGGGGATGGTGATTCCGGCCGGGCGTTGGGGCAAGCAGAAGACGCTGCTGACGCTACTCGCCATCGGGGGTATCCTGCTGGCGCGCGGGCTGAGCGGCGCGGTGGCCTTCCCGTTGGGGCTGGCGACAGGCAGCTCACCAAACGCCTTCGCCAACGTGCTGCTCTTCCTCGCCGACATCGTGCTGCTGCTGGCGGTGGTGTGGACGATCTTCTCGGCGGTGGAGTACCTGCGCGGGGCCTGGAAGGTGCTGACGACGCCGGAGCCGGCGCCATAGGGGATGCGGCATCGCGGCTCTGAAGAGCCGGCGCACGGCGAAGGGACTGAAGTCCGACACGGCGGGCAGCAGGCGTTAGTCTGAGACTTCAGTCCGCGGGACGTGCCCCGGCATCTTCAGCGCCGAGGCTGCCTGAAAGTCGAATGGATCGGAGACGCGGCGATGGCGACGGCGAGGGATACGGACATAACTGCTGCGGCGCGACGAGAGGACCAGGGCCATGCGATCGTGGCCGGGACGCGCGGCTCGGCGCTCGCGCTGTGGCAGACACGCCATGTCATCGCGCTGCTAGGTGAGGTCGCGCCCCAGGTGGCGGTCGGCATCCAGGAGATCAGCACGCGCGGCGACCAGACGCAGGCGCTGCGCATCCCGCTGACGCAGCTTGGCGACAAATCCATGTTCGTGGCCGAGCTGGAGCAGGCGCTGCTGCGCGGCGAGATCGACATCGCCGTCCACAGCCTCAAGGACCTGCCTGGCCGGCTCGATCCGCGGCTGGCGATTGCCGCGGTGCCGGCGCGGGCGGATGCGCGCGACGCGCTCATTTCGCGCTCCGGCCAGTCGCTGCTGGAGCTGCCCCCCGGTGCGAGGGTGGCGACCAGCAGCCTGCGGCGTCAGGCGCAGGTGCTCGCGCTGCGCCCCGATCTGCGTATCGAGGGCATGCGCGGCAACGTGGATACGCGGCTGCGCAAGGCGCTGCTGGACGACGACGGACCCGACGCGACGATCCTGGCGGTGGCGGGACTGGCGCGGCTGGGCCTGGAGTCGCGCATCACCGAGCTGCTGCCGGTGGAGCAGATGGTGCCGGCGGTGGGGCAGGGCGCGCTGGCGGTGGAGGTGCGCGCGAACGACGCGCGGCTGCGACGGCTGCTGCACACAATTGACGACCGGGCTACGCGAGTCGCGGTGACGGCGGAGCGCGCGGTGCTGGCGGCGGTGAGTGGCGGCTGCCAGGTGCCGCTGGGGGCGCACGCCATTCTCTCGGCGGATGGTGCGACGCTGCGGCTGCTGGCGGTGGTGGCGAGCCTGGACGGCGCGCGCGTGGTGCGGGTGGAGCACGAGGGACCGGCGGAGCGACCGGCGGCGCTGGGGCGGGCGGTGGCGCGTGAGCTGCTGCGCGGCGGCGGGCGGGAGATTCTGCGCGCGATCGTGGGCGCGTAGGCCGCGAACCTCTACGCTCGGCGTATCTCGCGCGAGAGGAGGGCGAGCGCGCTGGCGGGGATGAAGATCGCCGCGCCGGCCAGGAAGGCGACCCCTGGCCCCCATACCGCCGTCACGTAGCCCGCGGCGAGCAGCGAGAGCGGCAGCGAGACCCCTCCGGCCAGCAGTTGCACGCTGAAGACGCGCGCCATATAGCTCGGATCGATCTTCTGCTGCAATATGGTCGTGAAGACTGTGTCGCCCAGCGCGAGGATCATCCCGATCAGCCCCAGCAGCACGGCGATAATGGGTACGCGCAGGTCCGGCGCGAGCGACGGCGCGAAGGCCAACTCGCTCGCACGAGGTCCGGCGACCAGCGGGATCGCCGCGAACAGCGCCACGACCAGCACCCACAACAGCGCCACGACCAGCCCGCGGCCCCGCCAGCGCCCAACGACGCCCGCCGCCAGCCCGCCCACGATGCCGCCGACGCCGACCGCCGCGAAGAGCACGCCGAGCGTGACGGCGCTGGGCGAGAGGTTGCGCGAGAGCACGATCAGCGAGAGGTTCGCCACCCCGCTCAGGCCGAAATTGCCGAGCGTCGAGACGGCGATCGTGGTGCGCGAGAGCGGCTGTGCCATCGTATAGCGCAAGCCCGCGCCGATGTCGCCGGCCAGACTGCCGCGGTGGCCGCCAGCCTCGCGGGCGCGGCGCGGCAGGCGGATCGCGCCGAGCGTGATGAACGAGGCGGCGAACGAGGCGGCATCGGCCAGGAAGGCGACGCTCGCCTGCGCGGCGGTGGCGACGCCGCCCAGCAGCGGGCCGATCACCAGCGAGATGAACTGGATGATCATCATCATGCCGTTGGCCGCGGGCAGCTCCTCCGCCGGCACCAGCGACGGCGTGATCGCCGGGAAGCTCGGCTGGAAGAACCCCGTCCCCAGCCCTTCGAGCGCCGCCAGCGCCGCCACCACCCACAGCGGCGGCAGCCCGGCGAAGAGCGTCACCCCCAGCGCCGCCACCACCGCCGCGCGCCCGGCATCGGTGACCAGCATCACCAGCCGTGGCGAGAGACGGTCCGCCAGCGCCCCGCCCAGCAGCAGCGCCAGCATCCGCGGGATGGCGCCCGCCGCCAGCACCACCGCCATCTGGCGCGCGTCGCCCGTCACCGCCAGCACCGTCCACGGCAGCGCGATGCCGTACGCCTGGTCGCCAAGCCCCGAGATGAGCTGGCCGGCGAAGAGCAGCGCGAAGTTGCGCCGCCGCAGGGGCGATCGTGCGCGCTTGGTGGACGTAGGGGCGGACGGCATCCGCCCATCGGGCGCGGCCTCGACAGCCGGAGGTGCGGCAGACGGCGCGGACAGGGGATCGTCGGTCACGGCGAGCCTCCGCTGATGAACGTGCGACAATCATACGCCCTATGGTATACAGCCCAGCCGTTTACGGGACATCGCCCGAAGGAGTGATTCGTCCCGCACCCGGGGCGATTCTGTTCTCCCTCCGCGTCCTCCGCGCTTGCTCCGCGCCCTCCGCGTCCTCCGTCACCCCGCCGCCACGCGCTCGGCCACGGCGGCACCCATCTCGCGCGTGGTCACCTCTCGCGCGCTCTTGCCAGTCCCCGCGATGTCGGGCGTGCGATAGCCGCTGGCAATCACCGCGCGCACGGCCTCCTCCACGGCGTGCGCCTCGTCCTCCAGGCTCAGCGAGTGGCGCAGCAGCAGCGCCGCGCTGAGGATCGCCGCCAGTGGGTTGGCCTTGCCCTGCCCGGCGATATCGGGCGCGGTGCCGTGGATCGGCTCGTAGAGGCCAAACTGGCCGTGCCGCGTGCGCCGCGTGCCCAGGCTGGCTGAGGGCAGCATGCCCAGCGAGCCGGCGAGCATCGAGGCCTCGTCGGTGAGGATGTCGCCGAACA
>DASVAA010000169.1:0-30925 GCA_036376595.1 Ktedonobacterales bacterium | reverse complement strand
GGTTGCCGGCGCGCCGGCAAGCGCCGGATGCGACAAGCGGTTCCATCAAAAACCGGGGGCTAGCCGGTACAGGCCTGCAGGCCGCGCAGGCGGCCTTGGTGGCCGAGAGGCCCCTAGGCGCGGATTCATCCGCCGGCCCCCTTGGCGCACCGCGACCCCTGATTTTTGATAGAACCTGCGACAAGCTCTGGCACAGCCAAAGCTCGCGTGGGAGCGTAAGTCATACACCCGCTCGGCGATTGGCTCCAGTCCATGACCGAAGTCATGGGCAAGACTAGCCAAACGGCAGATACCGCGAGTGGCGCTCTGGCGTACACTAGATGACGGATGACGAGCGGGACACCACGAAAGCAGCAGCCGGAGCGCGCAGAGCGCGGCGCGCCGCGGCGGCCAGAGAGCATAGAGCGAGCGCAGGACTACCACGGGGCGCGGGAGAGCGCGGCGCTGAGGAGACCAGCCATGGCAAGCAACAATGGGACATCGCACGACGACGAGCAGCAGAACGATCTGATGGCCGCGCTGGCCTCGGCCCGCGAGCTGGGTCCCGACATGGACAAAGCCGTCGCGGCCTCGTATATCGAGAAGCAGCAAG
This sequence comes from Ktedonobacterales bacterium, assembly GCA_036376595.1. Classification (GTDB taxonomy): domain Bacteria; phylum Chloroflexota; class Ktedonobacteria; order Ktedonobacterales; family JADMIN01; genus SMAG-U1939. The sequence goes on along the minus strand of DASVAA010000169.1, from coordinate 30,333 downwards.
CGGCAGCGAAGGCAAAGGCGCAAGCGCAACAACAACAGCAGCAGGCGGTGATCGCCGCGCCGGGACAGCAGCGGCATCCGATGTTCTTCATTGGCCCGCCGATCGGCCTGATCATCTTTATCGCGATCCTGATCGCATCGGGCGGGCATGCGTGGTGGATGTTCTGGCTGATCTTCTGCTTCGGCGGATTGGGCTGGTGGGGCTGGCGTGGCGATGCGCACGCGGCGCGCATGCAGCGCCGCACGGACCGCTACGAGTGGCGCCGCGCGCGCTTCGAGTCCCGCTACGGAGGCCGCTACGGCCCCTATGATCCCTACGATAACGGCAGCGGCGCGGCCCCCTCGCAGCAGCCATCGCAGGTCCAGCCGCCGGCCTCCCAGCAGCCGCAGCCCCCGACCGAGTATGACTAACCGCCGTCCCCATCACCAGTTGCCAGCTCCCTCCTCACCGCGCGGAGGGAGCTGCTTGTGTGCCACGGCAAATACCTATCGAGCCGGAGTCAGCCGGCCTGGGCCTGCTGGATGGCGGCCGCCAGCGTATCGGCGTGGACGGCACCGGCGAAGGTGAATTCGAGCGTGCCGGTGGGGGAGATGACGAAGGTGTAGGGCAGGCCCGTAACGCCGTACTTCACGTCGAGGCCGTCGGGCGCCGGCCCGATGGCGTAGGGGATGCCGTACTTGCGCGCGAAGGCCACGGAGTCGCTCTGGTTCGTCTGGAACGCGACGCCCATGAAGGCCACACCATCGCGCGAGAAGCGCTTGGCGGCGGCGGCGAGCACCGGCGCCTCGGTGGTGCATGGCTCGCACCACGGTGCCCAGAAGTTCACCACCACGACCCGCCCGCGCAATGCGGCCAGTTGGATGGTCTGTGCCTGGGCGCCGTGCGCGGCCTCGCCAGTGGGCGTATTCCACACCGTCATGGCGAAATTGGGTGCCGCTGTGGTGCCTTCCAGCGGCAGCGAAGCGACCTGCTGTGTCGCGTGGACGAAGCGCCCGAGCAGCAACATGACCAGCGCGGCGACGACGAACACGGCCGCGCAGACCGCCAGGAGCCGCCGGCCGCCGATGTAGCTCGGCCGGGGCAGCGCGCGGCCCTCCTGATGTGCTCCGACGGTGGACTCCGCCATGCGGTTCTCCTCCGGTCTCGTGCCGGTTCTAAAGGTCGCTCCCTGATTGTTTAGCCAGTCACATCGCGCCTCCCCCTCTGGCTCCCCCTCGCCCCGCAGGGAGAGTGGGCCGGGGGTGAGGACTCTAGCGCAGCACGCGATCGACGACCATCAGCGCGAAGATCAGCGCCAGATAGTAGTTGGAGAACCAGAAGAACTGGCGCGCGTTGGCCAGCGTGCGCGTTTTGAGCAGCCGCACCACCAGCGCCAGCAGCCCCGCGCCGATCAGCAGCGCGCCGGCCAGGTACAGCCAGCCCAGCGCCCCAGTGACGAACAGCAGCAGCGACGAGGCGACCAGCACCACGCTGTAGAGCGCGATCTGCCGATAGGTCTCGGACTCACCCTTGACCACCGGCAGCATCGGCACGCCCGCCCGCGCGTAGTCGCCCTTGAGCACCAGCGAGAGTGCCCAGAAGTGCGGCGGCGTCCACAGGAAGACGATCAGGAACATCCAGACGGCGGGCCAACCGACCGTCCCCGTCACCGCGGCCCAGCCGATCAGCACCGGCACGGCCCCGGCCGCGCCGCCGATTACGATGTTCTGCGCAGTAGTGCGTTTGAGCCACATCGTATAGACCACGACGTAGAACAGAATCGCCGCGAGCGCCAGCGCGGCGCTGAGCAGGTTGACGAAGACGGCGAAGAGCGCCAGCGAGAGCGCACCGATGGCGATGCCGAAGATCAGCGCGTGCCGCTCGGGGACGCGCTGGGAGGGCAGCGTGCGCGCGCGGGTGCGACTCATCACGGCGTCAATGTCGCGGTCCCAGTAGCAGTTGATGGCGTTGGCGCTGCCCGCAGCCAGCGCACCACCGGCGAGGGTTGCCAGCAGCGGCGCCAGGTGGAGCGCGCCATCGGCCGCCACCGCCATCGCGGCGAGTGTAGTGCCCAGCAGCAGCACTGTCACATGCGGCTTCATCAGGTTGAGATAGGCACGGGCGCGGGCGCGGACACGCACCTGGCGGGTCGGGGTCGCAACGGTGGTCGCGCGCTGCATGGAACTGCTCCCTCAATGGTGAGACGCTGCGAAGCGGGATGGGCTGTTGAGCTAGGGCGCGGCGTGTCGCGCGGCGGCATGCAGCGCGGGGGGGCGCACGGGAACAGGATCGGGCCTACGCTCGTCTTCGCTCAGCCACAGCCAAATGAGCACGCACATGGCGACGAGGAAGATGAGCACGCCGGGAATATCCATCGCCGACCCGGCGAGGTGTTGATCCACCAGCGCGGAGGGCGCGCCGGCCGGCCGGGCCAGAGCGGCGTAGTAGGGATAGAACGGGGCGGTCGAGAACATGAAGACGCTGCCCATCACGCTCGAATAGAGGCCGGCGATACCGATGTAGACCACGCGCATCACGTAGCCCAGGCGCGGCTGCAGCGGGCGCGAGGGAATGACCTGCGCCCAGAAGAGCAGCGCGACCGCCAGGAAGGTCATGTGCTCCAGCGCGTGGACGGTGTCATCGCGCAGGGCGGCGTCGTAGAGCGCGGGGAGATGCCAGATGCTGAAGCCGGCGATGAACAGCACGATGCCCTGGATCGGCCCAAACAGCACGAGGCTGACGATGTGGCCGACGCGCCGCGGCCAGCGGCGGCGGATCGCCCAGCCGAGCGTGGCGCGGCGGGTGGCGAGCGGAACGGCACGCCACCACGGCCACAGCGGCGCGCCGAAGAGCAGCAGCGGCGCGGCCACCATCACCAGCAGCTCGTGCTGCGCCATGTGGGCCGTCAGCCAGGTGTCGGCGGCGGCATCCATGGGACCGTCGAGCGCGAAGAAGACGATCAACAGGCCCGCGGCGAAGGCGGCGGTGCGCCACCAGGTGAGGTGGCGGGCGAGGCCGGCGCGGCGCGAGTAGCGCACGCCCAGCCAATAGAGCACCGCCGCAATCACCAGGCCGGCCACAATGGTCGGCTCGATGCTCCAACTGGAGAGGATGGCCGAGATGTTCATGGGATCAAATCTTCGCCGGGAAGAGCAGCACCAGGATCGTCACGAGCACGGGCATCAGCGCCATCCAGTACCAGAAGTAGCCGACGGTGACGAGGCCCAGATGGCGCACGCGCGAGTAGCGCCCCATGAGGGATCGAATGAGCAGCGCCAGGCCGAGGAACAGGCCGATGAAGAGGTGGTAGACGTGGTAGCCGGCGAGCATGATCCACGAGCTGAAGAACGTGCCGTCAATGGTGGCGAACTGCTGGTCGCCCATGAAGCGCATCTGGCCCACCAACGAGATGGCCACCAACACCACCGCGATCAACAGGAACAGTGAAAGCACGGCCTGGTTGCCGGCCTTGATGCCCATGTGGGCGATAAAGTACGCGATGCCACTCGCCACCATCAGCCCGGTGAGGAGGTAGGTGGTGCGTTGGTCGGGCAGGGCCATGCCAGGAAGTCGGTCCCACCCCCCAGCGGTGTTGTAGGCGCGCTCCCAGATGTAGCTGACAAACAGGAACACGACGAAGGCGACGTCGGCGAGCACGTAGAAGAGCATGCCGAGCTTCACCTTGCGGTCGTCATCTATCCCGTGGGCCGCGCCCTCGGTGGGGGTGACGGCGAAGCTGCTCATGGAGAATTCCCCTCTGCGGACTTAGCGGGATTGGAGCTGGACTGGACAGGTCGGGACTGGACCCGCGTCCGGACGGCCGACCCCACGCGAGGCGCAAGCCATCCGGGCACGGTGTGAAAGACCCTAGCCGGCGACCTCGCCCCCGGCCGCGGGATGCTCGACGCCAGGAGTTGCCGGCGCCGGCTCGCCGTAGCCATACGGTCCGGCGGTGACGAGCGGGATCTGCTCGAAGTTCTCCAGCGGCACCGGGGTCGGCACCTGCCACTCCAGCGAGAGCGCGCCCCATGGATTCGCCACCGCCTTCTGCCCGGCGACCCACGAGTAGACGACGTTGAAGAAGAAGATCGCCACGCCGATGATCAGCACGTAGGCGAAGGTCGAGGCGATCAGGTTGGGAGTCGCGAAGACTGGATCGTAGTCGGCGACGCGGCGCGGCATGCCTTGCAACCCGGCCACCATGATCGCCATGAACGCGATGTTGAAGCCGATGTTGGTGAGCCAGAAGTGCCACCAGCCGACGCGCTCGTCCATCATGCGGCCGGTCATCTTGGGGAACCAGTAGTAGACCGCCGCGAAGAAGCCCATCAGCGCCCCGCCCACAATCGTGTAGTGGAAGTGCGCCACCACGAACATGCCGCCGTGGAGCTGAATGTCGGCGGGCACGTCGGAGAGGTAGATGCCGGTGAGACCGCCGATCGCGAAGTTCCATAGGAAGGCGAGGGCGAACGCCATCGGCACGTTGAGCCAGATGCGCCCGCGCCACAGCGTGCCCAGCGCCACCAGGAAGACGAAGCCGGTGGGGATCGAGATCAGCTCGGTGGTCGCCATATACCAGAAGCGCAGCTCCGGCGCCCAGCCCGAGACGAACTCGTGGTGCTGCCACACCAGGAAGCTGACCACCGTGACGCCCATGATGCCAATCACGCCGGTCTTGTAGCCAAAGAGCGGCTTGCGGCTGAAGACGGCCAGCAGGTCCATCACAATGCCAAACGCCGGCAGCACGATCACGTAGACCTCGGGGTGGCCGAAGAACCAGAAGAGGTTCTGGTAGAGCCAAGCGCTCCCGCCGCCCTGCCATCCGTTGGCGCCCGGATCACCGCCGGCCATAGCGGCGAAGAACTGGGTGTTCCACACACGGTCGAGGTCCACCAGGAAGAGCGCGGCGGCAAACGACGAGGTGCCGATCGCCACCAGCAGCGCCGTGCCGAAGATGCCCCAGACGGTCATCGGCATGCGGGTCCAGCGCATGCCGGGGGCGCGCATCATGATGATCGTGGTGATGACGTTGATGCCGCCGAGGATCGACGAGAAGCCGGCGAGCAACACCGCGGAGGCGAAGGCCGTACCACCAATGCCGGTCTGGTCGGCGAGGGGACCGTAGAATGTCCAGCCGGTCTGCACGCCGCCGCCGAGGCCATTGACCTGCCCCGTCCCGTAGAAGGGGATCGAGAGGAAGATGATCACGGCGGGCACGAGCAGCGCGAAGCTGAGCGCGTTGAGCCGCGGGAAGGCCATGTCACGCGCGCCGATCATGATCGGCACGATGAAATTGCCGAAGGGGCCGATGAAGAACGTGATGGTGGTCAGGATCATGATCATGCCGTGCATGCTCACGATCGTGTTGTAGGTCCCCGTGCCGAAGAGCTGGGCGCCGGGGCGGGCCAGCTCCGAGCGGATCAGGAAGGCGCCCAGGCCGCCGAAGCCGAGCATGATCAGCACCAGCACCAGGTACTGGATGCCGACGACCTTGTGGTCAGTGGTGAAGCGGAAGTAGCGTATCCAGCCCTGGTCCTTGCCGGCCAGCTCCAGCTCCTCCTCGTGCGAGGGCGCGGGACGGCCGAGGAACCACGAGATGGGATAGTTGAAGGCCCCGATGCCGAGCAGCCAGCCCGCGAGCGCGAGGATGTAGCCCAGGACGAGGCCCTGGCCGGTGAAGTTCGGGCCGGAGGGGTCGTGTCCGGCGCCGATGAATTGGTTGACGAGCCAGTTGCCCAGGATCATGCCGCCGACACCCAGGATGGCGCCGGTCAGGTAGCTGGGGAACAGCCGGCTGGTCCAACGGGTCGTTGCCGTTTCGCCAGCCGCGGTGGCCGTAGCGGTAGGAACGTGTGGCGTGCTCATACGCGCTCTATCCTTCTCCTCGCGTGCTCACCGGCCGGGCGGCGAGGGCGTCGGTCGCGAGCTGTGGAACGACGAAGCTCGATGCGCCGGGTGTCGCGGACGATGTCGGTGCCGGCATCGGCGTGGGCGGCACGGGAGTATCGGTCGGTGCGGCCGAGGGCTGCTGCGTGCTGACCCAGGCATTGAACTGATCCTGGGTCACGACATGGACCGGAGTTTCCATATAGGAGTGATATAGCCCGCAAAGCTCGGCGCAGCGCACCTGGAAGTCGCCCACCTGATTGGGCGTGACGCTAATGTGCGTCACCTCGCCGGGAACCGCGTCTTGTTTGATGCCAAACGCGGGGATCCAGAAGGAGTGCTGCACGTCCATGGACTGGATGGTGAAGGTGACGGGCTTGTTCACGACGAGGTAGAGCTCGGTTGCGCCGACGTTGTTGTACTGGGGATAGCTGTAATCCCACAGCCACTGCTCGCCGGTGACGTTGACCTGGAGCACGTCGCCGGTTGGCTTGGCGTCCACCTGCATCAGGAAGGCCAGTCCATAGACGTAGAGGAAGATGACGAGCACGACCGAGATCACCACCCAGAAGGGGATGAAGCGCGGGTTGACGAGCATCGCCGGGCCTTCGGCACGCGGCCGTCTCGTGGTGCCCCACTTGAACGCGCTGTAGAGCGAGAAGATGACGACCATCGCGAAGACCGGGATACCCAACACCGTGAAGAGCCACATCACGTTGTTGATCTCGCCCGCGCGGTCACTCGCCGCGGCCGGCAGAATCTGCCAATCGGTGAAATGCGGCGCCACCAGGACGAAGAACAGCTCCAGGACGACCGTCAGCACTGCCCAGTAGAGCAGCGCGCGGCGAATAGTGCCGACTGGATTATTACGCGGCGCGGGCGCCGCGGGTGCGGTGTCCGGTCGCTGCGGTGGGGTTTGATCCTCACTCATACGGAGTCCACCATGCCTCTCTATCTGCCTATGCTTGCCGCTACGTCAGCTCATGCGACGGTCAGCGTGCCCGACATGTAGCCTTTGGTGCCCATCGGGCCGCCGAAGCCGTTGAAGCCGCTGCCGCAGGGGTCGAAGCACTGCCAGATGTACTTGCCGGGGCGGTCGGGCGTCTTAAACGAGAACTGCGTCACGACCGGCTGCAGCGGCATGCCAGCGGCATCGGTCTGGGCATCGTCGGCTTCGCCGGTGACCGGCACGCTGACGAAGAGCCAAGCCTGCCCGCTCTGGGGGATAGAGTGGATGGTGAAGGTGTGCGAGATAGTGTTGGGGTCCACTGACGTCACCGTCTGGCCATCCACGAGGATGGTGTTGTTGAGGACTCCGTTCTGGTCGGTCACCCCGCGCGGCACGCCGTAGTACGGATTGATCAGCGGCGTCTGCCCGTCATAATTCTCGATGGTGACGGTGACGATGGCGTTGCGCGGCACAACCAGGTCGGTCGTCGGCCAGTACGTGACCCAGTCGGCGTTATCGCCCTCCTTCTGCGGATACGGCTCGCCGTGCAGCGTCTTCCCCGTAACGTTCTTGGCAATGAAATCGGGGTCTTCGTAGGGGTTCATGGGATACGTCTGCAAGTAGAGCGAGACCTGCTTGATGCCGTCGGCGGTGGCGCCGGTCGTCTGCGCCGTTGCCGCCGGCCGTTGGACCCCTGCGGCGCCGAGCGTCGTGATGACGCCGACGCCGATGGCGGCCAGGATGATGACGGTCAGGAGTGCGCCGAGAATCCTACGCATGATACCCTGCTCCGTTGTCGGGACGCCGGGGAGGCGTCCGCCCGCATTGCGAGCGCGCGAGCGTGCCGGGCTGGCACGTCGCCCGCTGTTACCAGCAGGTGTACCATCACAAACACATCACAAGCATGGTGCGATCGCACCATTTCTTGTCTTCTCTGTGGTCCGGCTTCCGCGGAAATCGGGGAAAATTAGTGTGCGGAGATAACCGCCACGATCAGAATGAAGACCAAAGCGTGGATGATGAAAAGGAATAGGAAGAGCGCGATTAGCAGGCGCTCCATGCGCCGGTCGGCGAGACGCTCGCGGGCGGGGTCGGGCAGTCGCGCATTCAGGCTATCGGGCGTTGCGCGCTCGCTGGCGACCACGCCGACGGCGACGCGCAGCCGCATTGGGGTCTGTACCGCGACCCGGTCGATCTGGCGGAGCACGGCATCGTTGCAGGCGGCACAGATTGTCCAGGTCTGGCGCGGATCGGGTACCTCGGCCTCTTCTTCAAAGTAGTAGGACCGCGATCCCAGCGGGCGGCCGCAGATGTCACACCGGACGCGGACGCTGGCGAGCCAGTCGCGCGCGCGTGCCATCCCCTCGCGTGCGGGAACCATACCTCGCCGCCTTCCTCAAGAGCGGGCATGTGCGCTCCAGCGCAGCGCGCGGGTGCCACTTTACTGTGTGAGCAGGGTGGTACGACAGATGTTACAGCAAACCCTGGCGGCTGGCGGTGACGACGGCCTGTAAGCGCGTCTTGACCTCCAGCTTCTCAATGACCCGTGTGATGTGATTACGCGCCGTGATCGGGCTGATGCTGAGCGCGGTGGCGATCTCGCTGGTGCTCAGACCTGACGCCAGCAGGCGCAGGACCTCCAGCTCGCGGACGGTTAGGTGTGGCGCGGGCATCACCGTCGTGTCGTCACCGCGGCCATCCTCCGCCGCCCGCAGCGCTGGTTCAGCCTCGGCCGGAGCGGGGGCCGCGGCCGGCTCAGGCGCCGCGAGCGGCGTGGGCATCTCGCGCAAGAAGTGCATGATGCGCACCTCGCCCTCGGTGCTATGAGTACGGACGGCGGTAACACAGAGCTGCTTGGAGCGCCCGTCGTGTGCCGTTGCCTGGGTCTTGAACTGGCTCACAAGCTGTGTCGCACCAGGTTTCTCGCCGGGACGCAGGCAGTGGCCGCAGGCGCCGCCTGCCTCCTGGCCGGCGCGCAACACGTCGCAGCAGCGGCGGCCAATCACCTCAGCCGTACTGAAGCCGAGCAGCTTCTCCGTGGCCTCGCTCCAATACACGATCCGCCGATGCGGGTCGACGGCGAAGGCGCTCTCGGCGACCTCCGCCAAATCCACCACGAGGATACAGTCCGTTGTGAGTGCGCGCGCTATCGCCATGAGTGCTGCCCCACTTCCCGCGAGGGCGTCCGCACCTGAGCAATCTCCCGCAAGGTTGCCCGCCAATGGTGCGGATGATTGAGAATCACTATAGCACCGCTGTCGAGTGCGCGGCAGTGAAGACAATCGATTGCGCGCCTACAGCGCGGTGATGCGCACGGCGTCCAGCTCCAGCCACTCAGAACCGGTGGCGAGCGTGCCGAAGCGAAGTTGGCCGCGCGGCGTGGCGATTGCGTACTGGTTGTCAATCCACGCCACGAAGCCGAGCGGCCCGCGCGGGGGATCGGGCGCGCGCAGCGTCTCAACGCCGTCTACGAAGAAGCGCGCGGCATCCGGGTGCCATTCGAGCGCGTAGTCGTGCCAGGTGGTGGTATCTACATCGAGCGCCGCCTCGCTGGCTCCCGTCATGCGCCGCACGAGCCGCGCGGCCATCTGCTCGCGCCCTGTGAGCCGCGCCCAAGCCACGGCGCCCAGCGCCGCGCCGCCAGAGACGAGCGCGCCAGCGCGGTTCGCGTGGACCACCTGCGCCTTCCAGCCGCGACCGGGCAGACCGGGCACGAGTCGCATCTCGGAGGGTGGCGAGGCGCCGAAGAACCAGACCGCATCGGGCAGCCGCAGCGCGCCGCGGGCAACCGTCAGCGGGGCATTCCAGAAGCCGAAGCCGAAGGTTCCGCGCAGAAACGCCTGCATGCCGGCGCCGGAAACCTCCATGGCCGCACGCTCTGCGGTCTCTGTCAGGGGGCCGTCTGGCGGGTGGATCGGCAGCGAGGTGCGGGCGCGCACCTCCAGGCGCAGCGGCGGCCGCCAGGGATAGTGCGCCAGCCGCGCGCCGCCGTAGTCGTCAATCTGCGCGTTGGCGTAGCGTCCGGCCGGCGTGGGCGGAATCGCGCAGCGCAGCACGGAGGCGGCCACGTCCACGTCGAGCGTCCCGCCGCCCGGTGTGGTGCGGTGCCAGCTCTGCACGCTCTGGGCGAGCGGCGTGGTAAAGTCGTCTTCCAGTGCGGTCATCAGCAGATTTACACGGTAGGGGCGCACGGCGTGCGCCGTGCGCGCAGCCTGCTCAACAGGGGCGCTATGTGCGTCCACCCATCCTCAGGCGCCAGGCCGCGGCGTGATGCGCCCGATGCGCCCGATGCGATCGGCGCCCAACTCGGTGAACCATAGCGTACCGTCCCGCCCTGCCGCAATGCCAACCGGCGCGCTTCCCGTTGCCAGCGACGAGACCACGCGCGGCGGCGCCCTGGCGCGTGATGCGCCCAATCGTGATCCGAGGTCCGGCCCTGCCTTGAGGATGGCTAGGGCTATGTGCCCTGGAGTGGATGCGCCAGAAAGAACGCCCAGATCAGGTCGCGCGCGTCCTGGCCCGCAATCGGCGGCGGCCAACTGTGTCCCAGCCCGAAGACGAGATAGTGGACGAGGCCGGTGCCGTCGCGGCAGCCGGTCCACTGCTCGGCCATCACCGCGGTGGTCTGCAGGATCGCGGTGGGAGCGGTGGCGCAGCCGTCGCGAGCGGCCCAGGCGCTGAGCCATTCCAGCACGCCTTGGCGGCGATAGACGGCGTCCTTGGGTCCCGGCGAGCCGGCGTACGGCTCGCCAGCATCGGCGCTGCCGTGGAACTCGATGATGCTGGTGGGATGGCTGGGATGACAGCCGCCGGGGAGGACGTAGGCGTCGCCCGACATCGGCGCGAAGGCGGCGAAGCGCCCGGCGAGCGTGCAGGTGAGGAAGGCCACCATCGCCCCGCCAGCCGAGAAGCCGGTGGCGTAGATGCGCGCCGGATCGACGCAGTACCGGCGCTGGAGCGCATCCAGCAGGTCGCTGACGAAGAGCCGCTCGTCCACGCCGTTGGTCAGGGTATCGAGTGGTCCAGTGGCAGCCCACGTGGTATAGCCCGCACCGAGCGCGTCGTACGGCAGCCCCTGCGGATAGACGGCGAGGAAGCCGCGTTGGTCCGCCAGCGCCGAGAAGCCGCTGGAGCGTGCGGTGCCGGCCGCGGTGCCACCGCCGCCGTGGAAGTCCAGCAGCAGCGGAATGGGGTGTGTGGGCACGTAGCCGCTAGGCACGTGGATGATATAGCTGCGCGTGGTGTAGCCCGCCGCGGCCGCCGGATTCACCGCGACGCTTTGCTGCGCCGAGGCGCCCGGCGCCACCGGCGGCGCCAGTCCGCAGCCCGCCGCGGCCACCGGGCGGTCGGTCGCGCCATCGTCGGGCCAGGCGACGTGCTGAGTGGACGGCGACTGCACGGACGTGGAGGATGGTGTTGTCCCAGAGCGCACCGGGGCTGCCGTCTCGCCGCACCCGCAGGCCACTGTGAGCAGCAACAGCATGCCGCACAGCAGCGCGGCGAACATCGTTGGGTGCCTGCTCGGCCCTGCAGCTCTCGCCATCATTGCCACAGCTCCTCACCGCGCGTGTGCCTCAGCGTGCTCCGTCCACAGTGCGAAGCTCACCCGCACCATTCGCTCTACTGGCGTAATCGTGGCACGGGCACCGGGTGCGACGCATACGCCGAAAGGCGAACTCCCACGAGTGGGCTGGTGGAGGAGCGCATGGCGCGCCCATCCGGCGACGCTGCCCGCCTGTCCATTCAACGCGAGCGCGTGCCGTGACGCTGGCGGCGCAGCAGCGGCGCGGCGAGACCGGCGACGGCGAGGGCCAGCAGCAGCGCGATGGCGGCGACGAGCAGCGCGGTGGTCGGCGAGGTCGCGGAGGTCCCCGGTACCGAGATAGGAGGGTGTGATGACACACTCGGTCCCCCTGGTCCGCCGCGCCCCGACGGGGCCACGACCTGGAAGGTGTTGGAGATCGCGGCAATGCCGCCGCCGACGGTGGTTACCCGTACAGCGTAGGTGCCAGGCGACGTGTCTACAGGGATGGAGACGGTGTAGGTGTACACTGTACCGCTCTGAGTCTCTGACACCCAGTTGACCGGCACGGCGCCTGGCTGCCCCGGCTGGGTCAGGCTGAAATCCTGGGGCGTGTCACCGCCAAGGGCGGAGGTATCTACGGTAACTGTGACGGCCCCGCCAGGCGGCACCTGTGCCACGACGGCTGGCACGGTTGGTGTCCCGCTGCTGACCATGAATGGCTGCTGCGACCAGACGATCGGCCCTGTCTGGCCGCCCGCCGGGCCGGCGCAGAGGTAGTAGGCGCCGGAGGAGAGATCGGTGGGCCAGAAGAAGGTCGTGGTAGTCGGCTGGCCCGGCATGACGATGATCTTGGGTGCGTTGTCGAGCCGCAGCCCATCGGCGCAGGCGCTCGCGGCGGGATCGGTTGGCGAGATGCTGAGCACGTAGGGCGTCGGGCTGGGCGGCTCGGCGGAGATCGTGACCACTACTAGCGTGCCGGGGGGACCGCTCGGCGGCGTGAAGGTGACCGCTCCGCCGAAGCCGCTGGCCGCGGCGATTGGGGACCGCGCCAGCACGGCGGCCGCCGCGAGCGGCGTGGCGAGCACGCAGCTCAGGGCGAGCGTAGCGCACCCGACCAAGCGGTATGCGCGTCGCTGCCCGCCAGGCGACCGACCCCGCCAGATCATGCGCCGCTCCTTCTCTCCACACTCTCACTCCACTTTTCGTCCTGTGCCCGCCAGGCACTCATCCACGAAAGCGACGCTTCAGCGTGGCGGCTGGTTCCCGCGGCGGCGCAGCGGCGGCACAATCAACAGCGCCAGACTGAGAAGCAGCAATCCTCCCGCGACCGCCGCGGCAATCGCCCCACCCGAGACGCCGCCGGTATCCGGTGGCCCGTTGTGCGCCTGCGTGCCGATGAGCCGCGGTGAGGGAGATGGCGATGATGGCGGAGTCGGCGTGGGCGCAACGATCGTGAAGGCGATCGAGGTCAGCGTGCCGCCGTTGATCTGCTGGCCGGCAATGACGAGCGTGTACTCGCCGAGGGCCTGACCGGGGATGGCGATGCGGGCGGTGTAGGTTGTGCCCGCCGCCGAGAGGACTGTATAGGTGGAGGGTATCGCCGCTTGCGTGAAGGTCGAGACAAAGGTCACGCTCAGGAGTGCGTTGCCAGTGAGCGCCCCATCAGTGGTGAAGCTGGCCGTGAGGCTGGAGCCGGCCACATATACGCCATCTGGCGAGGGCGCCAGGGTGATAGTGCCGCCGTCAGCGCGTACAGCGGCGGGTGCGATCACGATGAGCGCGAGCGCCAGGGCGAGCGCGGCCCAGAGGATCGCGCGGGATGTGCGGCACGTGTCTGGGCGCATACGCCCGCATGTCGTGCCGGCGGCACGGCAACTCATAGCCTTCCCCATCCCAGCACTTCGTCTCCAGCGGCCGGCACATGTAGCGGTCAATCGATCCTCGCCATAGTACCAGACAGGGGTGCCGCGCCAAAGTGCGCTCCATCATCGGCACGCTGTGAGCGCGCTCACACCCGGCTCGTTTATGGAAGCCTGGCGGTGGACAACGAGACGGTAGGATGGGCGCTCGGGGGCATAGTCGGATCAGGCAGCGGGAGGCCGCAAGCCGCGAATCCATTGGATGGTGCGCTCCGCAGGGTCATGACATCCTCGGAAACGGCTCGCTGCAGATCCCAGTCTTCGGCCTTCTTCGCGGCGCGCAGCCACAACGAGACGTGCTCCGGCTGCATGGTCTCCTCGACAACAGAAAGCACCAGCGCCTGTACGTCCTCCAGGTTCGTCTCGGTGCGCAGGCTCGCGCCGAAGGCATCCAGCGTCCGGGCCGCATTGTACTTGCGGCGGTAGAAGCGCCGATCGATGAAGGTTTGGATGTGGTGGCGCAGCGGCTCAAACAGCGCGACGCTCGCCAGCGTGGAGCCGACCAGCGCCAGTGGTGTGGTCTGAGCCTGCCCGGCCAGCCCACCAAGAAGCGCCTGCACCACCGCATGCAAAGCGACAACGCCCACGACGTAGACCAACGCGAGCGCGGCGGTCAGCGTGCCGTAGATCAGCGTGCGGCGGATGATCACGTCAATGTCGAAGAGGTGGTGGCGGAGCATGGCGATGGCGATGCAGATAGGGACTAGCAGTATGCCGGCGTAGGCGAGCGTATAGCCGGCAAGGTCCGCGAGAATCGCGCGCGGTGAGGTCAGCGCCGGGGCCAGGAAGTAGACGACGAGCTGTCCCGCGAAATAGCCGATCCCCGCGCCGACGAAGCCGTAGACAACCCACTTCGTCTGAAGTCGCTGCCTCGGAGTCGAGACGCGCCGATAGCGATAGACCTGAGTACCGCCCATGATGCTCAGGAGGACAGCCCATCCCCCGAAGTACATCACTCCTGGCCAGGTGGTGAAGTCGAGCGGCGAGCCGGGGAAGAAATAGGTCGGTACCCACCATAGCAGCAACAGCGTTACCGCCAGGCGCGTCCAGCGGGGCACGAAGCGGCCGTCGGGGAAGATCAGCACGAAGATCCCGAAGGCGAGCTCGCCCAGCAAGCCCAGGATGGCGACCGGTAGCCGCCACCCGTGACTCACAGTTGGCAGTCCGGCCGCCAGGAACCCGCCCTCGAAAGAGCCAACCCCAAACAGCAGGAGCGCGAGGGAGACGAAGAGCACTGGCAGGTCATGGGACCTGCGCCAGAAGAGGAGCGCCGCGATCGCCGCAAACCCGGCGGCGAAGAGGACATTCATCCCAAGGTCGTACCAGCTATGGAAGCTGATCGAGAGATGTAAGGCCGCGAACGCACGCTGCACGGCCTGCGGCACGTAGCCATCAACGCACACTCTGGGCACGCAGGACCCGCGCATACGCACGATCCATGTCCACACATCGGCGACGTACAGGGCAACCGTCAGCGCGGCGACTGCCAGCCATGCGGTGCGTGCGAGGACGAGCGCCCGGCCATGCAGCCGGCCGCCGGTGGTCTCCGCGCGGAGACGTTGCACAGCCGTAGCGAGGGGCGCATGCATCACCTGTAGCCGCGGGCTCTTTGTCCTCCGCACCATGGCGCGCCTCCACCTGCCGCGGCGGCTGTGCGCAGCGCTGCTGGCTGCATTGTACGCATGCCGGCGGCTGGAGTGTCAGGCCGCTCCAGCCGTCACATGGCCGCAACCTCAAGCTTGCTCGCGCAGACCCGGCGAAACGAAGCTGTAGTCAGGGCGATCAGTGGGACCAGGACGGTGCACGCATCGCAGCGAGGTCCGCCGCACTGGGCTGCCAGAATGCACGCGACGTGGTAACGGCCAGTATGCCAAGGGTGAGCAACGCTTGGCGACGCATGCTCATCCCCCGACTCGCGTTGTCACCTGCCTCACAGGATGCGTACCGGGTGCCTCCACTTCCGGCGTCCGCGTCCAGTAATAGGCCACCGCCGCCACGATGACGAGCAGCAGTAGCACCTGCACCATGACGAAGTCGTCGCCGACGTCCTGGGGGTCGTTGATTTCGAGGATCAAGCCCACCACCTTCGCCAAAAACGCGGCAGCCGCCAGTGCCAGCGGCACGAGCGAGCGCTGATAGCGATGCTGGCCGTTCAGGTACCAGCCAATCGCCACGATGCCGATGGCGATGATCAGCAGCTCGTCGAGCTTGAAGAGCCATTCGTCCTCGAACAACGCCTCGCTGGCCAGCGAGCCGGCCACGATCCCCAGGGTGGCGACCACGAAGAAGTTGTAGCCGCGCGCAACCGCCGCTTTGATGCTCATGCTCTTGCCTCCTGTTCAAGACGTGTTGCATGTGACGTGTTGTATTTGTTCCATGCGCTCCTAGAGCGACCGCTGGCCAAAACCAGCGTCGCTGCCAAACGCAGCGCGTTGCGGTTAGCCATGGTGTGCCTCCGGTCCTGTCGTGACTGGAAGCTCGTCTCTTGGAGACGGTCTTGATGCCCGCGATGCAGGCGCTACGATGGTGTCGTTCGTGCGGCTGACGAGATAGAGCGTGATGGCGTAGCACAGCATCGCGCCGCCGAAGCCCAGCGCCATCAGCAGGGAGAACACGTCCTGGTGGTACGTCAGGTAGGCGGCACCACCCACGCCCGCGGCCAGCACGCAGACCGGCGCCGCCGCCGTCGGCCAACGGGTGCTGGGCACGAGCCGCGGCAACGCTTTCGCCACGAAGAAGGGGTGGACCTGCACGATCACGCCGAGCACGACATGAATAGCGACCAGCAGTGGGCCATGCACGATCCCCCACACAATGCTCTGAAGAAAGCCGGCGACGAAATTGGGTGCGCCGGTCCCAGGGTGGTGCTCCGGGATGGTGATGAACAGGTTGATCCCCATGCCCAGGCCGAACTGGACGAGCAAGAGGCCCATGTAGGCCAGCACGCCGAGGATGGTCCAGTCTCGCAGCTCGAACCCAAAGGGTGCCTCGCTGCCGCCAGCCATAGCGCCGTACCGCCGCATGCGTTGCGACCACTGTACAGTCTGCGCCGTTGTCACCCGTGCCACTTCGGTGTCTGCTTCCGCGGGCTTCATAGCGAGGCACCCTCCCTTATGGTCTGTGCGGCCGTGTCTGCGACCGAGCACTTGGCCCGCGAGCGTTAGGTGGCGGGGGCCAGGCTGGCCGCGCGTTGCGTCCGCTGCCTGAACTGGCCGTACAAGCTGGCCGTGATCGCGAAGGCGTAGGGGAAGGTGAAGAGCAGCCCGATCCCGGCCAGGAACACTCCGGCGAGTGCGATGATGGTGGCCAGGATGTTCAGCAGCCAGACGATAACCGTCAATCCGGGATATTGGCCGACCCGCCCAAAGATGGCCCGGAAGTTGAACGCGCCGACAAACCCGTCGTCGAGGAACTGGCTCCAGATCGCGACCGTCAGAAAGCCCTGGAGCAGCGAGTAGAGTATGCCGAGCGGGGCGAGTGGCGTGGGGCCAGAGGTGCAGCTCGATCCCACGCACGTCGTGGAGTAACTGAACCAGGACAGAATCGTGCCCGGCAATCCCCAGACGAACAGCGCGATGCCAAGTAAGAAGCCGTCGCCGAGCTTCTTGCCCAGATCGGTCCAAGGGGGCAGCTCCCGCCCGCCGCGGCTGATGCCCCGCGCGGCTTCGACGTAATAGCCGAGCAAGAGAAACAGCGGGATGAAGAGCACCCAGAAGAACAACAGACATAAGGCGCCGGCCGCCAGCTTGCCGAACCAGTTGCGCGATCGGAAGACGTAGCCAAAGGCTTCGCCAACATCGATCTGGCTCGTGGACACCGCTGATGTGCTCATAGAGTGAGAGTCCTCCCATGTTTGCTCGTGGGCGGCTGGCCCACACGAGCGATGACCGCCTGGCAATGATTCAGGCAGGCATCCCGTCTTCGACCCACCGGCGAAAAAGGGCGATCTGCTCCTCGGGCCATTTGCCGTCGCACGGCATCGAGCCGCTTGATAGGCGTGCGAGGATCGCCTGCGCATGCGCGCGCACGTCCTCGTAGTCTCCGAGGTCGAAGAACCGCAGCATGGCCGCTCGGTCGCGCATGCGAAACAGCGGCTCGATGTCGTGCGCGAAACTCGGCGCGCTCTGCTGAGTTGCCATAGTGTGCCTCCGAGACCCCTCCTGTTGTCACCCGCCCGATGCAAGGACTGACTAGCGGTGCTGAGCCGCCTGGCGGATAGCGGCCAACAGGGCGTCGGTGCCTCCGCGCTTCTCTACGAGCGCGATCGCCCCGGCGGTCTGCGCTCGCGCTCGCGTCTGCGCGTCGTCATGGATGCTCAGCATCACCACGGCGCACCCCGGTACTGCCCGCCGCAGGGCCGCCGTGGCCGCAATGCCATCGAGGTCGGGCATCGCGACATCCATCAGCACCACCTCGGGAATCAGCGCCTGCGCCAGAGTTACCGCCTCGGCGCCGGTGCGCGCCTCCCCGACGACCAGGATGTCCGGCTCCAGTTGGAACCGTGCCCGCAAGCCGCGCCGGACGACGGCGTCATCGTCGGCGAGTAACACGCGAACCATCGGCGCCTCACTCGCCTACGCTGGGCTGACTCCGACGACGCGAGCAACCAGCCCCAACATCACGCCAGGCATAGTAGAATGGGGGCAGCAGATAATGCCGCGTTACGTTCCGTGTTCCGTGTTCCGTGTTCTGTCATGCGCCGCTACCCATCCGCCGGACTGCGCCGGATGGACTCGCCCCCACATTCGTGCCTGCCGATAGGGCAAGTGTAGATTTCAGCAACGCCCCGCGCATCGCGCAATCGAGGGATTCCCATCTCCTACTTTGGTAGGGGGATAACCCGCTCTCCAAAGGGGGCGCCCATGACGATTCGCATCGTGCTCGTTGACGACCACGGCGTCGTGCGCAAAGGGCTGCGGGCGTTTCTTTCCTATGACCTAGACCTGGAAGTGGTCGGCGAGGCGGCTGACGGCACCGAGGCGCTGCACCTGGCGCACGAGCTGCGGCCCGACGTGGTGCTGATGGACCTGCTGATGCCAGGAGGCCTGGACGGCATCGCCGCCACCGCCGCCATCCGGAGCGAGCTGCCCGAAACCGAGGTGCTGGCCCTCACCAGCGTCCTGGAGGATGCCTCGGTGGTGGGAGCGGTGCGCGCGGGAGCCATCGGCTACCTGCTGAAAGACACTCAGGCTGAGGCGCTGTGCCAGGCGATCAAAGCCGCCGCTGCCGGGCAGGTGCAGCTCACACCCAAAGCCGCCGCGCGCCTGATGCAGGCGATCAATGCCCCGGAGAGTCCCGATGCGCTCACCGAGCGCGAGACTGACGTACTGCGGCTGGTGGCCCAGGGGCAATCCAACAAGCAAATCGCCCGCGGCCTGAGCATCACCGAGCAGACCGTCAAGTCACACGTCAGCAGCATCTTCTCAAAGCTGGGGGTGCAGAGCCGCACTCAAGCCACGCTCTACGCCATCCGCACCGGTCTGGTGTCGCCCGACTCGGCGAAGAAGGCCGAGTAGCCTCGTGTGGAGGTGGACCATGTACCCTCCCGCCACATCGGTTCAGGTTGCCCAGCGGGTCGGGCAATACCGCGAGACAGAGACGCGCCTGGAGGGCAATTGGCTCGCGCTGGCGCGGCTGGTGTGTCTCGGCCTGAGCGTCGCATCGGTAGGGCTATATGTCCTCGCCATCCTGCGGGTCAACACGATTCTCCACCTGCCATGCATGGCTCCAGTCGCCGCTTGCGCAAGCCGTGGGCAGCTTGTACCCGCTGACGTGCAACGGCTTCACGAGCTTGGCCTTTCGGTAGACTTTTACGCCCTGTACAGCATTGGTGTGATGACCCTCTCCGCCGTGGGGTACTGGCTGGTCGCGGCCGTCCTCTTCTGGCGCAAATCTGACGACCGCCTGGCGCTCCTCGCTGCCCTCTCCCTGGCGCTCTTCCCCATCGTATTCAACGACGGCTTGATCAGCAGACTGACGCCACCCTGGTGGTTCCTGGCTCATGTGCTGAGCGTGTTTGGCTTCTTCTGCGCATTTCTCTTTTGGTACGTGTTTCCAAGTGGGCGCTTTGTACCTGGCTTCACACGGTGGGTCCTGCCTGGGGCGCTGGTCTATTGGGGGCTTGACGCGCTCTTTCCTTCCGCTGCCTTTAACCCATTTGGTCGCTTTCCCCTGCTCAATAGCGTGTTCCTCCTCACCCTCATTGTCGGCGTCGTCGCGGCGCAGATCTTCCGCTATCGCAGAGTTTCGAGTCCCGTCCAGCGGCAGCAGACCAAGTGGGTGGTCTACGGCGAGTCTGTGGGTTGGGGAGGGTATGTGGCGCTCCTCATTCTGTCGCTCGTCTTTCCGTCCCTCTTCCCGACCGTCTCGGTCGTCAGCCTGATCAAACTGGCCGCTGCGTATGTCTTGGTATTGCTTCCCCCACTTTCAATTGGCTTTGCGATCGTGCGCGCGAGGCTGTGGGAGATTGACGTCGTTATCAATCGCACGCTGGTCTATGGCATCCTGACCGTCTGCATCGTCGGGGTGTACGTGCTGGTGGTGGGGACGCTGGGTACGCTCGCCGATACCAGTGGCAATCTGCTGATCTCATTGGTCGCGGCGGGCCTCGTCGCCGTGCTGTTCCAACCCTTGCGCGGGTGGCTGCAGCGCGGCGTGAACCGCCTGCTCTACGGCCAGCGTGACGAACCCTACGCCGTCGTCACGCGGCTGAGCCAGCGCCTGGAGGGGACGTTTGCTCCCAACGCGGTGCTGCCCGCGATTGTGGAAACCGTGGCCCAGGCGCTCAAGCTGCCGTACGCCGCCATCCTGTTGAAGCGCGAGGGCACGTATACGCTGGCGGCCAGCACTGGCGCGCCTATTGGCGAGCCGCTGATCCTGCCGCTGATCTACCAGTCAGAGGCCAGCGGCCAATTGCACCTTGCCCCACGCACGCCTGGCGAGACGTTCACTCCCGCGGACCGGCGGCTGCTGGACGAGCTGGCACGTCAGGCGGGAGTAGCGGCGCACGCGGTGCGGTTGTCGGCGGACTTGCAGCGATCCTACGAGCACCTGGAGCAGCGGGTGGCGGAGCGCACCCGCGAGCTCTCCTCCTTGCTCGACATCTCCCACACGGTGGCCTCTACCCTCCAGCTCAAGCCGCTGGTGGGCCTGATCCTCGATCAACTGAAGACCGTGGTTGACTACACAGGCGCCTCGATCTTGACGGTGGAGGGCGAGAACCTGGTGTTCCTCGATCACCGGGGACCGATTCCGCAGACGCAGCTCGGGCGGCTTCAGTTCCCACTCCAGCAGCTCGGGCCGATCTGGCAGACCATCGCTTCCGGCGAGACGCTCTTCATTCACAGCATCCACGACGAGACCCACCTGGCGCAGGCCCTGCGTGCGGCGATGGGCGATCTCCCGCAAACCACCTTTCACTACGTCTGTAGTTGGATGGCTGTTCCGCTCAGGCTCAGAGATCAGGTGATCGGCATGCTGGTGGTGGCATCAGACGAGGAGAACGCGTTTACGCCACACCACGCGACGCTCGCGCTGGCGGTTGCCAACCAGGCGGCCATCGCCATCGAGAATGCGCGACTCTACGCCCAGGCGCAGGAATGGGCGGCATTGGAGGAACGGCAGAAACTGGCGCGCGAGCTGCACGATTCGGTCTCGCAGGCGCTCTATGGCATCGCGCTCGGCCTGCATACCGCGCGCATTCAGCTCGACCGCGACCCGCGCGCGCTGCCGGACTCGCTCGACTATTTGCTCTCGCTGGCCGAGGCGGCGTTGAACGAGATGCGCGCCTTAATCTTCGAGTTGCGGCCCGAATCACTGGAAACCGAGGGGCTGATCGCCGCGCTTGCCAAGCAGGCGGCAGCGGCGCAGGCACGCAATGATCTGCGCGTGCAGACGGACCTGTGCGACGAGCCTGCCCTGCCCCTGAAGGCCAAACAGGAGCTGTACCGGATCGCGCAGGAAGCAGTGCAGAACGCGGTCAAGCATGCTCGCGCGCACACGGTGGACCTGATCCTTCAGCAGACCGCCGATATGGTGATCCTGGAGGTCCATGACGACGGGATCGGCTTCGATCCGCTCGGCGCGTTTCCGGGTCATCTTGGGCTGCGCTCGATGCGTGAGCGTGTAGGCAACCTGGGTGGCATGCTCCAGATCGACAGCGCGCCAGGGCAGGGCGCGCATCTGCGCGCGCAGGTGCCAGCGGCTCGTTCGCCTGGGGATGATGCCGCTACGCAGTGAGTCTCCGACGACCGCGCCTGGCCGTGGATCGGTGGGTCGCAGCGGTTCTTCAGCCAGCCCTCCCGCGTGGCCCCACATCATCTGTGCTGCGCGGGTTGGTTGCGGCGACACGGCGCGGGGGCGTACAATACCCACGCTTCGGCCTTCGGGCCATCCATCGTCCTGCACTGTCGTTCGCTCGTACTGAGGAGCCGGCTACGTGGCTGAGTCAGATCCGTATCAAGATTCGTACAAGACCCGCGACCTGCCCGCGAACATCACGCTGATCGAAGGGGGTGTCACCGCCGCGCCGGGCTTCCGCGCGGGGGCCGTGTCGGCGGGCATCAAGAGCGAGCCGGGCGCGCTCGACATGGCGATGCTGGTCGCCGACCGCGTCTGCACCGTCGCCGCGACCTTCACCACCAGCCAGACGGCGTCGCACACTGTGGTGGTGGATAAGGAGCACCTCGCCGCCAGCGGCTACCGCGCGCAGGCTGTGGTGATCAACTCCGGCAACGCCAACTGCTCGAACGGTCCGCGCGGCGATGCCGACGCCCGCCGGATGACCGAGCTAGCCGCCGCCAAACTGGGGATCGCCGACGCCAATCTGGTGATGGTCTCCTCCACCGGCATCATCGGGCGCCCGCTGCCGATGGAGAAGATCGCGGACGGCATCGAGCACATCGAGCTGAGCGACCACGACGGCCCGCAGTTCGCGCGCGGCATCATGACCACCGATACGCGCCCCAAGACGATCGCCGTCGAATTCGAGCTGGGCGGCAAGACGGCGCGGCTGGGCGGCTCGACCAAGGGCGTCGGCATGATCTACCCCAACATGGCGACGATGCTCTGCTACCTCACCACCGACGCCGCCCTCGACCACGACTTCCAGCGCGAGGTTTTCCGCGCCGCCGTCAACGACTCGTTCAACATGGTCAGCGTGGACCACGATATGTCCACCAATGATTCGGCGTTCCTCTTCGCCAACGGTGTGGCCGGCAACGCGCCGGTGCTGCCCGGCACGCCCGACGCCCAGACCTTCGAGACGGCGCTGCGCTACGTCACGCGCTACCTGGCGCGCGAGATGGCGCGCGACGGCGAGGGCGCGACCAGGCTGATGATCGTCACCGTGCGCGGCGCCGGCAACGAGGCCGACGCGCGCCGAGCCGCCCGCGCCGTGACCGCCTCGCCGCTGTGGCAGTGCGCGGTGGCCGGTGGCGACCCCAACTGGGGCCGCGTGATCGCCGCCGTGGGCGCCAGCGGCGCACAGGTAGACTCCAGCCGCCTCGATCTCACGCTGGGCGAGGTGCCGATCCTGCGCGATGGCGTGGCGGTTGACTACAATCAACAAGAGGCGAAGAAGGCCGTTGCCGGCCCCGACGTCTCCGTGGGTGTGGACCTGCACATCGGCGAGGCGACTGCCACCGCCTGGGGCTGCGACCTGACCCACGGCTACATTGACGAGAACACTACCTACACCCGCTGAGGAGAATCCGCATGACCACGACGACCCCGGTGACTTCGCAGACGTCTTCGCCGTCCGGCGAGAAGCGCGATTGGGTCGCGCTGGAGCGCAAATACTACCAGCACACCTTCAAGCGCGAGCTGGTGATGGAGCACGGCGAGGGCGTGCGGGTGTGGGACGACCACGGCAAAGTCTATCTCGATCTGGTCGCCGGCATCGCCACCAATGTGCTCGGCCACGCTTACCCGGCGGTGGTCAAGGCGATCCAGGAGCAGGCCGGCAAGCTGATCCACGTCTCGAACCTCTACATCAACGAGCGCCAGGTCGAGCTGGCCGAGCAGCTCTACGACGTCTCCGGCGGGATGAAGTCGTTCTTCTCGAACAGCGGCGCTGAGGCCAACGAGGGCGCGATCAAGCTGGCGCGCAAGTACGGCCGGAAGCACCGCAACGGCGCCTACGGCATCATCAGCTTCGACCGCTCGTTCCACGGGCGCACGCTGGCGACCACCTCCGCCACGGGGCAGAAGAAGTATCAGGATACCTGGCTGCCGCTGGCCGACGGCTTCGGACAGGTCCCATTTGGCGACCTGGACGCTGTCAAGCGCGCGACCACCGACAAGACCGCCGGCATCTTGATCGAGGCGGTGCAGGGCGAGGGCGGCATCTACCCGGCCAGCCAGGAGTTCATGACGGGGCTGCGCCAGTGGTGCGACGAACAGGACCTGATCCTGATCATTGACGAGGTGCAGGCGGGGATGGGCCGCACCGGCACGTTCTTTAGCTGGCAGCACTACGGCATCCAGGCCGACATTACGACGATGGCGAAGGGCTTGGCCGGCGGCGTGCCGATCGGCGCGATGCTCGCCAACGACCGGGCCAACATCTTCGAGCCGGGCGACCACGGCACGACCTTCGGCGGCAATCCCATCGCCTGCGCGGCGGGCGTCGCCACCGTCAAGACCATCGTCGGCCAGGACCTGCTGGCGCACGCGACCGAGATGGGCGACTACCTGGGCGGCAAGATCGAGGCGCTCAAGGCGAAGTACCCCAGCGTGATCACCGAGATGCGCGGCATCGGCCTGATGCGCGCCTTCGACCTCACTCAGCCCAACGCGGCGGACATCATGGCCGCGGCGCAGCAGCGTGGACTGCTGATCACCAACGCCGGCCCGCAGACGATTCGCATGGTGCCGCCGCTGATCATCCAGCGCGCCGACATTGACGAGGCGATGACGACGCTCGACGCGGCGCTGGCCTCGCTGTAGGCTGTCGTCCAAATCGTTGCCCTGCGGGGGCGCCCACCGGACGCCCCTACGGACTTGGAACCCCCTCGCCCCAAAGGAAGCGGGGCTGGGGGGGTGAGGTCCAACAACCAGGAGGTAGCGCGTATGCCACAGGCACAGGACGGCGATTCGACCACCACGGGCGGTGACACGGCTACACTGCGTCAAGAGGGCAAACAGGCGGCGGAGCGCGGCGACTATGAGGCGGCCGCGGATTTGTTCGAGCAAGCTGTTGCCGCCAATCCCGACGACGCCCGCGCGCGCTACGATCTGGCGCTGGCGCGCTACAACCTCGGCGATGCCGACGCCGCGATCGCCGGCTACCTGCGTGCGATCCAGCTCGACCCGGCGCTGATCGAGGCCTACCACAATCTCGGCCTGCTCTTTGGCGAGATCGGCTGGAATGAGGAGGCCGCGGGCGTGTTCCAGCAGGCGCTGGCGCGCGACCCTAACAGCGACGCGCTGCACATCAACCTCGGCGACGCCTACCGCGAGCTGGGCTTCTACGACGATGCGGTGCATGAATACCGCCAGGCGGAGATTCTCAATCCCGCCAACACCCTGGCCGCCGATAACCTGCGCGACCTGCGCCAGCGGCTCAGCGACCGCGCCGACCACATCCATGAGCAGGAGCGCCGCGTGGATAGCGATCCGCGCGATTTGGGGCGCTACGCCGACCTCGCCAACGCCTACCTCGAAGCGCACCGCGACCAGGACGCGCTCCATGTTGTGCGCCAGATGGAGGCGCTGGCCCCCGACGCGCCGCTGACCTACGAGACGCGCGCGACCGTCTTCGAGGCGCTCGACCAGCCGGAGGAGGCGGCGGACGCCTGGCAGCGGGTGACACAGCTCGAGCCAGAGAACGCGGACGCCTGGGAGCACCTGGGCACCTGGCTCGACGAGCTGGGCCGCCCCGACGAGGCCATCGCCGCCTACCGCCGCGAGGTACAACTGGCGCCCGACTCGGCGGAGGCGCGCTTCAGTCTGGCCGGGGCGCTGCGCGACGCGAAGCACTACGACGAGGCAGTCGCTGCCTTCCGCGGCCTGGTTGACGACTACAAAGAACGCGTCGGCGATGAGGACGAGACGACACTGGCCGACGCTTATGTCGGCCTGATCGAGACCCTCAATGCGGCCGGACGCTACGACCCGGCGCTGGTTTCCGCCGACGAGTGCCTGGCGAAGTTCCCCGACGAGACCGAGGCGCTCTACGGCAAGGCTACCGCGCTGGAGGGGCTGCTGCGCCATGACGAGGCAATCGCCGCCTACGAGCAGGCGTTGCGCGACGACCCGCTCAATCCCTTCATCGCCAACGATTTGGCCGACGCCTATCGCGAGGTGGGGCGCCCGCAAGAGGCGATTGACCTCGCGCGGCTGGCGGTGGCGCTCGATCCCACGCTCTACGAGGCGCACATGACGCTGGCGCAGGCGCTCGAACAGGCCGGCCGCACGGAGCAGGCGCAGGCAGCGCTCGCGGAGGCCGCGCGCGTCAAAGCCGAGCAGCAAGCGGGTGCGGTGTAACGCGGAGGGAGAGAGGACGGAGCACGCGAAGTCCGCGAAGCAAGCGCGAAGAACGCGAAGGGTTTCCAGAGAGCAACCTCAGAGGGTGAGGAGGGCGTGGAGAGATCGCTCGATCTCTAGCCCGCGCAGGCAGGCTTTGTGGCCCTAGGCCCCTAGGCGCGGCCTTCAGCCGCCGGCCCCTGTGTCGCTTGCTGGACCGCGCGCCACGAGTTCATTCGCCGGTCCCCTCCCGCCTGCTCTCTGCCTATCGGACATACGCTGGAACACGCGCCCCCCTCTATGCGTCACACGCGATAGCGGGTATGCTACTGCTACAGGTGGTGGTGGCGTGGCGCGGTGCGGCGGTGGTGCGATCGAGACCGTCCAGCAGGTGAGGGAGGCAGGCGCGTGTTCTGCATGGGATGTGGCGCGGAGGTGCCTCCGCGCGCTGCGACGTGCCCCGTCTGCGGGCGTGACACCAGCCGGAGCGGCGAGCCGCATGCCACACTTCCGCTCGTGGATGCGTACGATGGTGCGGCAGGGGCGAGCGCCTCACCAAGTGTGCCATTGGATCGCGCGGCGCCACCCTCGCCGGTGCCCATGCCTGCGCGCGCGCCCGCGCCTCCCGTCGCGATTGGACCCAGTATCGGCAGTGGCGACCTCGATCAGCCGGGATTCCCGCGCGACGCGTTGGGTCGCTCGCTGATCTTCACCGTGCTGGCGATGGCGGCCGACCTGCTGGCGCCGTGGGCCAATCTCGGCGGCAATCGTGTCGCGCCCTCATCGCTCGGCCTGCCGGCGCTGCTGGGGGTGATCTGGCTTGGCCTCGCCGCGCTGCCGCTGCTGCGCCCCTCGCTGCGCGCGACGCCGATCTATGCCGCGGCGCCGCTGGTGGTCGGCGCGACCAGTCTCGGCCTGGCGGCGGCGGTGTGGCTCCGTGTGACGCTGCTTGGCGCGCAGACCGTCGTGGCGGGCGCCGACGGCCCTTCCTTCCAGGATACTGGCGCGACCAACTCCGCCGACGTTGGGTTGTATCTCTTCCTTGCCGGTGCCATCGTGCTGGCCGTGGCGGGCTACCAGCTCTTGCTCGCCGCGGCGCGTGCGCAGGCGCTGGCCGAGCTGCGCGCCGAAGCAGCACAGCCGGCGCCCGCTGGATCTGCCCCCGCAACGGGCGCCGCGGCAGGTATGCGCAGCACGGCGAGTGCGGGAGAAGCCGCGCCCGTTGCCTCTGCCGCGGCGCTCAACAACGGAGCAACAACAGCCGCCTCAAACTCACACCCGCTGCCGCCTCCGCCCGCACCTGCCGCGCCGCAAGCGCCCACCCCCACACGGCCTGGTGTCGCGTTGCCAGGCAGCGCTGCCTGGAACCAGACGCCGAATACGCCGGCCTTCCAGCGGCCGTCGCCCACGCTGGGCTGGCGGCGCCGTGGCCCGTAGGCTGGCAAGCGGCTACCCCGCCAGCGGCATTTGCTCGAAGGGGTCGGGGACCGCTCTCTGCGTCACGCTTGTAGCGCTCGACTCGCAATCGAGCGCCGCGATCAGCTCTAGCAGCCGCGCAAGCTGGAACGGCTTGGCGATCAGCGCCGCTGCCGGCTCCGGCAGCTCGCCGTCCTGTGGTGGGCAGGCGGTCATCACGATCACGCGGTGGCGCGCCGCGAGATCGGGCCGCGCCGCGAGCCGGCGACAGACCTCCAGCCCGTCCACACCTGGCATCATCACGTCCAGCAGCACGATGCGCGGCTCGCATGCCGCCTCCAGCGTCTCGACCACACGGCTGCCGTCGCTCAGCGCGCTGGCTGTGTAGCCCTCCAGATCCAGCGCCAGCAGCAGCAGCTCGCGGATCGCCCGGTCGTCGTCCACAATCAGTACCTGTGTCATCTCTCGCGCTCCCTTCCGACGCGTGCCCGGCGCCGGTCTCGCCTCGTTCGCCGCCTACCCGAATCAACATCTAGAACAAAAGTTCTAATTCGAGTATAGCGCGCTTCCCTGCTCTTGGCAAGGGGGTACACGGCGAATTCAGCACGCTTTTCGGGCTAGTACTGAGTACACGACGCCGCCGAGCACGCTGCCGAGTATGAACGGGATCACAATCGCCCGCGTGGTCTGTGGGAACTGTGTTCCGAAAGGCCAACCACGTGACAATGCCACGCGCTGATCCGTCTTGACCAACCGAGTGTGCGGATGATAGTGGGGCGGCCGGGAGAAGGTCGGAGGAGAGACGACATGCGGGAGAGCCTGCCGCGGAAGATGGCGCGCCTGCGCGAGCGCGGCTGGCGGCGCGCGAAGACCTGGAACACGGCGCATCCGCGGGTGGTGACGGCGCTCTCGGTGCTGCTGGCGGTGGTGATTGGCTTAGGCATCGTCGCGTTCCAGACACCACGCGGCACCACCAGCGCGAGCCGCCCCCCGGCGACCCCCACTCTCGCGCTGCCGACGGCGATACCGTCGCCCACCGCGACGCCGATCCCCTTTGCCCGGCCCGCGCTCGAAGCCGGTGTGGCCTTCCCCCGCTGGAGCACCACCGCCTACGGCCAGCAGGATGCCACCTGGCAGCACGATCTCTTGACCCTCCAGCGGCAGACGGGCGCGCGCTGGGTCTCGATCGCCGTTGACCTGTACCAGGATTCCTTCCAGTCCACCACCATTCACCCCGGCGACGGCACTCCTACGCCGCGCACGCTCGAAGAGGGCATCGCCTACGCGCACAGTCTGGGGCTGCGCGTGTTCATCGAGCCACTGCTGACCGTCGTCGAGCAGCCGCAATGGAGTGGGCTGATCGCCTTTAATGATCCTGCCCAGGCCAGCGCGTGGTTTGACGGCTACTGGGCGGGTTACGCGCCGTACGTGCAGGCCGCGGAGGCGGCGGGCGCGGAGCAGCTCGGCATCGCCACCGAGCTGCAGGCGCTCGAATGGCAGCCGGACGCGCTGTGGGACCAGCTCATCAGCCGCGCGCGGAGCGTCTTCCACGGCAAGCTGACCTATGACGTCAACTGGAACTCGCTGATCCAGGGCACCACGATTGAACCTGTGCCTACGTGGATGGCGAACCCCGCGCTGGACTACCTGGGGGTCTCGGAGTACCAGCCCATCGCGCAGTCGCCACAATCGCTCTCGGTAAGCGCCATTCGCACGGTCTGGCAGAGCCAACTGCTGCCCGTACTCGACAACCTCGCCGCCAGGACCGGTAAGCCGGTCGTGCTCTCGGAGGTTGGCTACCGCAACGCCAGCGACGCGCTCTATCGCCCGTGGGACCACAACACCAGCGCGCCGGCTGATCCCACGCTCCAGGCGGCGGCATACACCGCGGCGGCGCAGGCGGTCTTCGGCGATCCGCACGTCGTCGGGCTGTTCTTCTGGGCCTGGGGTAATGGCGTCTTCAATCCCTCGCCAGAGGCCGCCGCCGCCCTCAAGGCGCAGTATCTCTCGCCCGCCGCCTGACCAAGCCTGGCCGCGCGTGCTGCCGTTCAGCCGGCGGCTAGCTCAACTATTGCGCGATACCGGCGCGGTACCGCGCGGCCGCTGTTGCCTCTTTCAGTCGAGATACCCACTCACTGATGAGTGTAATCGCACGCTGGCCTGGCGCGATACTGGCCCTGATGGGCTACCTATACGTGTCACCACCGGCCGCTATATCTCGTCTGATGTTGTGTACGGCACAAGACGCTGATATCGCATGGGTGAACGTCCACTCATGCTCATCGCCCGATCTCGACGGCGATCCTGACATCCCGCAGCGACGCTGGATCAGTAGTGCCTGGCAATGACCACACGATCCATGGGCGAGCTGGCTCGCCCTGTATTGACCTCGATTGGGTATCGTATACCCCGCTTCTCCGCGGCCGTGTGCCGGCCGAGCATGTATTGCGCCCACGCCAGGTGGAGTGGGGAGTGAGATGGATGTGGAGCGGTGAAGAAGGAGGGGGAATGTGAGTAGTAGCGCGATCGCCGGCAGAACTGTATCAGGACATGGGCGCCTGCGCCAGAGCGCGCGGCGCATCTGGCGCCGCCTGGGCTTCTTGCGTGTGGTGGCGGCCGTCGCGCCGCCGCCGGGGGTTGCCCGGCCGGCCCGGAGGCCCGGAGCCGGTGCGCCGGTCGCCGAGAGCAAGGTCGCCCGGCATCTGTCGCCGCGCGAGCGACTGGCCGCGTTCGGCGCGTGGGTGCGGCGCCACGGCCTGCTGCGCCACGAGGCGTTCGTCGCCTACCTCGCCAGCGCGCTGAGCATCGCCGCCTACATATGGTACTCGCAGCGCGGCCAGACGCTCGCCTACAGCGACGCCATCAGCCACATGTCGATCGCGCGGCGCGTCTTTACCAGCCATACCCCGGGCCTGGCGCAGCTCGGCACCGTCTGGCCGCCGCTGAACCACATACTGATGCTTCCGCTGGTCTGGATCACGCCGCTCTACCGCGACGGCTTCGCCGGCACACTCCCCTCGATGGCCGCCTACGTCGCCGCCGCCGTCTACCTCTATCGCACCGCGCACCTGCTCGTCTCGTCGCCGCTGGCCGGCTGGGCCGCGGCGCTGGTGCTGATGCTCAACCCCAACGTGCTCTACATGCAGGCGACGCCGATGTCGGAGCTGGACCTGCTGTGCTTCGCGGTGATCGCC
>DASVAA010000168.1:0-8757 GCA_036376595.1 Ktedonobacterales bacterium | reverse complement strand
TCGCGAGGTGCATCCTTGCCCCAGCCAGCCGGGCACTTCTGCGATGCTGGCGCTGACTCAAGAACCCAGTGCTGGCTCGCCCGGCGCTGGCGCGCTGATGTCGAGCGTCATCTCGACCTCACCGCTGATGTAGCGCGCGCTGAGGGGATAGCCGGCATGACGCAGCACCTCAAGCATCTTGGCGTTGGTCGCCAGCGTCACCGCCAGCAAGTGCGTGATGCCCTGGAGCCGTGCGAAGGCCGCCAGGCGATGCAGCAGCGCCGTCGCGATGCCGTGGCCCTGCCAGTGATCGGCGACCACGAAGGCCACCTCAGCGGTATCGGAAGTGATACGGTCGTAGCGCACTACCGCCAGCAGCCGCTCGCCTTCTCCCTTCCCATCCGTGGCGACGAGCGCCATGCGGTCCACGTAGTCCACGTGCGTGAAGCGCGCGGCGTCGGCGTCAGGGAGCACCGGCAGGTAGCGGAAGAAGCGGAATACGACGGAATCAGCGGACAGTTGGGAGTGGAAGGCTTGTAGGCGTGCCGCGTCACCCGGGCGGATCGGGCGCACCTGGATACGTTCGCCGGTCAGCAGCTCCAGGCTGCCTTCCATCTTCTGGAGCAGCTCCGCACGAGCCGCCGCACCACCGGACGACACGCCGGGAGCGCTTGTGCCCTGATCGTTGAAGGTGGTGATGGTGGTGGCGCTCATGGTACAACCTCCTGCTCGGTGACGCATCCAGCCAGCTCCGCACTCGCGCCAGCGAGGGCCAACCGGCCAGGCCCCACGCCAGTGCGCATTCCCAGCGGGCCAATTCAGATGTACCGCGCGCCACTCACAAATCCATCACGCCCGCCGCGGCCGGCCTCACGGCGGCGTCACAGGCCAGAGCGCCGCCCAGCATGTGCGCATGTCGCGGCATGCCGGCAGCGATGGTTGCTGGGCACGCCCGTGAGGTCGTGACGGCGCTGCGAGACGGCGACGGGAACTTGTGATGGGCACGTGCTCCGGAGCGCGCAGCATCTGTGTAGCGGTCGCTGCCGCCAGCGATCCGGAACCTTCCATCGCGCGGCACGATACGAGGGGGTGCGATATGTTAGTGCTGAAAGCTTGTCCGCGCTGCCACGGCGACCTGGTGCTCGAAGTCGCGCGGGATACTGATTACTACGAGTGCCTGCAATGCGGGCATGTGCTCTCGATGGCGCAAGAACATCTGCTCGGCATCCCTCCCACGCACGCCTACCGCATCACCCGTCGTGCGCCGGACGTGACACGCCGATCGCGTCCCCAGCGGCAGGCTCGCGGTGGGCACCGGCAGCCCTTGCACAGGGTGGGGAGGAACGTCGCCGAGAACGCCCCGGCGGCCGTGGCCACGAGATGACGAGGATGCCTGGGATCTCGCCGGCAGGGAGCTGGCGGATCAGCGCACTCCCTGCTCGAGCAGGCGGTCGAGTGCCTGGAGATAGGCATCGCCGTACCTGGGGAACTGCTCGAGCGCGTCGTGCAGCACGGCAATCGGAATCGCGGCGCGTATAGCCAGCGCCGCGGGCGGGAACCACTCTTGAGCATCGGGCGCGACGGCCCAGACGCCCAGGAGCACGCCAGCCGCGCGATCCGCATGCAGCGCCAACTGGGCGCCAGGTGTGTCTGGCGGGCCTGGGAGATTGACGATCACTGAGGCGACATCCTTCCCCAGCTCGCGCGCACGCGCGGCCGACAGCCCGGCGGTGGCAACCTGCGGATCAGTGAACGCGATACGCGGCACCGAGCTGAGGTAGGCGGGGTGTGGATGGCCGAGCATGTCGTCCGCGGCGATGCGCGCCTGATACTGGGCCATATGAATGGATGCGCCGGCCCCGGTCACATCGCCTATCGCCCACACGTTCTCGCCCGCACGACAGTACTCATCCACACGGATACCTCGCGGCTCGGCCTGGACGCCTGCGCGCTCGAGGTCCAGTCCCGCTATAGATGGCTCGCGGCCCGCGGCAACGACCACCTGTTCGCCTTC
This sequence comes from Ktedonobacterales bacterium, assembly GCA_036376595.1. GTDB lineage: Bacteria > Chloroflexota > Ktedonobacteria > Ktedonobacterales > JADMIN01 > SMAG-U1939. The sequence continues at coordinate 6,764 of DASVAA010000168.1, read as the reverse complement.
AACCCGCGAGCCGTCGTCAAGCGTGAGAGAACACGAGCTGCCTGGCGGGTTGCGCTGGGCGCTCAGCACGCGGCGCCCCGTGATCACGCGCACGCCCTTATGATACAGATGCTGCGCCAGGAGATCGCCAACCTTGGGATCTTCGTAAGGCATCAGGTGCGAGGACCGCGTGACGATAGTCACCTCCGCACCATAGATGCGAAAGAGCTGCGCTAGCTCGATGGCGTGCGTGCCGCCACCTAGCGCGATCACGCTGGGCGGCAGCGAGGTGAAGGTAATCGCCTCGCGCGGGGTCCAGTAGCCCGTCTCTTGCAGGCCCTGGATCTCAGGTGCGCGCGGTGTGGTGCCCGTGGCGATGACCACGCGAGCGGCCTCAAGCTGTCGCTCGTGCCCCTGCTGCTCGACCGTGATCTGTCCTGTGTCGCGCAGCCGCGCCCGGCCGCGGACGACGCTGATCCCCTCGTCATGTAGCTGTTTGGCCTGGAATTCATCGGTCCGCTGCGGCAACAGCTTATGGGGTGCTTCCTGGGGGGAGGCGCCCTTGCGGCGACCGCGCGTGGGTGGCGAGGCAATGCCGGACGCAAGCGCAAGTTGCCGCACCAGGTTGGTAGGGCCAATCAGGCTTGGCATGGGAATCTCAGTCCAGTATGCCGTCAAGCCGCCAATGAGGTGGGCCTCTACCACAGCCACGCTCATGCCGCCCGCGTGCAGCCGGTGTGCGCACGCCTGGCCGCTGAGTCCCGCGCCAACGATCACGGCGTCAAATCGCTCGCTCATTGCGTCTGTCCCTTCTCTTGTGTTGCCGGCACGCGCGAACTCGCACGGAGATGAGGCACGGCGCGCTTGCGTATCCGCCTGCCGGTCGCTGCCCGTGTGTCCGGTCACTGCCAGGCCGGCACATGCCAGCGACCGCGACCTGACGTGGCGAATCTGTCTCACATCTCATACCACGTCGCCCTCCCGCGGCGATGCCGGCTCCATTCCGTTCCTTACGTGGAGACGCACATGGAGGCGGCGGCGAGATGCTGTGAGTCAACCGAGAGGTGTACGGGTGCGTTCGTGAGGCGATCGCGACCCAGGTTCGATACGATGCGACTGTCCGGTGGATGGGCAGCACGGCAGACGCCGGAAAGCCCGCCTACCACGAAGGGAGCACACACGATGAGTTACACGACGCACGACCCCTACGACACCTTTACGCCGTTGCGCGACGTGGTTAGCCGCTTCCTGGGAGACGGCATGGTGAACCCCGATCGGCTGATGACGTTCGGGCGGACAATGCCGGTTGACGTCATCGAGACCCCCGACGACTTCATCATCGAGGCCTCGCTGACGGGGGTGAAGCCATCCAGCGTGCAGGTCACGGCGACTAGCAGTAGCGTGACGATTCACGTCGGGCGCAAGGCCCACGCGCGAATCGAGGAGGAGGGCGTCTACCTGCGCCGCGAGCGCTACGAGCGGCACAGTCCTGAGATGACGCGCACGATCGCTCTGCCCATGGAAATCAACCCCGATAAGGTGGAGGCGACCTATGAGCACGGCGTGCTGACGATTCGCGTCGCCAAGGATGAGGCCACCAAGCCTAAGACGATCCCGCTCCATGTCGCCAAGGAGCAGGCCGAGCACTAGCAACGCGTCGCGCCGCGCCGCACCTCACCGCGCATGCGTGCTGGCCGAGCGCGCACATTGACATGCGGGCTGCCCGAAGTGTACAGACGAAACCGCGCCGAGGCACTGGCGTCAGAGCGTCCGCCGCCTGTACCCACAGGGCAGTTCTATCAGGCGCCGAGCAAACGGGGAGGAGGCCCATCCATGGCTGCCGAGCGGGCGGAGCCGGATACCTATCGCCTTGATCGCGCCGCGCGTTACCGGCAGATTGTCGAGATTCTGACGCGGCATGGGTTGGGATTCGTGCTCGGCGCCCTCACCCACGAGGCGCACGGCGCGCCTCACTCCGCACGCAGCCCGGCAGCGACAGCGACAACGGACGGATCCGATCCGCCCACGAGCGCTGCCTCGAAGTCACGCGTGCGCATCCACAGCAAGCATACCGGCGGCCCAGAGCATGTGCGCTTGGCCCTCGAAGAGCTGGGTCCTACCTTCATCAAGCTGGGACAGATCCTCTCCACGCGCGGCGACCTGCTGCCGCAGGCGTATCTGGACGAACTGGCGCTGCTGCAGGACGCGATCCCATCAATCTCCGAGGGCGAGGTGCGTGCCACCCTGGCGCAAGAGCTGGGCCGGCCGCTCGACGAGGTCTTTGCCTTCTTCGACATGACACCGCTCGCTTCGGCCTCGATTGGTCAGGCGCACGCGGCCACCCTGCCAGACGGCACGGAGGTGGTGGTGAAGCTGCGGCGGCCGCATGTCGTCGAGCAGGTGGAGACCGACCTGCAGATTCTGCTCGATCTGGCGCTGCGGGCTGGCCGGCGCTGGGAGGCAGCGCGGCACTACGACCTGCTGACGATTGCGCAGGAGTTCGCGCAAACCCTGCGACACGAGCTGGACTATGTGCATGAAGCGCAGAATGTTGAGCGCATCGCGGACAACTTTGACGGCGAGAGCGATATTCACATCCCGCACGTCTACTGGGAGACGACCACCTCGCGCATGCTCACGCTGGAGCGCATCTACGGCATCAAGTTCACCGACACCGAGGCCATCGAGGCACAAGGCCTGGACCGCGCCGAGATCGCACATCGCGCGGCGCGGCTGCTGCTCACGATGATCCTCGATCACGGCTTCTTCCACGCCGATCCACATCCGGGCAATGTGCTGATCGAGCGCGACGGCCGGATCGGCCTGATTGATTTTGGCATGGCTGGCGAGGTAGACGATGCCACCCGCAACCTGCTGTTGCAGCTCATGATCGCGATCGCCCGCCAGGACGCCAGCCGGCTGACCGACGCGGTGCTCGAGATCAGCCTGACGCGCGCGAGTGTGGACCGTCACGCCCTGCGCCGCGATCTGCAGCGGCTCCTGCTGCGCTACGGCGGCCGCTCGCTGAGTGAGGTGAAGTTCGGCACCATGCTCGCCGAGATGCTGGAGGTCATTCGCTGGCATCATCTGCGCCTGCCCCCTGACCTGGCACTGCTGGTCAAGACGCTCGCGATGGGCGAGGGATTGGCCGCGCGGCTCGACCCGGGCTTCAACTTGATGGAGGTGTACCTGCCGCTGACCGAGGAGCTGATGCGGCGCCAGTTCGATCTGGGCCGCTGGCTGCGGCAGATGGCTTTCACCGCGCTCGACACGGCGCAGATGAGCCTGGAAGTGCCGCAGCAGCTACGCCGCGTGCTGGGAGACATTGAACGCGGCGGCTTCGAAGTTACCCTCCAGCCGGCAAGCTATGCCCCCCTGCTCAATCGGCTGGATGCGCTCGTGAATAGGCTGATCTTGGCATTATTCAGCATAGGCTTGCTGATAACGACCGGTATCCTCGCAGGCGCCGCCCACGCCTCGAACCACTGGGACACGGCGACCGCACTGCTGGTTGTGGGTGCTTTGCTCGGCTGTGTCGGATTTGGCCTGTACGTCGCCCTCCAGTTGTGGCGCGGACGCCAAGGTCGCTTCTAGGCCGGCTTCAGTGAGATTTCCCCGCGCCGCAAGGACGGAGCCGCGCAGATCCCGCCGCGCCCAGCGGGCGCACGCAGGCTCATCTCTACCTGTGAGCCGCCTGTGTCGTTCACGAGCCGCTTCGTGAGGGGAAGGAGATGTCCATCTGGTCTATTTGTCAGTGGACGCTGGAGGGGACCCCACCGGGGTGGGGTGGACCTGGCCAGCGAGTCACCGCCGCCCGGGACTGGAGACCGCCATGCGAGGAACGACGCGGCTCGATGCCACAGCACGCGACGAGCTCTGCCGCCGCCTCAAATCGATCGAAGGGCAGGCGCGCGGCATCCAGCGAATGCTCGACGAGGACCGCGACTGCCACGAGATCATGGACCAACTGGCCGCCCTGCGTGCCGCCTCAACCGCGGCCGGCTTGCAGGCCTTCCAAACATTCGCGCGACACTGCCTGCAATCCGCTGGAGAACCGTCCGAGGATATCGCCAGTCAGCTTACGGGCATGATGGCTAAGCTCACACGCTGACCCCTGAGCCAGCGCCTAGGCGAAGGGACAGTATGGCTGCTCCGGCTGGGAGCAGCGGGAGGAGATTCAGATGGCGCCCACTACTACCACGACCGACCGTGAGCATGTGACCCTCACGGTGGACATGGAGGCGTTGATTCGCGAGCGCGTCGAGGAGATTGCCGGCGAGCGCATCGAGCAGCTTGTCACCCAGCGGGTTGCCGAGGCGATGAAGCGCGATCCGGCCAAGAACACGGTCGCGATCATCGCGTCCAAGGGGACGCTTGACATGGCCTATCCGCCGCTGATCCTGGCGACGGCCGCGGCGGCGATGGGCATGGAGGTCGAGGTGTTCTTCACCTTCTACGGCCTCGACATCGTCACGAAAGGCGGCGCCAACCACCTCAAGGTCGCGCCGATCGCCAACCCCGCGATGCCGGTGCCCGTGCCCAACATCATCGGCATGCTGCCCGGCATGACGCCCATGGCCACCTGGATGATGAAGTCGCTCTACTTCGGCAAGCATCACGTCGCCACGATTGATGAGCTGTTGGAGCAGTGCAAGGACCTGGGCGTGAAGCTCATCGCCTGCCAGATGACGATGGATGTGATGGGCATCCGGCGCGAAGACCTGCGCGACGAGGTCGAGGTCGGCGGCGCCGCCACCTTCCTCAACTTCGCGAGTCAGGCGCACACGACGCTGTTCATTTAGCAACGAACACCACACGTCTCGCCAGGCCTGTCCGGAGCTGAAGCACCGCGACGAGGCTGGTGGGGCGGTGGAAAGGAGCGTTACCATGACGCCGGCGATGCATGTAGACCGCTTTGTGGATGCCCAGGGCCAGATGTGCCCGATGCCGGTGCTGAGTCTGGCGAAGGCTTTCCGCGAGCTGCAGCCTGGTCAGGTGCTGGCGATCAGCGCCACCGACCAGGGCGCGAAGAGCGACATCCCCGCCTGGGCCGAGAAGACCGGCAACCGCCTGCTCGACACGACTGATGAGCAGGGTGTCCTGACCTTCTACCTCCAGAAGTCGTCCTGAGACCACTCACAGGAAAGGGAGCAACAGACATGTCGTATTTCGGAGACACGCACCTCGATGACGATCCTCTCGCCGCCGCTGCCCGGACCTTCGCGGTGCCGATGCCAGGCGTCGAGCAGCCGGCCAAGCCACAGCGCATGTCCATCGTGCTGTTCTCCGGCACGGTGGATAAGCTCATGGCAGCCTCCATCATGGCCACCGGCGCGGCGGCGATGGGCATGGAGGTCGATCTCTTCCTCACCACGTGGGGCATCGTCGCCTTCCGCAAAGACGACTACAAGACCAACACGCGCCTCAGCAGCGACTACGCGGACTACGGTCCCGCGATGGCTGAGCGCATGGCCGCCAAGCACGTGCCGTCGTGGATGGAGAACCTGCGCGGCGCCAAAGAGATCGGTGAGGTGAAGATCTCGGCGTGCAGCATGACGATGGAGCTCTACGACCTCAAGCTCGAAGACCTCGAGCCGATCGTGGATGAGGTGACCGGCGTCGCCACGTTCGTCGAGCGCGCTCGCGAGAGCCAGATCACGCTGTTCATCTAGCAGACTAGCCGGCTCGTCGGCGTCACCGCGCCCGCCGCGCGCGGCAGGCCGGAATGAAACGCCGTAGGCGCTGAGCTACGCGCGACCCGCGAACGGAGCCAGCGCCGGCCGGCGACCAACATAAACACACCAACATAAACACACGGAGAAGGAGTCACCCATTATGACAACGCCTACAGACATCCAGATCGACAAGGAGATTGACGCGCGTGGCAGCTTCTGCCCCGGCCCGCTCATGGAGCTTATCCGTGGCATCAAGGTTCTGCCGGTCGGCGGTGTGCTGGCCGTGCTCTCAAGCGATCCCGGCTCGGCCAAAGACATACCCGCCTGGATTCAGAAGGCTGGCCACGAGTTCGTCGGCGCGTTCCCAGAGCAGGGCTACACACGCTTCGTGACACGCAAGACGCACTAAGTGCGCGCCATAGCGAGCGACGCGCTAGCAAAGGGAGGCGCATTATGACCAAGCGCATTGTCATCGTCGGGGGCGGTGTCGGCGGCACGATCGTCGCCAATGTGGTCGCCCGCGCGCTCCACCGCGATGAGGCCGAGATCACGGTGATCGATGCCACCGGCGATCATGTCTACATGCCGGGCTGGCTCTACCTGCCGTTCAACAGTGGTGAGGGCGTCGAGCTTTCACGCCCGGAGCGCACGCTGCTCAACCGGCATGTGCAGCTCATCACCGGTGACGTCACCCGCATTGACACCGAGCGACGTGAGCTGACGGTGCGGACCAATGGGGCGAGCCTTCCGTTGCGCGATCTGTCGGGCGCCGAGGAGCGTGCCGCCCCCATGTCCTATGACTATCTCGTGCTCGCCACAGGCGCGCGACTGGCGCCGGAAGACCTGCCGGGGTTGGTCGAGGGCCTCGGCCGCTGGCACGATTTCTACAGCCTGTCGGGCGCCCTGCGGCTGCGCAAGGCTTTGCACGACTTCGAGGGCGGGCGCATCGTGATCGCCATCGGCGGCATCCCCTATCGCTGCCCGCCGGCACCGCTGGAGTTCGCGTTCTTGCTCGAGGATTGGCTCGGCAAGCGGCATCTGCGGCAGACGACGGAGATCCACTACCTCTACCCGATCAACCGCGTCTTCACCATCGAGAGTGTGGCGGAG
>DASVAA010000167.1:0-18513 GCA_036376595.1 Ktedonobacterales bacterium | reverse complement strand
GCTGCCCAAGACGCGCAGCGCCAAGATCATGCGGCGGCTGTTGCGCGACATCGCCGAGGGGCGGGTGTTGGGCGACACCACGACGCTGCTCGATCCCACCGTCGTCGCCCAGATCAAGGAGCAGTACGCCGCCTCCGAAGGCTAGGCTCGGCCCGGTTGGGGAGGTCTCCTCGCGCCGGCTCGTATTGCCTACGGACGCCTCCGTCCATCCGGGCGGGGGCGTTTCGTATTGACAAACATGACGAAAAATGGGTATCGTGTGGGGCAGTGGCCGCAGGGCAATTCGCAAACAAGAGGGGAAGCAAAATGAGCATCGCGGAGTTGCGCAAGACGCTGGAGGAGGCGCGCCAGCACGCCGAGCAGGGCGATCTGCGCCAGGTGGTGGACGCCCTCGACACGGCACTGCGCGAGCTGGAGCCACGCCAACTGCTGACGACCACCGAGGCAGCGCGCTATCTGGGCATCCGCTCGGTGAATACGCTCAAGCTGCTGGTGCGCCGCCTGGGCGTGCCCTATGAGAAGCATGGCAATCGCATGATGATCCCCGTCGAGGCGCTCGACCGAATCCAGCGCGAGCCGCTGGTCGAAGGCATACGGGCATCGGATCGGGACCATGACGAGAGCGAGCTGCTGGGATCAGAAGAAGGACTCACGCCGGAGGAAATGGACGTGCTGGAAGAAACGCGGCCCGGCCGGCTCCCGTGGGAGGCAGAGGCGCTAAAGCGATGAAATGTGACGAGGGGCGTCCGCTGACGAAGTAATCTACCCAGTGCAAGGGGGGATAGCGGTGATACGGGCTGTCGTGGATACAAGCGCACTGGTGCCTCCGCACTTGCGGCGCGAATTGCAACAAGCAGCGGAGAGCGGCACGTTTACGGCGATATGGACGCCCTGGATCATCGCCGAGCTCAACCGAGTGCTTACCTGGCGGTGGATCAAGCATCCACCGCCGGGACATACTGTCGGCGATCTTTCAGATGCTAACGAACGCGCTTGCGCAATAGCCGCCAAAGCCATGATGACTCGTTTGAGCTCCACCTTCGAGGTCGCGAATCCAATCCCTCCGTACCCTCCGGCATGGGGGGGCTCACGGATGTATGGGATCATCCGGTGTGGGCAGCGGCGAAGCTGACTAATGCCCAATATGTCATCTCCAACAACACGCGGCACTTTCCGCCCGCGCAGTCTGATGGGCGCCATGTCCACGAGGGCATCGAGTACATCGGCGGTGATGCGTTCCTGGCGCTGCTGGCGGCAGATGATGCGGGCGCGGACGATGCGACGGAGTAACGGTGGCAAAACAAGTGAAGGGAGTGCTTGACAGCGCACCAAGAGGTCGCTAGGATGGCGCGGTAGTGCGGCTGGACCTTATTGCGTAGGTTCAACGGAGGCTTACCATGCGCACCATGCGCCCTCTTCGCGTCCCCATCCACACGCTCGTCGCCAGTCTCGGTCTTCTCGCCATCCTTGCGCTGCTCGCCGGCTGCGCGCCGAGCGGCACCGCGAGCGCCACCAACGCTCCCACCGTGACGCCGCTCGCCACGACCACCAGCACGCCCGCCGCGAGCGCCACGCCCCAGGCCATCTGCACGGTGCTGGTCGCCGGCTCCGCGCCCTACACTAGCATCAGCGGCCTGCCTGGTATGAAGCTCCCTTCCGGTGCCTACGTCAGCTCCCCCACGCCCACCGGCGGCGGGCAGGGCCAGTACGCCATCGCCACCTACATCGGGTGCTTCCAGGGGGGCGAGTCGGCGATCGATGGGCCGTCGAGCTCCACCATCTCGCAGCTCAAGACGCTGGGGTGGAAGCTCAACAACCTCTTCCCCGATCCGTCCAACTTTGCTTATCTGGACTATTGCAGCAACAGCCACAACTGTCTCAACGATGCCGGCTCGCCCAACCCCTTCACCTTCGCCGGTTTCGACCAGTACGCCGGCCATCCCGGCGGCTATACCACCTTCCGGCTCCAGGTCGCCACCATCGGCGCGCCAAGCTGCCTCAACGATCCCCAGTACTACTCCGGCACGCCCAAGTACACGATCTATTACGACGGCAGCAATGCCAGCAACAGCGGCAGCCCGCAGAATCACTTCCAGATGCCGCCGGGCACGCGCGTGAGCACCTTCAACGGCGGCGGCACCGCTGGCTCAACCTACGTGTACTTCTGCAGCGCCGGCAACCAGTCCTGGGTGGTCAACTTCCTGGTGCAAGCCATGCAGAACACTGGATGGGCGATCTCGAGCGCCGCGTCGGCCGGGTTCACGGCCAAGTTTGGCTCCAACCCGACCTATCAGATTGACGTGGCGGTGTCGAATCCGAACAACTATTCGCTGCGCGTCTACGTGCCAATGTAACCGCGCTACTCAGCCGGCCACCGGCTCGCGCGGCACGACACGCAGCGCGACGCCGGTGGCGATGAAGCCCACCGGGCTGTAGTAGACCATCGCCGGCTCACGACCCGCGATCGGCCGCACGGTGTGTGAGCGCAGCAGGTGCGCCGCCAGCGCCTTGATCTCGGTCTGCGCGAAGTTCATGCCGATGCACACGCGCGGGCCGCCGCCGAATGTGACCAGTCCGTACGGCGTAGCGCGGTCCTCTTCGCGCGGCGGCTCGAAGCGGTCGGGGTCGAAGCGCTCGGGATCGTGGAAGACCTCCGGCAGGCGGTGGCTGGCGGCGACCGAATAGAACACGCGCGCGCCCGTCGGGATCGTGTAGCCGGCGAACTCGAACGGCTTGACCACCCCGCGCGGGACATTGCCGGCGGGCGGATGCAGGCGGCCGGCCTCGGTCATCGCGTTGCCCAGTACGCGCAGGCCGCGCAGAGTCTCGATGCCAAGCGGCGCCGCCGGGTCGGGCATGGCGGCGTCCAGCTCCTCGTGGATGCGCGCGAGATAGTCAGGGTGCGCCGCCAGCTCATAGAGCAGCCAGGCGGCCAGCGTCGTGCTGGTCTCGTGGCCGGCCACCAGCAGGATGTTGACATGCCCCAGCAGTTGCTCGTCGGAGAGGCCGCGTCCCGCCTCGTCGCGCGCGTGCACCAGCAGCGCGAGGACGTCGCTGCGTGGGGTGTCGGCTGGCTCGGCGCGGCGCTCGGCGATCATGGCACGCAGCATCGCTTGCAGCTCGGCATGCGCGGCGGCGATCCGCGCCCAATACTGCTCCTCGGTCTCGACGCCGGCCTCGAACTCGGCGTTGACCAGTGTGTAGAACAGCTCGCGCAGGCGGTCTACGCCGGCGCCGGTGGGCAGCCCGACCAGCGCCTCGGCGGCCACATCAAAGGTGATCTTGCGCGCCTCCTGGTACACGTCCACGCTGTCGGACGCGGACCAGGTGCGCGTGCGCTCGGCGATCACGCGCCGCATGATGGGCAGGTAGCGCTCCATGTAGGCGGCGGCGAAGGCGGGATTCATCAGCCGGCGGTCGCGGGCGTGGTCGGGGTCGTCCATGTTGAGCAGGCCGCGGCCCAGAATATCGCCGATAATTGGTGTCCAGCCGAGGTCGTGGCTGAAGTGGTCGCGGTGTGTGCGCAGCACGAAGGCGTTGGCCTCCGGCCCCACCATGTAGACGGTCGTCTGGCCGCCGCCCCACTCGCGCTTGAAGATTGGGCCGTGCTCGGCGGCCATGCGCGCCAGCAACGACGGCATTTCCAGCGGGTAGGAATCAGGAACGGCGATGGTAGGCAGATCGGCGAGTGTCGCGCTCATGGTTCGGCCAGCTCCCTGCACTCGATGGGGGTGACTCAACGTCAGTGAGTCTCACACGCAGTGTCTACGCCGGAGGGTAGCGCCGGGTGGCACGAGTGAGGAGCTGGGGGGAACAACGGCAAGAAGAAACGGCAACGACGGGATGCCAGCGCGCCGTTGCCGTCTGCTCGGCGCGATGCGCACGAGCGGTCAAGCTGATCGAGTGCTGTGGCCGCCATGGGGACAACGACCACGAGCAAGGGACCGCAGGGAGTGCATCCTCAGTTGGGTGGAGGAGTCCGCACCTCGAACAACTCGGAAACTACAACGCGCCCGCCGCCGTTTCGTTAGGGGCGGGCGCGTCATATTGCGCGTAAGGGACCGATTCGTCAGCCAGCGACCGACCATGCCATCGTGCCGGTCACGCTCCCCTGCTCGACCGACCGGCTCTGCGTACCGTCGCTGGCGACGATCACCAGGCTCGATGGACTGACGATCACAACCGCGTGCCCATCCGGCGCCCAGAACGCCGCCACCGGGGCTTGCGCCGAGCTGCCGCTCAGATGGGTCGGGCTGCCGGAGGAGGAGCCGGAGCTGATGGCGACGCTCACCACACCGCCGCTCGTCGGCACGGCCAGGTGTGCGCCATCCGGCGACCAGGCGGGGAAGCCCGTCGCGCCATGCAACACGACCACCGGAGCGTTGCCGGGCGCCCAGAGCGCCAGGTCACCGCTGGCCGTGACATACGCCACGCTGCTGCCATCGGGCGACCACAGGCCGATGGTGACGCTCGCCGGGACAGAGGTGGTGGTGATCGTGGCGCCGCTATCGGCGGCGATGGCCTGGAGCGTCGCGGACGAGCCATCGGTCACGAGCACCCAGGCGCCGTCGCCGCGGGCGGCGGTGAATTGTGCCTGCACGTAGGTTGCGCCGGCCGGCGTCAGCCGCTGCACGCTGCCCGACGAGAGCGCCAGCGTGAAAACGCCCGAAGCTCCGGTGAGCGAGGTGCCCGTGGGTGCGGCGCCCGGCGCGACTGTTTCGCCGGCGGCCCACGAGAGCGCCGGATGCAGCGTATCGGGCAGCCAGACCAGCTCGCGGAAGCGCGTGCCGGCATTCGCGGGATCGGCCTGGGCGGCGAGCTGCTGTGTCTTGTGACTGACCAAGTCGTACATCCACAGGCTTTGCGCGCCGTTCGCCGTCTGCACCCAGGCCACGCGCAGTGCGTCACCGCTCCAGATGACCTGCTCGAAGCTAGAGACGGTGCCACTGCCGACTGCCGAGATCACGCGATCGTTGGTGCCGCTGCTGTTGATCAGGTGCAGCACCGGTCCGCTGGTGCTGTTGACGGCGTACGCGATCTGCTGGCCGTCAGGCGACCACACCGGCGCGCCGAGCATCTGCAAGCCGTGCCCAGCCACAATGGTCGTGTCGCTTTGGCCGTCGCTGCGGATGACGTGGAGCGCGCCGTGGATGCTGTCTACGTAGGCGACGGAGTGCCCATTGGGCGAGACGGCGAAGCCTGCCACGAAGGTGCCCCGCGGCGTGAGCTGCTGCGCCTGTGCCGGGCCAACTTCCGGCGCGCTCCAGAGCGCGTTGGCGTGGAGGAAGATCAGCCGGTTGCCCGCGGCCAGGGGCACACCTGTCTGGCCGGGCTTGCCGATGGTGCTGGTAGACGTGCTGCCGGTGTGCGAGCTAGAAGTGAAAAGACCCTGCTTGACCAGCAGGGCCGCCCCAATCACCAGCACGACGGCCGCCGCGGCTGCGGCTTGGAGGCCGATTCCACGCCAGGCAGGCGGCGCCGTGGTACGATGGCGTCCGCTACCGTTCGCGCCAGCACGTGCGCCCGCTTGCTGCTGCTTCCGCTCCAGGTCGCGCACGAGCGCCAGATACTGCGGCGACTCGAAGATGCTCGCGCGCAGCTCCGCTGGCGGAGCGACGCGCGGCAGGTGCACCAGCAGCGTATCGTAGCGACGATAATCGTCCAGAATCTCGCGGCAGCGGACGCAGCCGTCGAGGTGCGACTGGATAGTGGCACGGTCCGGCGGATCGAGCATATCGTCGAGATAGGCGCTGAGGTTTTCCTCGGCCATCTCGCAGTTCATCGAGTGCCTCCCCCCTGCTCGAGCGCGCGGTAATGCTCGCGGAATGAGTGACGCGCTCGGGACAGGTACATTTTCACGCCGCTTTCGGCAATATTGAGCGTCGCGGCGATTTCCGCATAGGTGAAGCCGGCCTGGGTGTAGAGCAGGAGCGCGTCCCGGTAGTGCGGAGGCATCCGCTGGAGGGCGGCGCGCACCAGCTCCGACGTCCCGACGGTTTCTTGTGGGTCGGCGCTCTCCACGTCGGCAGGCTCGTGATCGAGATCCTGCCAGGGAAGCCAGGCGATCAGCTTACGGCGGCGCAGGGCATCTCTGGCGGTGTTCGAGGCGATCTTGTACAGCCAGGCGGAAAGCCTCAAGCTCGCGTCCATCTCCGGCAGCTTCTTGAAGGCTTTCAGGAAGGTGTCCTGCGTCAAGTCGTACGCTTGCTCGCGGTTGCCGACCATGTGATAGATATGGTTGTAAATGGGGGTCTTGTAATCGTCGTAGATGCGTTCAAAGGCCCACGTCTGCGCCGCTGACTGCGCCTCAACCACCGGCTGCTCGCCATGCTGACTCGCGCTTGCGCTGGCCTGCGCCGCTGCAGGCTGCGCGGCGTCTCCGCGCCCGGCGACCACCGTTCCGGCTATCACAGGAGCACCTCCGGCTTGCGTGCGCCGGTCTCGGCTCCCATCCGGCTGCTGACTCGGTTGTTCGTCGTCAGCCCCCCTGTTAGGAGGAACGGACTCCTGAGACGGCGGTAACATAAGGCTTGCGAGCTGCCTTTCCTTCGCACCTGAATGGCGCCATCATACCAGACCGCCTGGGCGCGCACCAATGATCAGCGCCCATCTTTCCTAATGGCCTCGCGGCGAGCGCGCGGTGTTCGTTATAGACGCGTGCCTCCCCACAGCCGCCACCATGCCTCCGCTACGGCACGCGGCGCGACGAGCGGAACCTGAGCGCCCACAACGACGGGGAAGAGGAGCACGGCATGTAGTATGAGATGGCACGCGCTCTGCGCGACACCCAGGCGCGCCGGGCGCGCGATGAATGGATGGTGGCGCGGCCGAGGAGCCAGCCAGCCAGGGGCCGGCGGGTGAACCCGCGCCTACGGGCGTTCCGCCACCAAGCCCGCCTGCGCGGGCTGGGATCTGAATGGTCCCGGGAGTCAGGGAGGGAGAGTGCGTGCAGATGGCCGATATCCGCTACGACGAGCTGCCCAAAGCAGTCAAGGACAATCTCTCGGAGGCCGAGTGGTGGGAAGCGCAGAGCGACATCATCGCCGATGGGCATCCGGTGCCCGAAACCGCCGACTACATCAACCTCAAGAACGGCCTCTGCCTGCGCTACCGGCAGGGTCAGCGCGCCGCGGGACCGCTGCTGCCGACCTACGATCTCTCCGGGGCGCACGGCAAGGACGATACCCAATTTCACACAACGCCGTAGGACCTCACCCCCCCGACCCCTCTCCTGGCGGGGCGAGGGGGGAACCAGCGGGCCTAGCGCCGGCGGCGATGTACCATCTGGGTGATTGCGATCGCCGCGACGAGGCCCAGCGGCACCCACGCCGGCACCGCGCGGCGCAGCGGGTTGGAGCGGCCGTTTCGGCTTGACTGGCGCGCCTGCGCCCCCAGCCCGTTTCCCTCGTGGGCGTCGAGCACGATGCGCAGCTCGCCACGCTCCGCCCGCGCCAGGATGCGATCCAGCCGCCGCGGCATCCCAATCAGCAGGCGCGCCATCGCCACGCTCTCACGCAGCGCCTCGCGCCCAATGCCGCCCGCGCTCTCGATGCCCAATAGCTCCAGCACGCCCGCGACCCCGCCGCGGCCCAGATATTCGCGCGCGTAGGGCGCCGCGACCGCGACGAAGTTGAAGTTGTCGGAGAGCAGCACCGCCAGGCCCATCAGCATGCCGGCGGCGCGCCCCAGGAAGGCGAAGCGCGACGGCAGCCGCAGTGGCTGATCGTAGAGCAGCGCACCCAGGTCGCCCATGACCTCGCGCGGGTCCACTTCGCGCAGCCGGCTCAGCGGCAGCGTGGCGAAGCGCGCCAGCAGCACGCCGATCAGGTGCTCCAGCGGCTCGCGCTCGGCCAGCTCGCTCAAGAAGCCTAGCTCGTCCATCCCCTGCACGATCAGCGCGGCGTCTTGCTGCACCGCCCCGGCGAAGCAGTCGCGCAGTCCGCGCTTCATCGCCGGGGTGATCACGCCCATCATGCCGAAGTCCACGAAGACGATGCGCGCGCCGTCGCGGGCGGGCTGGACGAAGAAGTTGCCGTGGTGCGGGTCGGCGTGGAAGAAACCGGCCTCGAAGACCTGGCGGAAGTAGAGGTGCGCCAGCTTCTTCGCCAGCGCGTCGCGGTCCACGCCCGCCGCGTCGAGGGCGGCGGTGTCGGCGATCTTGATGCCGCCGACCCATTCCAGCACCAGCACCTGCGGCGTCGAGTGCTCCCAGATCACCCGCGGCACGCGCACCTGCGGGTCGTCGGCGAAGATGCGCGCGAAACGCTCGGCGTTGTGGCCCTCGGTCTCGTAGTCCAGCTCTTCATAGACGGTACGGCTAAACTCGCGATACAGCGCCCGCAGGTCCATCATGCGGTCGGCGGCCGGCGCAACGCGGCGCACGACCGCCAGCACCACGCGCAGCGTGCTCAGGTCGGTGCGGATGATGTGCGCGATGCCGGGGCGCCGCACCTTTACCGCGACCTCGCGGCCGTCGAGCAGCCGCGCGCGGTGGACCTGCCCCAGCGAGGCCGAGCCGGCCGGCACGGGATCGAAGGCGGCGAAGACACGCTCCAGCGGGGCACCCAGCTCGCGTTCCAGCTCGGTACGGATGGCGGAGAACGGCTCGGGTTGCACGTCGTCGCAGAGGCTCGAGAGCTCTGCCAACGCCTCCGGCGGCAACAGGTCGGCCCGCGCGCCAAAAAACTGGCCCAGCTTGATCAGCAGGCCGCCCAGGTCCATCGCCGTGCGCCGGAACTCGCGCAGGATGCGCACGAGCGCGGCGACGTTGGGGCGCGCATCGTACTCGCCGCGGGCCCGCGCGCGCACCACGCGGCTGCGCTCGCGGTGGATGACGTAGAGCGTGCGCAACAGCAACGAGGCGACGCGGTAGGCACGCCAGGCGCGCCGATGGCGGCTCCAGCGGGTGATGCGCTGCGGGACGATGACGCCGGCCATGCGAAGGAATCCTTTGGTCTCGCGGAGGGTTTGCGGCTACGGGTCACGGCGTACCCATCACCATACCATATCGGACAGACGGCTCGCGGAGTCGCGGGGTTGCGTCACTCCACATGGCACCCATCTTGCCGCCTCGCGTCTGGTGGATGGTGCGTGTAAGGGCATGCCCAAACGCAAGGAGAATACCAAGGAGAATCCGGCGGAAACAACCGCACGGAATACGGAGCATACACGGATGGAGCCGCAGATACAGCTTGGCTGGAAGGCTGGCCCGGAGCAGTATCCCCCCAACGAGCTGCTCGACTACGCCGTCGCGGCGGAGCAGGCGGGATTCGATAGCCTGGACGTGAGCGACCACTTTCACCCCTGGAGCGAGGCCGGGCAGGCGTGCTTTACGTGGACCTGGCTTGGCGCCGCCGCGGTGCGCACCAGCCGCATCGCGCTCGGCACCGGCGTGACCTGCCCGATCCTGTGCTACGACCCGGCGATGGTGGCGCAGATGGCGGCGACGCTCGGCGTGATGGCTCCCGGCCGCGCGTTCCTGTGTGTGGGCACCGGGGAGGCGCTCAACGAATACGCCGCCACCGGCATGTGGCCTGGCTATCAGGAGCGCCAGGAGCGGCTGATCGAGGCCATTGACCTGATCCGCCGCCTGTGGACCGGCGAGGAGGTGACGCACGAGGGCATTTACTACGAGACGCGCAAGGCCAGACTCTATACACGTCCGCAGCAGCCGATCCCGCTCTATGTCTCGACGCTGGTGCCCGATAGCGCGGTCTTCGCCGGCCATTGCGGCGATGGCCTGATTACCACCGGCGGCCAGCCGCCGGAGCACTATCAGCAGATCGTCGAGAGCTTTGGGCGCGGCGCCCGCGCCGAGGGCAAAGATCCCACCACGATGCCCAAGCTGATCGAGCTGGGTGTGGCTTACACCAACGACGAGCAGGCGGCCATCGCCGCACGCCAGAAATATTGGGCGGGGACCTACGTGCCGGCGCTCTTCGACCAGAAGATCTACACGCCGGCGATGTCTGCCAAGAACGGCCAGGCAGTCGGCGCCGATACGATCAAGCGCAGCGCCTGCATCTCAGGCAATCCCGACGATCACGTCCAGTACGCCATGCGGCATCTGGATCTGGGCTTCACGACGCTGTTTTTCCACAGCGCGGGCCCCGACCAGCGCGCGTTCCTCGAAGGCTATGGGCGCGACGTGCTGCCGCGCATCCGCCAGGAGGTTCAACGGTGCGGACTCGGTGGCGGGCAGCAGGGCAGGCAGCGCGGCGGGAAGCAGCAGCAACAGCGGCAGCTCGCGGGCGCCGGGGCGTCATGAGAGCGAAGGAAGGACGAGAGCGTATGGCAACGGTCAGTCTCTACGAGGATGCCCAGGGCAACCTCTATCTGCATCAAGAGGGCGCGCCCGAGGCGTGGTGCGTGCGGCCAGGGCAGGGGAGTTTCCTGCGGGACGCCGCGGCTGTGGCGAGCGGACGCACCGCGAGCTGGCAGCACCCGGAGGTCGAGTGGGGCGCGGTCGAGCCGAAGGAGGACGAGTCGCGGCTGGTGCATGTGGCATGCTGGTCCGGCCCGAATGACTGGCAGGTGATCGGCAATCCCGATTCGACGGCCCGTGGCTACCTCGGCGTCAGCCGTGCGGTTGAGCCGCCTCCGCTGGAGCCGCCACATACCGTCCACCAGGCGCGCGAGGCTGCGCTCGGCTCGGCCGACACGAACGCGAACGGGTAGACACTGGCTCGGCTCATGCCGTACTGTTGGTGCAGGGGCGAGACTGGTCTCGCCCGGCGCCGGGGGTATAAACCCTCTCCAGCTTCGCTGCGCGCAGCTCGCAGCGCGCTGCGAGCGTAGGGGCGTCTGGTGGACGCTCGCCGGGGCAGGGTCGAGGATCGAGGGGGCGGGGATGGCAGACAGCAACGATCTGGTGGTCAAGGAGTACACCGGCAACGACCGCGCGCGCAAATACGAGGCGGACGTGCGCGAGCTGGTGCGGCAGGGCTGGGTTGTGCTCAGCGCGACCGATCTGGAGATCAGACCCGGCTGCCTCAACCTGATTGGCCCGTTCAAGAACATCTTCGCGCCGCAGCTCAAGCTGCGCGTGACCTACATGCGCCCCGTAGCCACCGCCGAGTAGGCTGGCATCGTACCGCGCTCCCTGCACCTGGCGGGCGTCCACCGGACGCCCCTACGCAACCGCGCGACAGGAGCGGGCATGTGCCGTGCACCCCTACTTCTCTTCTTCGCGGCCTCCGCGCTTGCTCCGCGTTCTCCGCGTTCTCCGTCACCCCTACATCGCGCGGCGCCGGTCGGGGTAGGGCGCCGAGGCCTCGCTCGAAGCCAGCAGCGGACGGTCGAGCGCGGCGGGCAGCGGCAGTAGCGCGACGATGGTCGCGACGATGATGACGATCACCACACTGCCCACGACGTCGAGCGTATGGTGCGCGCCGATACCCAGTCGCCCCAGCATCACGAAGACGGTCAGCACGGCAAAGGGCCAGATCAGCCGCCGGTTGATCCACCAGAGCGAGGTGGTGATCGCCGCCGCCAGCAGCGCGTGGTCCGAGGGGAAGCCGTTGTCGCTGGAGACGCCGGTCAGCGCCGTCTCATGGTCGGCTTTGATCAGGTACGGCCGGGTATCCACGACCACGTGATTGAGCACTTTGGCGACGACGTATGCGACCACCACCAGCGCCACGATGCGCACAAGCGTATCCAGGGTGAGCTGCCGGCGCGCCATGAAGGCCGCGCCGAGCCAGGCGAGCGCCATCACGAACACGAGATACTGCGCGCAGAAGACGACCAGCTTGGTGGCCGCGCCGCTCTGCGTCGCGAACGCATACATCGCCTGTTGAAGCACATCGTGCATCGCGAAATGGCTCCTCTCGCCTCGCCCCGATCCCCGGTCCTGCCCATGGCGCCGCTCGAACGTCCGCACGGGCGCACATCCACGCGCATCATCCCCTGTGCGTGCGCGGCTGTCAACACCGCGCGTACCGATAGACGAAGCCGTGCGTGCGCGCCGACGGGCACCAGAGACCCATCGGGGCTTGACATCAATATCGGGTGAACGCCGGACGCGCGTGGTAGCGCGGGTGGAGTACCATAAAAGGTGGTTGGCCGCGCGAAGCTGCCGCGAGAAGCGTATGGCCGGCTGCGGCACGAACGGACGAACAACCGAACGGACAGGCAAGACGCGCATGATCGGCATGATTGGCCTCGACCATCACTCGACGGATGTGGAGCAGCGCGGGCGGCTCAGCTTTGCCGGCGAGCGGCTGGAGGCAGCGCTGGGCGCGCTGGCTGGCGACGAGGCGATCCGCGAGGCGGTGATCCTCTCCACCTGCAACCGTACCGAGGTCTACGTGGCCGCTGGCGAGTGGCTGCCCGCCGCGGCGGCCGTGCGACGCCTGCTGGCGGCGGCGAACGCGCTCGGCGCGACCGCTCTCGTCGGCGCGATCCCCAGCCTGCCGCGCACAGGCGAGCTGTCGGGATGGGTCCCCGAGCCAGGATCGCTGCCGGAGCTGCCGCGCGAGCTGGACACCGCGCTCTATGAGCACGAGGGGCTAGAGGCGGCGCGCCATCTGCTGCGCGTGGCGTCGGGGCTGCGCTCGATGGTTGTGGGCGAGGCGCAGATCCTCGGCCAAGTCAAAGAGGCGCTCACCGCGGCCGAGCAGGCGGGGACCGTAGGCGAGGAGCTGCGCGCGCTGTTCACGACGGCCATCAAGACCGGGAAGCGGGTGCGCACCGAGACCGGCGTGGCGCGGGCGGATGTGTCGGTGGCGGGGCTGGCAGTGCGCGTAGCCGGCGAGGCGCTGGGCGATCTGCGCGACGTGCCGGCGTTGCTGATCGGGGCCGGCAAGACCAGCCAGCTCTGCGCGCGGCTGCTGCGCGAGGCGGGCGCGGGGCGGCTGCTGCTGGCGAATCGTACTCCGGCGGCGGCGAGCGCGCTGGCGGCGGAGGTCGGCGGCGAGGTCATCGGGCTGCGCGAGGTGGAGCAGGCGATCCCCAATGTGCGCCTGATTGTCAGCGCGACCACCGCGCCGCGGCCGATGCTGAGCGTGGCGAGCGTCGCGCGCGGGATGCAGGGGCGTCGCTCGCCGCTGGTGGTCTTCGATCTGGCCGTGCCGCCGGATGTCGAGGAGGCGGTGGGGCTGTTGCCGCACGTCTCGCTGTACACGCTGGATACGCTGCGCGCACTGGAGGCGACCACGCAGGCGCCGACGTCGACGCCGGAGCGCGAGGCGGAGCTAGCGCGTGCCGAGCACATCGTCGAGGATGGCGTGCGCGAGCTGGCGCGGCTGCGCACGCTGCGGCTGGCGGTGCCAGGCATTGCCGCGCTGCGTCGCCACGTGGACCGCTCCGAGGAGGCCGAGGTGGCACGCGCGCTGGCCGCGCTGGAGCATCTCTCGGACGACGAGAAGGCGGTCGTGGCGCGCTTCGGCCAGCGATTGGTGGACAAGATGTTCCATCACCTGGTGGCGCGCATCCGCTCGCTGGCCGAGTACGACGAGGTGCCGCCCGACGTGACGATGCGCGTGCTGGCCCGGCTCTTCGCCGATCCCGACGGCGAGCGCGACGAGGGGTCTGATGCGCGCGACAAAGGGGCCGGCGGGTGATGCCGCGCCGAAACGCCTGCGGCGACGAGAGCCTTGCCCGCGCGGGATGACTCCTCCCGTGGGATGGCGCCGAGGGCGGTCCGCCGCGTTGACCGCTTGCGCGGCGCCATGCTACACTTGCCTATGGTAGCGTCTCCGCAGCCTGCCACCGCCGTATGCACCACACATGATGCGCGTGCCGGCATGCGGCTCGCCGCGCTGCATCCCCCGAGTTCCCAGCATCTCCGGCCGCAATAGGTCGTGCCGCGCTGGCGGACTCGTCACTAGACTCCCTTCAGCGAAGACAGGAAGTGCATCCGTGCCCAAGGTCACCTTCGTCAACGAGAACCGCACCGTCGAGGTCGAGCCTGGCGCCTCGCTGCGCTACGCCGCCCTGGAAAACGATGTGCCCCTGTACTGCATGTGGTTCGGCCTCTCGAAGTTCGCCAACTGCCACGGCAACGGTCTCTGCTGGACCGACCGCGTGCGCATCGAGCCGGCGAGCGCCGTCAATCCGCGGACGCCGCTGGAGCTGGCAATGAATCAGGTCGGCACGTTCAAGAAGAACCGCAGCCCGCGCACGCGCCTGGCCTGCCAGGTGCAGGTCTTCGAGGACTGCGAGGTGACGACGCGCTGCAAGCCGAAGCGCTAGGAATCGTCCGGCCCGCGTGCCGAGGAGGGAGTGGACCATGCGGCTGGATCGCGTCTTCAGCGAGGGCGAGGCGCAGGTGGCGCTGCGCGCGCTGGGCTTTGACGTACATGAATCCGAGGGGCGCCCCGGCTTCTACGACCTCGCGCACCCGACTCTGGGCGGCGCGCGCACGGTGACGGTCGAGCAGCTCACGGCGATCGCCGAAGGTGTCACCCTGGGTGACCAACTGGCACGCGGCGTGGCGTCGCTCGAGCCTGCGTAGGGGAGGGTCCTCACCCCCGGCCCCCTCTCCCGGCGGGGCGAGGGGGAGAGACAGACACGTAGGGGCGCGATTCGCGTGCGCCCTCTGCGGGAGGGTGTGACAGATGAGCCGCGCCACTGCCCGCTGTGCACTCCCCGCGGTCTGCTTCGCTCTCGATGGCGACATTCTGGCAGGGGACGGCAACCCGCCGCCGCCACATGCTGGCGAGGAATCAGCCGCCGCGCCCGCGCCCACACCGGACGAGCGGCAGCCGCCGCCGCGCGCCGCGCTGGATGTGGCACGCCAAGCCGAGGCCAAACGTTACGCGCGCCAGCGCCAGGCGCTCTCACTGGTCAACCTGGGCCTCTCGGCGATTGTGCTGGCGGTGCTGCTCTTCAGCGGCCTGAGCTTCTGGCTGCGCGATGCGCTCGGCGGTGTGCCGGCGTGGCAGCCGCTCGCCGCGGGCTTCATGCCGCTGCGCGTGGGCGCCTACTTCCTCATCCTCTTCGTGGCTACCTATCTGCTTGGACTGCCGCTCAGCTATTATGGCGGCTATGTGCTGCCGCGGCGCTACGGCCTCTCGACACAATCCTTCGGCGGCTGGCTGTGGGACCTGCTCAAGGGGCTGGCGCTCTCGCTGGCCTTCGATCTGGCCGCCGTCGAGCTGGTGTATCTCTTGCTGGCCGCGACGCCCGATCTGTGGTGGCTGTGGACCGGCATCGCGGTGCTCTTCGTCACGGCGATCCTGGCGCACCTTGCCCCCATCCTGCTGCTGCCGATCTTCTACAAGCTGACCCCGCTGCCGGAAGGTCCTGTGCGCGAGGCGGCGCTCCGGCAGGCGGCGCAAGCGGGCACACGGGTGCGCGGCATCTACTCGATGAACATGAGCGCCAAGACGACCGCCGCCAACGCCTTCGTCATCGGGCTGGGCACCACGCGGCGCATCGTGATCGGCGATACGCTCCTCGGCCGCTACGCGCCCGACGAGATCGAAACGGTGCTGGCGCACGAGCTAGGGCACCAGGTGCATCACGATATCCCCAAGCTAATCGCCTTCGAGACGGTGACGACGCTCGGTGGCCTCTTCGTCGTCAACCTGGTGCTGCACGCGGTGGTGGCGCGGGTGCCGGCCTACCATGGGCTGGCGGACCCGGCGACGATGCCACTGGTGGGGGCCGCGTTGGGCATCTTCTTCCTGATCCTGTTGCCGCTGACCAACGGCTACAGCCGCCGCGTCGAGCATCTGGCCGATGTCTACGCGCTGGAGACCACGCGCATGCCGGAGGCGTTCATCAGCGCCATGACGCGCCTGGCGAACCAGAACCTGGCCGAGCTGGAGCCGAACCCGATCGTCGAGTTTCTGCTCTACAGTCACCCCTCCGTCGGGCGCCGGCTGGCCTTCGCGCAACAGTATGCGGAAGGGTCGGAGCATGGGTGAGGACGTGAGAGATGCAGACGCGAGGTAGAGCGATGACCTCAACGAAGCTGGTGCTCCTGGGGATATTCATCATCGTGGCGGGGCTGGCGGTGGATTCCGCGACGATGCATTTCGTCTCGATAGGGACCATAGGGTTCGACGCAGCGCAGAGCCTTGGCTACGTCGCACTCGGCCTCTTTGTGGTTGGCTTCATCGTCGGCGCGGCGGGCTTCATCGTCGGCGTGGTCAGGCGATGAGGCCGCTGGCGGAGGGCGTATTCGTCCGCGCCATTAGGGCGTTCGGCGCATCATAGCCGTCGAAGGCGGGCCGCGCGCAGTGTGCGCGAGATACGCAGCGCACCCTCGGGATGCCCGGCGACCAGCTCGCGGGCACGCGCGACCAGATCGGGGCTGACCCGCGCGCGGTGCCAGTTGCCGGCCATGTGTTCCCGCCACTCGTCGAGGCCGTCGAAGTGGTAGAGGAACTCAAACTCGCGCTCGACCTCAGGCGCGAAGAGGCCGACCGCCACGACGGTGCGCAGCGCGTCGAGCGCCGCCTCGGTCGCCGCGTAGCCCGGCGACTCGTCAATCGCGCCCGCGGTGAGTGTTCGGCCATCCGGCAGGGCAAGCTCAAGCCGCGAGTGGCGCGCGGGCTGCATGTCGAGCAGCACGCCGCCGGGCCGCAGAGCGCTGTGGATGTTTCGCAGGGCGCGCACGGCGCCCTCAGGATTGATGCATCACAATGACCACGCCAGCAGCGCCGCGTCAAAGGTGGCAGCAGGTGGTGCGGAGGCCGTCACGTCCATGGCCTCGAAGGTGACACGCGCGCGCAGGTGTGGATGCTCGTCCAGCGCCGCGCGGGCCAGCGCGACGGCCGTCGCGCTGGCGTCGATCCCGTGGACCGAGCGTGCTCGCTCGGCGTAGCGCCAGGTCAGCCGTCCCTCGCCGGAGCCGATCTCCAGCACGTCTTTGCCCGCGAAATCGGCCAGCTCGCCCAGGACGCGCGGCTCGGCGCCTTCGGGGTCACGGGCTACGGTCATAGCATGCTCCTCCGTCGCCTCATATCACCTATACCTGCCACTGTAACACGGTCCCACAAGCGGCGCTATCACGCAGAAAGCGTGTGAGACGCGC
Organism: Ktedonobacterales bacterium; assembly: GCA_036376595.1. Taxonomy (GTDB): domain Bacteria; phylum Chloroflexota; class Ktedonobacteria; order Ktedonobacterales; family JADMIN01; genus SMAG-U1939. The sequence goes on along the minus strand of DASVAA010000167.1, from coordinate 1,529 downwards.
GCGCCGTCCGCATGAGCGGCAGTCCAGAGAGGACCCCCAGCGCCGCGGCGATCAGGATGATGGCGATCGACCAGACGAGCGAGGGCTTGATGGTCATCAAGAAGACGATGCCAAACAGGACAGCGAGGTAGGTGTTCAGAGCTACTCCCGTGAAGGGGTCCCGCATCTGCGCCACCAACGAGGCTGGCGGCGGTCCCGCGGGCGCCTCGGCGGCGGTCTTGGACAGCGCCGCGATGCGGCGGCCGAGGAGGCTCCCACCCGCGCCGGCAATGAGCACGAAGCTGATCGTGGCGACGATTAACCACGCACTCTGCCAGAGGGTGGTCGAGAGGGCCATATACAGCCCACTGATCACGATCAGCAGGACTCCGCCCAGCGCGACGTTCCCCGCCAGCGCGTAGAGCGCGAGGAGTGCGCGCACCTGGTCCGCCGTATGGGCAGCGCGCACGCCGATGAGGGCAAAGAGCCAGGCGCCCACGCCGCCGACGCCCACAATCACGCCCGCAAGATGCACAAATAGTGCGACAGTGTAGAGATTCATGGCGCATCCCCCTCTGTTTCGCGCTCTCTCCTCTGCCCTCCTGCTCTCGCGCGGCCTGGGGACAGGTTGCGGGAGGAGCAGCCGGCGTTCCTCGCGGCGCTGGCCTGAGCCGGCGTCCTCTATTCGCCGACCGGCACCCAGATGTTCTTGACCTGCGTCGCCTCGCGCAGGAACTCGCCGCCCTGCCCCTGCTCGGTCGAGCGCCAGTCGCGCGGGCGGCCAAAGCCGGCCCAGGTGCGCTTCATGTTGCCCGTGGAGGCGGCCTCTACGGCGCCGCCGCCCTCGGCTGAGCCAAAGTACCAGATGGCGTCCACATCGTCGTGCTGGGCGAGCACCTTCGCCAGCGGGTCGCGCGGGCCGGTGACGATGTTGACGACGCCCGCGGGCACATCGGAGGTTTCGAGCACCGAGTAGAGGTCGGTGGCGCTCAGCGGGTGGCGCTCGGAGGGCACGGCGACGACGGTGTTGCCCAGCGCGATGGCCGGCGCGAGCAGCGAGACGAAGCCCAGCAGCGGCGCCTCGTCGGGGCAGACGACCCCCACCACGCCCACCGGCTCGTGGACGGCGAGCGTCATGCCGCGGATCGGCGTGGAGTGGATCGCACCGTCGTATTTGTCGGCCCAGGCGGCGTAGGTGAAGAGCCGCTCGATGCTTTGCGCCACCTCGTCGGCGGCATCCTTCCGCTCGCGGCCCGTCTGAGCGGCGAGGCGCGCGGCGAACTCGTCGGCGCGGACGGAGAGGTTCTCGGCCAAGTAGTAGAGGATCTGCGCCCGCAGGTGGCTGGTGGCGTTGGCCCAGCCGCTTGCCGCCGCGTGCGCCGCCTCGACGGCGTTGCGGATGTCTTTGCGATTGCCCTCGCCGACCTCGCCCAGTAGGGGCGCCCGGTGGACGCCCGGAGCGCCGCCTGGCCCGAAGATCTCGCGGCTGTAGCCGGAGTCAGGGCGCACCTGCTTGCCGCCGATGAACAGCTTGGGCGTGCGGTCGATGG
>DASVAA010000166.1:0-3788 GCA_036376595.1 Ktedonobacterales bacterium | reverse complement strand
GCGAAGTAGTAGGGCGGCAGGATGCGCCGCGCGCGGCGCTTGAAGAAGGTCCAGGCACCGCCCGGCAGGCGCCCGTCGCCACGCGCCACCGGCAGCATCAGCGAGAAGCCGGAGATGGCGATGAACGCGCTCACCGCGAAGCTCCCATACGCGAGCCAGTCCAGCAGCGACCATAGGAATGGCAGCGGATGCGGCGTCTCGCTCCACACGATCTGCCAGCAATGGTGCAGCGCCACGTAGACCGCGGCGATGCCGCGAGCGCCGTCCACGTAGCCCAGGTGGCCGCCGCGGGCCGAACGCGCCGTGGGTGCCGCGGCGGACGGCGCGTCTGCTGCCTTGGCTGCGGAGGACATAGTGAGCCTTTCACGAGCGCATGAGCCGGCACGACATGGCGATGCCGCTCTAGTCTGCGGCTCGGCTCCGCTCATGTGAAGCACGCTAGGCACAATAGGCTACGGATAGCGCCTCTGCGTCCAACCGTGTCGCGCAATCGAGGAGCCAGGAGCAGCGGGCGCGGTAGCGACGACCTGCGACGACCAGCAGTCCTCGCAGGGTGCAGGGGCATCTCGGCGTGGCACGGACAAAGCGGCGGCTCCGCGCGGGCATCCCTTGTGAGTGGGAGCCGAGTATGCGGAGCTGTCGTTGTATGCCGAAGGAGCGCCCGGCGGCTGGTGTTTACTGGCTAGCGGTTGGCGTGGCCGTCGGGGAGCCAGTGGCGGCCGGGCTGGCCGTCGCGGCGGGGGTGGGCGTCGGCGTGCTGACGGCGATGGAGATGCTCTCGATGCGGTCGCCCTGGTTGAGCGCCTGCGCCACGCTCAGCCCCGACACCACCTTGCCAATGATCGGGAAGCTCGTGCCGCTAATTGCCGTGGAGTTGTCGCCGGTGCAGATGAAGAACTGCGAGCCGTTTGCCATCGCCACCGTCCCCTCGGCGTAGGCGCCCGCGGGCGCCTCGTTGGGCATCGCAAAGCCGGGACCGCCGTCCTTGCCACCCACGCCCGTCTGCACCAGCGCCAGGTTCGAGGGGTGCTTCGTCACCGGGCTGATCTGACCCACACGCTCGACGCGCGAGACCGGCAGGCCGTCGTAGAAGTGCTGCTGCGCCAGGAAGACGAAATTGTTGACGTTCTTGGGTGCGCTGCCCGGTTCGAGCTGGATGACGATGTTGCCCTTGGCGGTATGGATCGTCGCCGTGTACGCGTCGGCGGTCTTGATCGTCTGCTGCGGCGCCTTACTGCATACGTGCGTCGTGCGGTCGCAGTGCGCGGCGGCCGGCGGACTTGGTGGCGCCCAGGGGCCGAGTCGCGCCTGGTGTGCGATCAACACCAACAGGCCGATCACCGCTAGCACGATGATCCCCGTGGCGTAAGGGTAGCGCTCGACGAACGAGCGCTGGCGGCGTGCGCTGCCCCGCGCCGACCGTCCCTGCGGCACGCGGCGCGAGGTGGCTGGCTGCGGCGCCGCGGCCTGATGGGCTGAGTGTACCCGTGCCAGGCGGCGGGCCTCGGCTCGTTTATCGGCTGCTGTTTTGGGCATATCGAATGCGCGCTCCCTTGTCTCTCGTCCGACGCGATTATCCCCGCGATCATCCCGCTGTGGCACGGTGTTCAGGGGGCGATCTCGCCGCCCGTTCGGCCCGCTCTCGCGGGGCCGCCACGCGCTGCCCGCAACGGTTCTAGCGTATAATATGCTTGTCTTGCCCCCAGGTCAATGCACCATGTGACTCTTTAGGACGCCCCATGCCCGAAATCTCTGAGCTGTCCCAACAACTCCAGGCCGTGCTCACCTCGCTGCCGCACAAGCCGGGGATCTATCTGCACAAGGACGCCGAAGGCCAGGTGCTCTACGTCGGCAAAGCCGCCGACCTGCACCAGCGCGTGCGCCAATACTTCGTGGACCCCGCCGACCTTAGCCCCAAGAACCGCGCGCTGGTCTCCAAGATCGCCGATATTGAGTTCATCGTCGTGGATAGCGAGGTCGAGGCGCTGATCCTCGAAAACGAATACATCAAGCGCCACCAACCACGCTACAACGTGCTGCTGCGCGACGACAAGAACTACCCCTACATCAAAGTCTCGCTGGCCGAAGACTTTCCGCGCGTCTATCGCGTGCGCAGCTTCCGGCAGGACGGCAACCGCTATTTCGGCCCCTACACCAGCTCGGCGGCAGTGGACGCAACGCTCGACCTGATGGACAAGATCTTCCCCTATCGCACCTGCCGCTACGACGCCAGCGCCTGGGCGCCGCCGCGCGGTCAGGAGGAGAACCCGCCAGCCGGCTGGAAGCAGAAGCTGCTGCCGCGGCCCTGCACGCAGTACTTCATCCACCGCTGCAACGCGCCCTGTGTGGGTAAGGTCTCGCGTGCGGAGTACGACGCCGTGATCCGCCAGGTGGTGCTCTTTCTGGAGGGCAAGCACGACGCCGTGCTCGCCGACCTCAAGGAGCAGATGCGCATCTGCGCCGAGAACCTCGAATTCGAGCGCGCCGCTGCCCTGCGCGACCGCGTGAAGGCCGTCGAGCAGGTGCTGGAGAAGCAGAAGATCATCAACACCACGGGGCCGGCGGACCAGGACGTGATCGCGCTGGCCGGCGCCGACGACGAGACCTGCGCCCAGGTGTTCTTCTTCCGCGGCGGCAAGCTCGCCGGCCGCGAATACTTCATCCTGCGCGGCACCGCCGAGACACCCCCCGGCGAGGTGATGGCGGCGTTCATCGCCCAGTTCTATGCCCAGGCGCCTTCGATGCCGGGTGAATTGATCCTGCAGCACGAGCCGCACGATGCCGAGGCCCTGCGGCAGTGGCTGCGCCAGAAGCGCGGCGCGGCGGTGACGATCACCGTGCCGCAGCGTGGCGACAAAGTGCGCCTGGTGGCGATGGTGGCCCAGAACGCCGCCGAGGTGCTGGAGCAGCAGCGCATCAAGTGGCTCTCAGACTCGCAGAAGACGGCGCTGGCGCTCGACGAGCTGCGCGATACTCTGCGCCTGCCCGATTCGCCGCAGCGCATCGAGTGCTACGACATCTCCAACATCCAGGGTACCAGCGCCGTCGGCTCGATGGTGGTCTTCGAGGGCGGCCGGCCCAAGACCGCCGACTATCGCCGCTTCCGCATCAAGACGGTGGAGGGGCAGAACGACGTGGGCAGCCTGCAAGAGGTGCTGCGCCGCCGCTTCAAGCGTGTGGTCGCCCAGGAAGAAGAGAGGTTCACCACAGAGGAAACGGAGGTAAGGGAGGGCAGAGCAGAGGAAGTTCGGGGAGCAACCGCAGTGGATGCAGAGGATAGTGGAGAGATTGGCGGAGGCTCAGCCGCAGGCGAGCAGCTATCTCCCATCTCCTCCTCCGCTCTCTCCTCCTCCGCTCTCTCCTCCTCCGTTCCCTCCGTTTCCTCTGTGGTAAACTCTCCGTCTTCCATGGTGGCGGCTGAGGCGCTGGCGGAGGCCGAGGACGCTTTGTTGGCCGAGACGCCCGGTAACAGTTGGGCGCAGATGCCCGATCTGGTGATCGTGGATGGCGGGCGGCCGCAGCTCAACGCCGCGCTGGCCGTGCTGGACGAGCTGGGCGTCGCAATCCCGGTGGTGAGTATCGCCAAGGAGGACCACGGCAGCATCAGCACCCACGAGGAGGTCTACCTGCCCGCGGAGCCGCAGCCGGTGGTGCCGCCGCGCGGCTCGCAGGCGCTCTACCTGCTCCAGCGCGTGCGCGACGAGGCGCACCGCTTCGCGATCACCTATCACCGCCAGGTACGCAGCACCAGGACCTTCAAGTCGGTGCTGGACGAAATCCCCGGCATC
>DASVAA010000165.1:0-40210 GCA_036376595.1 Ktedonobacterales bacterium | reverse complement strand
CTTTCGCATACATCGGGGACGTTCTCCTCTCGCGCTTGCCGCCCTACGGGCGTCCACCGGACGCCCCTACGCCTGCCCGCTCTGGCCGCCGCCGGACGAACCCGCCCGCGCCGCCTGGATCACGTGCCACACGCGCTCCGGCGTCAGCGGCATGTCAATGTGGCGGATGCCCAGGGGGCTGAGCGCGTCCACGACCGAGTTGACCACCGCCTGGCTCGACGCGATGGTGCCCGTCTCGCCCACGCCCTTGATGCCGGTCGCGTTGTGCGGGCAGGGCGTCTCGGTGCGTGCCAGCTCCATCGTCGGGATCTGCGTCGCGTTGGGCACGGCGTAATCGAGCATGCTGCCGGTGACAAGGTTGCCGCTCTCATCGTAGATCGCGTGCTCGTAGAGCGCCTGGCCGATGCCCTGCGCCACGCCGCCATGCACCTGGCCGTCCACGATCATCGGGTTGATCACCACGCCCACGTCGTCCACCGCCACGTAGCGCAGAATCTTCACCTCGCCGGTCTCGGCGTCCACCTCGGTGACGCAGACGTGCGTGCCGAAGGGGAAGGTGAAGTTGGTCGGATCGTAAAACTGGTTCTCCTCCAGGCCCGGCGTCATGCCCTCCGGCAGGTTCCAGGCAACGTTGGCCTGCAGCGCGATATCCTGGATGGTGACCGACTTCTGCGGGCTGCCAGCGACGTGGAACTTGCCCTGGTCGAAGACGATGTCGTCGGCCGAGGCTTCGAGCAGGTGCGCCGCGAGCTTGGTGGCCTTGTCGATCACCTTCTGCGTCGCCTTGTAGACCGCCGTGCCGCCAACCGCCGTCGAGCGGCTGCCATACGTTCCCCAGCCCATCGGAATGGCGCCGGTATCGCCATGCACCACGTCCACGTCGTCCACCGACACGCCAAGCTGATCGGCCACGAGCTGCGCAAACGTCGTCTCTTCGCCCTGGCCGTGGGGGCTGACACCGGTGAGCACGATCACCTTGCCGGTCGCCAGCACGCGCACCGTCGCGACCTCCCACTGTCCGGCCTGGAGGCCCATCGCCCCAGCCGCCGGCGACGGCGCCAACCCGCAGACCTCGACGTACGACGACAGCCCAATGCCCAGATACTTGCCCTGCTGGCGCAGCTCCTGCTGCCGCTGGCGCAGGCCGGCGTAGTCCACCATCTCCAGCGCCTTATCGAGCGCGCCCTGGTAGTTGCCGCTGTCGTAGACCAACGTGGCGACGGTGGTGTAGGGGAAGGCGTCGGCGGGGATGAAGTTCTTGCGGCGCACCTCCACCGGATCCATGCCCAGCTCGGCGGCAAGCAGGTCCACTATGCGCTCGATCAGGTACGATGCCTCAGGGCGCCCAGCGCCGCGATAGGCATCAGTGGGCGTGGTGTTGGTGAAGTAGCCGAAGACGTCGCACTGATAGGCCGGGATCGTGTAGCAGCCGGGCACGATCAGCGCGAAGAGCCACGTCGGCACGCCCGGTGCCACGGTCGAGAGATAGGCGCCCATATTCGAGAGCGCGCGCACGCGCAGACCGGTGATCTTCCCGTCGCGGTTGGCGGCCAACTCGACGTCGGTGATCTGGTCGCGGCCGTGGATCGTGGCGACGTAGTTCTCGCTGCGGTCCTCGGTCCACTTCACCGGCCGGCCCAGCTCGCGGCTGGCGAAGATCGCCAGCGCCTCGCCGGGGTAGAAGGGAATCTTGCTGCCGAAGCCGCCGCCCACGTCGCGCGCGAGGAAGCGGATCTTATGCTCCGGGATGCCGCTGACCGCCGAGGCCACGAAGCGCGCGATGTGCGGGTTCTGCGTCGTGTTGTAGACGGTCAGCTCCTCCGCGCCAGGATTCCAGTCGGCCACCGCCGAGCGCGGCTCCATCGCGTTGGGCACCAGGCGCTGCTGCACGAAGCGGTGCTTGACGAGCACCTCAGGATTGGCGAACGCGGCGCCTACGTCGCCGTTGGCGAACTTCCAGTGGAAGGCTTGATTGCCGGGCGCGTCGTCATGGAGCTGCGGCGCGCCGGCGTCGCCCGCGTGCTCCTGTGAGGTGACGGCCGGCAACGGCTCGTAGTCGACCTCGATCAGAGTGCGCGCGTCGCGGGCGATGGCTGCTGTGTCGGCGATCACGATAGCTACGCCGTCGCCAGTGTAGCGCACCGTGTCGGTGGCAAGCGCCAGATAGGGCGGCGTCTTGAGGTCGGAGTTGGGGATCAGAAAGGCGGTGGGGATCGGGTTGAGCTTGCCCTCGGTATCCGCGCCGGTGTAGACCGCCTGGACACCCTTGAGCGCACGGGCCTTGCTGGTGTCAATGCCCTTGATGCGCGCGTGAGCGTAGGGGCTGCGCAGCACCGACATATGCAGCATGCCGGGCAGCTTCACGTCGTCGGTGTAGACGCCCTTGCCGGTGATCAGGCGCGGGTCTTCGCGGCGCTTGACCGTAGCGCCAACGAGGCGGGAGACGGCCATGACCTCAACCCTCCTTCTGGTAGTGCTCGGCAGCGCCGACGCTATGCTGCGGGCCGACCGAGGCCTGCACCGGCTGGCCGTGCTCGATGGGTGACACGTCAGAGGGGAGCGCGGCCGTCGCACGCATCTTGGCGGCAGCGTCCTGCACAGCGGCGACGATGTTCTGGTAGCCGGTGCAGCGGCAGAGGTTGCCTTCGAGCTGCTCGCGGACCTCGTCGTCGGTGGGGTTGGGGGTGCGGTCGAGCAGCGCCACCGCGGCCATCATGAAGCCCGGCGTGCAGAAGCCGCACTGCAGGCCGTGGTTATCCCAGAACGCCTGCTGAATGGGGTGGTACTGCTTGCCGCTCGCCAGCCCCTCCACGGTGCGGACCTCGGCGCCGTCGGCCTGCACGGCCAGCACCATGCAGCTCTTCACCGGCTGGCCGTTCAGCAGCACCGTGCAGGCGCCGCACTGGCCGGTATCGCAGCCGACGTGGGTGCCGGTGAGGTTTAGCCCGTCGCGTAGATAGTGGACGAGCAACGTTCGTGCCTCGACGTCGCTTTGTCGTTCGACGCCATTGACCTTGAGGCGAATCGCCTGCCGCATACGCGCTGATCCCTTCCGCTCGCGCGCCCCGCATTGGGCGCGCGGTAGGGCACGGGGCATTTCTGCGTGGCCCTCGCGCCACACCTGGAACTGGCCTTGGCCTGCGATGGACGCACTACGTGGGCTACGCGCTACGAAGCCATCGAATATCACGGGCGCCGAAGCGTCCGGGGTGACGTGCGTATGTGAGTGCCAATCTCGTCGGGATCTGGAACCTCTCTGTAGGAGAGGATGTCACGAGAGCCGCTGCCGCGCCCGCGCGGCCGAGAGGAGTTGCCGCGGGTGCGGCCGATGCCAACAATATATACCTAATCGCGGGTACATTGCGCAATCCCGCGGTCAACAGCGCGCAATCCGACGAACGCCAAGAGATGCATGCCCCTGGCACGACTCATCCGTGCACCGCGCGGGATCGTATAATAAATAGGCACGTGACGAGTCATCTCGCGAACGGCACACCTGCGTCGCAGCGCCCTGAGTCCCTCAGCGCGCCTGCTGTTTGCCCGAAGAGAGCGCCACTATGACGACTCCCCGTTGGAGCCGCTTCTACGGCTTCACCAAAGACAGCCCGCCTTGGCCGCTGCTCGTGCGCGCCGCATCGCTCGCGCCGAGCAAGGGCCGCGCGCTCGACCTGGGCGCCGGCGCCGGACGCGACACGCGCTACCTGCTGGAGCAGGGCTTTCAGGTGACGGCGGTGGATGCCGAGCCACGCTCCGTGGCGTTGCTCTCGGCGTTGCCCTCAGAACGTCTGCGCGTCGTACAGTCCACGTTCGAGGATTTCGCCTTCGCGGGCGCGGCCTACGATCTTATCAGCGCGCAGTACGCGCTTCCCTTCATCCCCAAGGGCCACTTTGACGACGTGTTCGCACGACTGAAAGCCGCCCTGGTCCCTGGCGGCATCTTCGCCGGACACTTCTTCGGCGTCAACGACGAGTGGAACACCCCCGAGCGCGACATGACCTTTCTCACACGTGCGGAGGCCGAGGCCATCCTGAGCGACCTCGAAACCGTCGAGCTGAGCGAGGAAGACGCCGACGGCCACCTCGCCTCCGGCATCCCGAAGCACTGGCACGTCTTCCACATCCTGGCACGCAAACCCACCAACTAGCGCGGCCCGCTGCATCCTGACGCCAGCTCATGCCCGCGCATCGCGGTTCACGATGCGCTCTGTGTGTGCAGGCAGCCGTTGCAGCGCTGTGCGGAGGAAGACCGGGTAGAGCGGCAGGTCGGCCAGCGCGGCCAGCGGGAACCAGCGAAAGACCAGGCGCAACGGTCCGTCCAGGTCTTCCTCGATGCCGGCGTGCTCGCGTGACTTATCGTGCCAGGCTGATTCCGGCGGCAGCGTGACGGCGTAATACAGCCCCAGCTCGTGGTAGGGCACGCCGTCGAGCGTGAAGAAGTTCTCTACGACCCACAGCAGCCACCCGACCTCCGCCGCAGAATCCTCGCCCAGCTCCTCATGCAACTCGCGCCCCAGCGCCGCCGCCGAATCTTCGCCCAGCTCCACGCGCCCGCCCGGCAGCGACCAGAAATCGTCGCGCTCGGCACGGTGCAGCAGCACCCAGCCATCCTCGACGCACACGCCCACCGTTCGATAATTGAAGCGCGCGCCGTCGCGCTCGAACGTGATCATAGTCACGGACGCACACGCTCCTCCGCCATATAGCGCGCCGGATCGAGCGCCTCCGCCTCCAGCACCATCACGGCCATCCCCTGCTCGCTGCCCGATTCGTGCTCCTCGCCCGGCTCCCAGAACGCCGCCTGGCCTGTGCGGATCGGCACGCGCTCGCCGTCCGCGCCGCTCACCCAGCCCTCGCCGGCGACCACCAGAAAGAGCTGCGGCTCTCCGGCCGGGTGGCGCCCAACGCACCCGCCAGCCGCGACGTATATGCAGCCGAGCTGCACGAATCCCGCACCTGGCCGTGCGACCGGCGCGATGGACGCGCCCACGCTGCCAAACTCGGTGATGGGCCGCGCGACCGCGGCATCGAAACGAAAGATGCGCACGAGCTATGACCTCCTCACATCGCCGACGAGCCTCAGAGACGAGACGCAGCCAATAGTACAACAGCGCGGCTCACACGGCATGCTCGTGCGGAGCACCCCTCGTGCCGCGCACAGCACGCCGCACCCATGCTTGGTGCTGGACAGGCAAAAGGCGCCGCTCCCAACGTGGGAAGCGACGCCGGATAGGGACGGGCAGCGCGGGTCGGCGCAGGTCGGCGCGGTCGGCGCAGGTCGGCGCGGGTCAGCGGGCGCGCCACTCGACCTCGCAGTCGGTGAAGATCGGCTCATGCTCGGTCAGCGCGACAAGCTTGCGATACCAGGCGTCTTGCTCAGGGGTTTCGGCGAGGGCACGCAGGGCGTGCTCGGACTCGAAGCTGGCGAGCGCGATGAAGTTGGCGGGATCGCGGGCGTCGCGCAGCAGCTCGCCGCTGACGAAGCCCCTGGCGGCTTGCCGGCGCTCGCGCTGCCACTCGTCAAAGAGCGCGATGACGGCGTCCTCTCCGCCCTGCCTGGCGTGGAACGTATAGACGGTGACAAACATCGCGCTCCTCCTCTCGCATGCGTGCCGACTGCTGATTTGATTGCCACTGATGGGAGTGAGGATACCGGGGATCGAGGCGCGATGCATCGCGGAGGGCACGGAATCTTCGCGCGGGGACGTACGGAGATTTCCGCGGCAGCAGATACGGACAGGCGCGCGCGAGCAGTCGCAAGCAGTACGGAGGATGACAGCGGCGCGTAGCACACTCTCCCTCGCCTCCGGGGGTGTAGGGGCGAGACCTGTCTCGCCCGTGGGGTGAGGGGGTCGTGGGGGTGAAGACTCCTACCGGGCGCCATCCGTATCAAGCGCGGCGAGCTGGTGGGCGACGGCCCAGGCGGCAATCTGCGCGCGGTTCGTGAAGCCGAGCTTGCCGAGGATGTTGGTGACGTGCGTCTCGACCGTGCGCTCGCCCACGACGAGCCGCCCGGCAATCGCGCGGTTGGCAAGGCCCTCGGCGACGAGCACCGCGACCTCGCGCTCGCGCGCCGTCAGGCCGCCTGGCGCGCCCGCCGTCGAGCGCCGCGGCGTGGCCGCCGGGACAGCAGCCAGCGCTGAACGCAAGAGCAGCGGCATGTGCGCGGATGCGGCCGCCTGGAAGGCCGCGCGCATGGCTGGATCGGGGATGTTTTGGGCGAGCGCGGCCAGGGTTTGCTGGATGCTCGTCTCGCGGCCGGTGTCGCGCTCGCCGCCACGGGCCAGCGCCAGCGCGCAGAGATCGGCCTGCACGCGCCACAGTAGCGGACGCGCGCCGTGCTGGTGTGCGTGTCGCTCGGCAGCCAGCAGCGAGCGCTCCGCCTCGCCGTGCCGGCCCAGCGCCGCCAGCGCACGCCCGCGCAGCCAGGCGACGCGCGGGATGTCGTCCGCACTCACGGCGTTGGGCGTGGTAGCGGCGAACGCGTCGGCCAGCATCAGGGCGCGCTCCGGCTCGCCGCGCGCGAGCGCCACCTCGATACGCGCGCACGCAACCAGGAATTGACCGAGGGTCGTGGCGGGCGCGCCAGGCGGGAACGTGGCATCCAGCACGGCGTTCGCCCCGTCGTGCGCGCCCTGCTGCGCGAGGCAGCGTGCGAGGGGGCTGGAGATGAGTCCGACCCAGTGGGCGGAGCCTATCGCGCGGCCGATCGCGAGCGCCTCGGCCAGCGTCGCGCGCGCGTCGTCGAGCGCGAAGATGTCGAGCAGGATGGAACCGTGGATGCAGCCGAGGCCGGCGAGCCATTGCTGGTGTTCGATCTCGGCCGCCAGCGCCTTCCCCGCGCGAACGTGGTCGAGGGCGGTCCCGTAATCCCCCTGTGCGCTGAGACTGCAGCCCAACATCAGCCGCGCGAAGGCCTCTCCCGCCGACCAGCCGATCTCGCGGGCCACGGCGAGCGATTCCTCGGCCTGGGCGGTGGCAGCGGGAAGGTTCTCAGCCGCCGGGACCAGGCAGTCGGTCTGCCAGGTCATGCCACGCAGCGGCATCGGCGCCAGCGCCGAGGCGAGCAGCTTGCGCTCGTTCAGCTCGCGCAGCAGCGCGACACCGCGCTCGTAGTAGCGCGTGCCCTGGAACAGGTCGCCGCTCAGGTACGAGGTGATCCCCAGGAAATCGAGTGTCTCGGCGATGCCGTGCTGGTCGCCGAGCGCCTCGAAGGCGGCGAGCGCCTCGCGGTGGTAGCGCAGCGCCTCGGCCGGCCGATCCACGTTGAGCAGCCAGTTGCCCAGGCTGTTGAGGCTGCGGGCGACGGCGCTCGCGTCGCCGGAGGCCTGCGCGCGCTCGTGGGCCAGGCGGTAGTAGTCGCTGGCCCGTGCGTAATCGCGTCCGGACCACAGCATGCCGAGATCGAGCAAGGTCTGCCACTCCGCGCTCCAGTCGCCGCCGTCGCGCGCCCGTTCCAGCGCGCGCTCGTAATCTGCCCGCGCGTGCTCGAACTCGCCTAGCGTCTCGTAGGCCGCGCCGCGCGAGCGCAGCACGCCCAGCGACGGCGAGGTGCCCTGCCGCTGGGCGGCATCGAGCGCACGCGTGAAGTGCTCGACGGCGGCGCCGGGCGAGAAGAGCGCAAGCGCCCGATCGCCGACGAGCTGGGAATACACCGCCGCCTTCTCCCAGACACCTGCGGCGAAGTAGTGATACGCCAGCTCAGGCAGCGCGGCGCCGGATGCCTCCCCGCCAGGCGCTCGACCGTCTCGGCCACGCCGCGGTGCAGCAGCCGACGCTCGCGGGCCAGCAGTTCGGCGTAGACCGCCTGACGGGTCAGCGCGTGGCGGAAGCCGTAGCGCTCGTCGGACTCCTCCACCAGAAGCTGGGCGGCGATCAGCTCCTTGAGCAGGTCGAGCAGAGGGGCTTCGTCGCAGCCGCTGACCTCGCGCAGCAGCGCGAAGTCGAAGCGGCGGCCGAGCACCGCGGCGAGGTTGAGCACGCGGGCGGCATCGGCGCTCAGGCCCAGCGCGCGGCGCTGCACAGTGTCGTGGACACTGCGAGGAATCTGGATCTCGTCGAGCGGCTTGCGGTCCCACCGGCCGTCGGCGAAGAAGATGTCGCCCCCGGCGACGAGGATGTGCAGTACCTCTTCGATGAAGAATGGGTTGCCCTCGGTCAGCTCGTAGAGCGCGGCTACCAGATCGGCGCGCGGAGGGCGTGTGAGGCCGAAGATCGCGCGCAGCATGTCGCCCACCTCGGCGCGGTCGAGCGGCGAGAGGCGCGCTTCGGTCGCCAGTCGCTCGCGGTCGAGGCTGGCAAGAAAGTGGCGCAGGATGGGGTGAACCTCGTCGCTGCGATAGGTGAGGACGAGCAAGACGGGCCGCTGCGCGCCGCGCCGCGCCAGATGGAGCAGATAATCGAGGCTCGTCTCGTCGGCCCAATGCACATCTTCGATGGCGATCAGCGCCGGACTTCCCACTGCCGCGCCGAGCAGCATCTCGTCGAGCATCGCGTGGAGGCGCTGCTTGCGCTGGTCGGGATCGTCCGCATCCGGTGAGAAGCCCGGCACGCGGGGCGCCAGCGCGGGTAGCAGCTCGGGCAGGTAGCGCCCCGACGGCAAGCTCAGCAGCCGCTCCAGATCGTCCGCCGAGCACCCACTGAGCACGCCGCGCAGCAGGTCGGTGAGCGGGGCGAAGGGCACGTCGTGGTCGGCTTCGTAGGCGTTGCCGGCCAGGCAGGCGACGCCGCGGCGATTGGCTTCGGCCTCAACCTCCGCGAGCACGCGCGACTTGCCAATGCCGGCCTCGCCCGACACGAGCAGCGTATGGCCCGCGCCCTCCGACGCCCGCCGCAGTTGGGCCGTGACGGCCTCCAGATACGGCGCACGCCCGATGAGCGCGGGGCAGGTGATGGGTCGCGTGATGGGCGGCGCCATGAGGCAGCCCTTTCTCCGCGCGGGTCACCAGGATGCTTGTGCTACAGCCTACAACGCCTCGAAAACCGCCGCGATGCCCTGGCCGCCGCCGATGCACAGCGACGCCACGCCGTAGCGCAGGCCGTTGCGCCGCAGCTCGTTGATCAGCGTCAGCGCCAGCCGCGTGCCGCTCGCCGCCAGCGGATGGCCCAGCGAGATCGCGCCGCCGTTGACGTTGGTCTTCTCGCGGTCCAGCCCCAGCTCCTTCTCGACCGCCAGATACTGCGACGAGAAGGCCTCGTTGACCTCCACGCGGTCCATCTGCTCCAGCGTCAGGTCCGCGCGCTTGAGCGCCTGGCGGATCGCCGGGGCCGGCCCGATGCCCATAACCCGCGGCTCGACACCCACGATACCCCACGAGACCAGCCGCGCGGTCGGCGTCAGCCCGCGCTCGCGTGCCGCCTGCCCGGTGGCGATCACCAACGCGGCGCCGGCGTCGTTGATGCCGCTGGCGTTGCCGGCCGTCACCACCCCGCCCTGCTTGAAGCGCGCCGGCAGCTTCGCCAGCGCGTCCATCGAAGTCTCGCGGATGCCCTCGTCCTGGTCGATCGCCGTCTCGCGCCCCTTGCGGTCCTTCACCGTGACGGGCACGATCTCCTCGGCCAGATAGCCGCGCTGCTGGGCGTTGCGCGCCGCCTGCTGGCTGCGCAGGGCGTAGGCGTCGATCTCCTCGCGGCTGATGCCATACTGCTGCGCCAGATTCTCGGCGGTGATCGCCATGCCGCAGCCGCAGTAGCTATCCACCAGCCCTTCCCACAGGAAGTCTTCGAGCTGATGCTCGCCCAAGTTGAGGCCGGTGCGCGCGCCGCGGATCACGAACGGCGCCTGGGTCATGTTCTCGCCGCCGCCCACCAGCGCGATGCTGCCCTCGCCCAGCAGCAGCGATTGCGCGCCGTTGACCACGGATTGCAGGCCCGAGCCGCAGAGCCGGTTGACGGTCAGCGCCGGCACCTCGATCGGCACGCCGGCCTTGAGCGCGACGTGGCGCGCGAAGTAGATCGCGTCTTTGCTGGTCTGCATGACGTTGCCGAAGACCACCTGGTCCACATCGGCCGGCGCCACGCCCGCGCGGGTCAGCGCCTCTTTGGCGGCGATGGTGGTCAGGTCAATGGCCGAGATGTCGCGCAGCGATCCCATGAACGTGCCGAAGGGTGTGCGCACGCCGCCCAGCACGACGATGTCGCGGTCGGTAAACGATGGCATATGTGGTGTCTCCTGGGGTACTCACCCCTCGACAGAGGCGAGGCGGGCCTCGCCACTACACTGCGATGCGCGGCAGGCGTCCACCGGACGCGAACGGGCGTCCACCGGACGCCCCTACTTCTGCGATATGTTGTCGGTGCCGGCATAGAAACCCTTGCCGTTCTTCTTGCCGTAGCGGCCCGCCTGCACCATGCGGCGCAGCAGCGTCGGCGGCGCGTAGGCCGGGTCGGGATTCTCGGCGTAGATCTGCTCGGCGGCGTAGAGCGTGGTATCGAGGCCGACGTAGTCCAGCAGCTCGAAGGGACCCATCGGGTAGCCGCAGCCGAGCTTCATGCCGGTGTCAATATCCTCCATCGTCGCCACGCCGTGCTCGTACATGCGGATCGCGGCCAGCATGTAGGGGATCAGCAGGAAGTTGACCACGAAACCGGCGGTATCCTTGGCGACGATCGGCGTCTTGCCCAGCGATGTGGCGAAGCCGCGCAGCTCGCCGGTGGTCGCGTCGCTGGTGGCAATCGTGCGCACGATCTCGACCAGCTTCATCACCGGCGCCGGATTGAAGAAGTGCAGACCGGCGACCTGAGACTCACGTCCGGTGACGGCGGCTAGCTCGGTGATCGGCAGCGACGAGGTGTTGCTGACCAGCAGCGCCTGCGGCTGCGCAATCTCGTCGAGCTGGCGGAAGAGCGCGCGCTTCTGGTCCAGGTTCTCGATGATCGCCTCGATCACGATGTCGCGGTCATGGAACGCACCCAGGTCGAGGGTGCCGCGGATGCGCCCGCGGTTCTCCTGCGCCTGCTCAGGAGTAATCCTGCCCTTGTTCTGCAGCATCTCCCAGGCGCCGGTGACGCGCCCCATGCCCCTGTCGAGCAGTTCCTGGTTGATCTCGAGCAGCAGCACGTCGTAGCCCGACTGCGCGGCGGTCTGGGCGATGCCACTACCCATCAGCCCGCCGCCGACAACGCCTACCTTCTTGATCGCCATTGATCTCGCCCTCGCTCCTCATGCATATCGCGGCGCGCACCCGCGCGCCCAACCGAAACCGGCTTGTGGAACAATCCAGGTCAAATTGTACCGCACGGCGGGGTGAGAGAAGCACGACGACGAGTGACGGTGAACGCGGAGGCCGCGGAGGTTCGCGGAGAGCGCGGAGAAGAGAAGTGATTCACCACAGAGGAAACGGAGGGAACGGAGGAGGGAGAGGGGAGAGGAACCGCAGAGGACGCAGAGGACGCAGAGGCAGAAGCAGAGGAGAGAGGGACAGAAGAACGGCTGTACGTCGCGCTCACTGTAGGGGCGAGACATGTCTCGCCAGGCGCACAAGGGCGGAAATTCTCGCCCCCGGCCTCTCTCAGAGGAGATGGGAGACCGCGGCTTCATCGAGGCATCTGGGATGTCCGCCGGCAGCCGGAGGGGTTCTTAGGGGCGCATGGCATGCGCCCTCTGGCGGCGTCGCTTCTCCGCACACGTGTCGTGCGCCCGTGCCGCGGCACCCACCGTCACCGCGCGTGCCGGCGCTCGGCGGCGTCAATGCGCGCCTTGAACCACGCCAGCACGTCGGGCCAGCGCGCCGCGGGGATGTCGCTGTACTTGCCGACGTGGAACGCCGCGTTCAGCTCGCCGTAAATAGTCGCATAGCTGAAGCCGGCCAGCTCATTGAGGCGCTTCGCCAGATTCTTGACCGTCGCCTGGTGCTCCGGCGAGAGCGTCTCCGGTCCCAGTCGGTCGAGGATCTCCGGGATCAGCCGCGTGACCTCCTCGACGCTCTCCATGCGGTCCTCCAGCTCGGTCTGGCGCTGATCTACTCTCGCGCGCCAGCGGTCCATGTCGTCCTGCCAGCGCAGCCACGCCTCCATCGCGTGATGGTACTCAATCCAGGCCGATCGCTCGGCGCCATCCGCCGGCCGCTCAGGCCGCGCGATCGGCTCGGACGGCACGAGCGTGTCGGGCGCTGGGAGTGCGGTCCGATCCGCGAAGTGACGATACAACACGTCGGCAGCCTGGCGCTTGAATGCCAGGATGGCAGGCCGCTTCTCTGCAGCGATGCGCGTGAGCTTGACGCCTGTAAGCCACATGGGAATGGCCCAAGCGCTCAGTGCGTCCACGATCTGCGGGCCGCCCTCAGTAACAATCTCTACATGGAGCAGTTGCTCGTTCAGCACCTCGTCGCCGCGGATGCGCTGCACCTGACCGTAGCGATCCAATTGGAGCGCGTCACAGAGCGATCTCAGGGCGGCTACTATGCGCCCATCGGAGAGTCTGGCCGCGACGATCGTGCGGTCAAAGAACGGAACAACTGCCTGCTCGACTGGTACGAGGTACTCACCTGATTGCTCGGACATGGGTGTCGCGCGCCTCCTGAAAGGGGGCTGAGTAATCCCGCCCCCTTTGGATGTGGCGCTGCCGTTGTGTGCGAGCAGGTAGCAAGGATTTGGCGATGTTAGGCGTTGCCACGCCGCTCATGTTATCCTTATGCATAGCCCTCGCGCTGGAAACGACAGCGCCGGGGTCAGATGGGCGTACCCGTTCCCGCGGGTGCGCCTATCGCACGTTCTAGGGCCAGTATAGCATGCGGGCGCGCGAAATACAATGGCGGCTCGTTCTGGATCGCAGGTGTCAGAGGCACCGCCGACCAATACAAGCACAGGCTATCCTGCCTCATTCTTCCAGGCCGAGCATCCTCTGCCCGGAATGCTTCTCGCTACGGGATTACCCGCGGTGCTTCAGACCGCCTGCCCGCCCGAAATGCGATCTCGCCTACGGAAGCAGCGATGCATATCATCTGGACCATCCCTGTCCCCTCTGTGCCCGGCGCCAATCTCTCCCGCTCTCGCTCCGCGTCCTCTGCGTATCCTCCGCGAATTCCGCGTTCCCCGTCACCCCCTGTCGTCGGCTATGCGGCGCCACGGCCGGGGTGGGCTCGGCGGCGCGGGGTGCGCTCGTCGTGATCCTCGTCGTCCTCGAAGTCGCTCTCGTCGCGCTCGTCCTTCGGCTCGACCTCGATGCTGACGTTGAGCGCGCGCTCCATCTGTACGCGGCGGGTGGCGCGCTGGCGGCGATGCAGCTCCCACAGCATCTCCAGCTCGGCGGCCACCGCACGGATGCGCGGCGCGTAGGTCGGCGCGAGGATCGGGTGCGCGGCCGTCTTGGCATAGAGCTTCTGGCGCTCGCGGGTCAGCTCCTGGATGCGCGCCAGCACGCCGTCGGGACCCAGGCGCAGCGCCTCTTCGCCCAGCGCGGTCTCGACGATCAGTGACTCGACCGGCGATAGCTCAGCCTTGAGGGTGGTCTCGGTCTTGTGGGTCGCGGTCTTTCTGGGTGCAGGCTTCCGGGCGGCTGTCGTGGGCCTTGTTGTGGATGTCGTTGGCCTGGTTGCGGGCGGCCTGGTTGCGGTGGTCATGGATGCTATCCCCCTTCAGGTGGTGTGGAATGCGTCCCGGCTGGACGCGCTCGCCTTGACGGGGGCGCCGCCTGGTACAGGTTCTAAGACGAATCGCGTGCCGCCCGGCCACAGCCCATATCACCCCTACCCCGAAGTACCGGGCGATGTCTCGCGCACGCTGCTTTCGCCGCCGTGAGCGCCAGGCTCCGGACCCCATCTTGTGGACGTTCCACCTGCCCCTGCTCTTCGTCGTCGCGCGTTCTCCAGCCTGCGCAGGCGGGCTTTGTGGCCGGGAGGCCCGTAGGCGCGGATTCAGCCGCCGGCCCCCCTGCCGCCGTCGCCCACTCCGCGGTGCTACATAACCAAAATTGATGATCATGTTGAGAATGTCAATATCACCATTGACTTTTTCAAGTTGGTCAGGTACAGTCTCTCCCAGACCGAGAAATCACCCGCGCCGGCCATCCATGGCCGCCAGCGCAGGTGGATGCCCGGCGAAAGGATCGCATGCGATGCCCCAGCACCAGGTCCACGACGTAGACGGCCGCTGCCCCGTTTGTAGCGCCCCGATGACCGTCACCCGCCTCGCCTGCGGCCAATGCGGCACCGCCCTCGACGGCGCCTTCCGCATCGCGGGCGCACAGGTGGCGGCTAGTGGCAGTGGCGGCGCGACCCGCAGCGGTCCCCTCTACACCAGGGCCGACGTCGAGGCGCGCTTCGGTCGCCTGGCCCGCCTGGATCGCGCGCAGCTCGAATTCGTCGAGACCTTCCTGCGCTGCCGGGGGACCATCAAGAACGTCGAGGACATGCTCGGCATCTCGTATCCCACCGTCAAGGCGCGCCTGGCGGCGGTGCTCGACGCGCTGGGCTTCGCGCCCGACGAGGAGCTGCCCGAGCCGGAGCGCCGCCGCGCGCGCCGCGAGATCCTGGCCGACCTCGCCGCCGGGCGCATCTCGACCGACGAGGCGCACCGTCTGCTGCAACGGCAGGGCGGCGGCTTGCAAGACGGCGACGACACCGGCGACGAAGACGACTGATAGACTGAACCTGCGCGGGCGATCGCAACCGATTGCTCCGCTGCTCCAATCCAGGGAGGCCCGGCGATGTTCAATCCGCAGTTCGTAGAGCACGAGATCGCCACTCATCAGGCCAGCCTGCGGCGCGAGGCTGAGATCGAGCGGCTGGCACGCGAGGCTCAGTCCGGCACCACGGCACACGAAGGGCAGAGAGCGGACGCCGGTGTGGGTGAGGCCGCGGGCCTGCGCTCGCGCCTGGGCGACCTGCTGCTGGCCTACGGCCTCAGGCTCAAGCGTCTCGACACCCCGGCGATCCTCGCCGGCGGCACGACACCCGCGATCCCGCCCGGCGCCCAGCTCGCGCTGGTTGCCACGGCGCCGCTGCCGGCAGCTACCCCCGCCTCAGCGCCGGCCCTGGCGCAGCCGGTCTCCGGCTTCTCGCTGCTGCGCTACGAGACACTGCCGCCGGTGGGCGTCTTCTTCTGGCGACTGGACCGCTTCGGTGCCGGTCTCGCGGGTCGCCAGGGCTATCTGACACTGACCTGGATCGCGGCCGGCGACCGCTGATCGCCCATGCGATGGCGCCGATTGCGCAACACGCGGCCGTGTGAGCCGTACTTCGAGGGGAAGGGGAGATCATGATGGAGCCAACCGAGGGTGAGGGCGGCGCCTTCCAACCCGGCGACGAGGACACTCTAGGCCAGCAGCCGCACGACGACGACACTGGCACGCAGCCGATGGACGGCGAGCCGCCGCAGCAGGAACCCGCGCCCGAGCGCGAGGAGGCACCGCACGGCCCGCGGATCGAGATCGACGTGGTCGAGGGCGACTTCCGCGTGATGGGGGGTGCGCCGCAACTGCTGCTGACCATCGGCGGCGAAGATCTGGCGGGGAACCTCGCGACACACGAAGACGGTACGCTGCGCTTTTCGCGCCTGCCCGACGACAGCGAGCTGCGCGTGCCCGACGGCGCGCGGATTCTCGTGCGCCAGATCTACGGCGACCTGACTGTCGAGCATCTGGACGGCATGTTCACCACCCAGCGCGTGGCCGGCGACGCCGACCTGCTGGATGTCGCGGTCTGCGATCTGGTGCAGGTGGGCGGCGGCCTGGAAGCCGAGAAGGGCGGCCAGCTCCGCGTGCGCAACGTGAGCGGCGACCTGACCATCCAGGACTACGACGAGCCGCCGCTGATCGGCCACGTCTCGGGCGATGTGGAGGCGCGCGATGTGCCGGGCATCGCGCTGCGCGAGGCGGTCGGCGGCGACGTGAGCCTGAGCCGCTGCGGCGACGCGACCCTGGTCGGCACCGTCGGTGGCGACCTGCGCGCCGACCGCACGACGGTTACGCTGCGCGCGACGGCAATCGGCGGCGACCTGGTGCTGGCCGCCGTGACCGGCGTGACACTGGCCGCGGTGGGCGGCGACCTGCGCCTCGACGGCGCTAGCGGGCCGGTCGAGATTTCGAGCATCGGCGGCGACGCGGTGATCCGCGAGGCGACCATGCCGATCCGCCTGAGCACCGTCGGCGGCGATCTGGAGGTCCGCGACGCGCTGGCTGGCCTGATAGCTGGCCGCGTCGGCGGCGACGTCCATCTCGATACGCCGCTGCGGCCCGAGGCGGAGTATCGCATTCACGCCGGAGGAGACATCGAGCTACGCGTGCGCGGCGAGGTGAACGCCCGCTTTGTCGCGCAGACCCATGGTGGAGAGATTCGCACGCGGCTGCCGCTCTCGGTCGAGCGGGGGCGACGGCGCAATCTGGTGGGCGTCATCGGCCGCGGCGAGGCCGCGGTAACACTTCGCAGCGGCGGCGATATCAGCATCACCGCCACCGATCGCATCGAGGAGGAACACGGCATGGGCGACGAGTTCGTTGGCAACGAAACCAAAGATCAGGAGACCGAGCAGCACGAGGGCGATACGCGCACCTGGGAGGGCAACTTCGGCGGGCGGCGCTTCCGCGTGCGGCTCGACCGCGGCCCCGGCCGCGCGCACGTCCACTTCCAGGGCCCGTACAGTGAGACCGAGGATCCCGACGGCCTGGGCGCCGCCCGCGCCTTCGGCGTCGAGTGGGAGCGCGGCAGTGGTGCCCACACCTACGGCGAGTACGACGAGAAGCTGGGCGAGCTGCGCGGGAAGGCCGAGCGTGCCGCGCGCAAGGCCGCTGATCAGGCGCAGGAGTACGCCGAGCGTGCCGCCCGGCGCCTGCGCGAGACCGATTGGGAGTCCGTCGGCCGCGACATGCGCGGCGCCCTCGAAAAGGCGATGGGCGACCTCGAAGACGCCTTCGACAATGCCCGCCGCGGCTGGGAGGCTCGCCAGGGCGGCGGCAGTGCGTCGTCTTCAGGCGGTGCGAAGCCATCGGGTGCCCAGCGCGTGCGCATCGAGTATGACGACGACGCCGACGCGCAGGCCGCGGGCGCCGGTTCCGGTGCGGCATCCAGCGACGAGGCCGAGGCGCGTCGCCGGGCGATCCTCGAGCAGCTCCGCAACGGCTCGCTTTCGCTCGATGAGGCTGAGCGCCAACTCAACGAACTGCGGTAGGGGTCCTCACCCCCAGCCCCCTCGCCTCCGCGGAGGCGAGGGGGTGCCAGAGGAGCGCGTAGGGGCGTCCGGTGGACGCCCGCTGCCGTCTGGGTCCGGTGGACGCCCTCTGGCCCCGACGGCGAGAGAACAGATTGGCGCGTCCCAGTCGCGCCCGCGGGCGGCATTTTCCTTGGCCGGATGTGCCGCCCGCGTTCTTTTTGCTCGCATTATCCCCTTCATCTTCACCTCACCCTTCATACATCGGGCCTCATAGGACGGGAGGGAGCGCAGCATGTCCAACGACGATCCCCATGCACGCATCCTGGAGCTGCGCCACGCTCCCGGCGATCCGGGCGATCCCGCGCTCTCGCCGCTCGCCGCCACACTGCTCGACGGCATTCGCGCTGGCCGCTCGTGGCTCCAGCTCGCCGCCGACCTGGGCCTGATGCCCGGCGAGGTCTACACCGAGCTGCTGCCGCTCGTCGCCGCGCACCGGATCGTGTTCACGGACGGCGAATTCCGGCCAGCCTTGTAGCAAGCGGGGCGCGGGTACAATCTCGTCATCCGCGTGCCGCAAGCGATGCCGCGGAGATGGCAAGCAAAAGCGTATCGCCCCACGAAGGACAGCCACTCATCATGACCGACATCCGCCGCATGACCGAAGCCGACCTGGAGCCGTTTCTCGCCATCGTCAACGGCGCGTTCCCCAGCTTCGCGGCGCATACGCCTGAGCAGCGCGAGCAGACGCTGGAGCGCTGGCGCGGCGAGCTGACCGAGCCGGATAGCGCGCTCTACGGCGCCTTCCGCGATGGCACGCTCGCCGGCGGCATGCGGCTCTTCGACTTCACGATGAACGTCTTCGGCGCGCAGGTGCTGACCGGCGGTGTCGGCCGGGTCGCGGTGGACCTCTTCCACAAGAAAGAGCACGTCGCCAAAGACCTCGTCACGTTCTTCCTGGAGCATTATCGCCAGCGGGGCGCGCCCTTCGCCGCGCTCTATCCCTTCCGGCCCGATTTCTATCACCAGATGGGCTTCGGCTACGGCACCAAGGCCAACGAGTATCGCGTGTACACCGCCGATCTGCCCGCCGATGGCGACCGCTCCGCCGTGACCCCGCTCACGCCCGACGACGCGCCCGTGCTCGCGGCGTGCTATGCGCGCATCCAGCAGCGCTCGCACGGCATGTTCCAGCGCACCGAGCGGCCTTTCGCGCGCAATCTGGCGAATCCCGCGACCCACGCGGCGGGCTACTGGCAGGACGGCGCGCTGCGTGGCTATCTCTCCTTCGAGTTCGCGTCCGCTGGCATCCCGAACCACTTCACCGCCAACGATCTGACCGTTGACGAGCTGCTCTACGAGACGCCCGAGGCGCTGCGCGGGCTGCTGGCCTTCCTGCGCAGTCAGGCGGACCAGGTGCGCCACGTCGTCTTCCGCAACCAGGACCCCCACTTCTCCGACCTGTTCTTCGATCCGCGCCTCGCCGGCTCCGCCGAGGTGATTCCGCACATTGTGATGGCGCACATGACCAACACGCAGGGCACCGGCATCATGTATCGCGTGCTCGACACCGCCGCCGCCTTCCGCGCGCTCGCCGATCACGACTTCGGCGGCCAGACGCTGCGGCTGCGCGTCGCCGTGCGCGACAGCTTCCTGCCGGCCAACGACGGCCCCGTGACGATAGCGTTCCGCAACGGGCACGCTCAGATCGTTCCCGACGGCGCGAGCAATGCCCATGCCACGATCACGCTCGACGTAGCCGACTTCGCCTCGCTGCTGCTGGGCGTCGTGCCCTTCGAGAGCTTGTATCGCCACGGTCTCGCCACGCTCTCCGATCCCGCCCGGCTCGACGCCGTCACGCGGCTCTTCCTCGCCGCCACGCCGCCGATCTGCCTCACCGGCTTCTGATCTCCCCTCGCCTCCCCATGTGTAGGAGCGTTCGATAGACATGGGGAGCGGCAATTCACCTCTCACACGCCGGGCGGGACATGTCTCGCCCCTACACCGAGCGGTAGCGAGTCTGAACGCGACACACACAAATCACGCACACACGTCAGAACACGCGGTGTGGTACGGGCAGTAGGCGGTCTGAAGCACCGCGGGCAATCCCGTGGCGCGAGCCACTTCGTACGCATTGGCGATGCACCCGAACCTGGGATCATACCTTTCGCAGTCTCCCTGTCTCCCTGCCTCCGCACCCTCTGCGTCCTCTGCGGTTGCTCTCTCCCCATCTTCTTCGCGTTCTTCGCGCTGGCTTCGCGTCCTTCGCGTTCTCCGTCTCCCTCTACCCCCCGCCCGCACCACCCGGCGTGCCCTGGATGCTGCCGCGCACGGTGCCGCCACTGATGCGCAGCGAGAGCGTGATGGTGAGTGTGTGTGACGTGGAGCCGGATTGCGCCAGCGTCGCCGTCACGTTCCAGCGCGAGCCGTCCGACTCGATCTGCATCACCTGGCCGGAGTAGAGCGAGGAATTGGCCGCTGTGCCGAGCGTTACGCTGCTCGACGTGATACTCACCTCACCATTGCCGTCGTCTTGCCCGCTCATCCGCAGGCCGAGCTGGCCCGTCGCACCGTTCTGCAGCGTGGCCTGGATCGCGTACGTCACGGTGCCGCTGGCGTCGGGACCGCTCTGGCTGAAGCTGCCCTGCACCTGCGCGCTGAACGCGCTGCCGAACGCGCCCGCGCCTCCCCCATTCCCCGCGGCCGGCGTCGCCGTGCTGTTGCCGCTGGCGCTGGAATTGGCGACGGCGATGCGCGCGCCGGAGCCGTTGCCGTTGTTGGCGCTCGCGTTCCAGCCGGATTGCAGCGGCCCCAGCAGCGCCCAGAAGCCGCCGACCACCACGGCCACCGCGACCAGTGAGGCCCACACGGGATGCGCCCGCCCCCGCGGCGAGGCCGGCTCCAGCAGGCGGATCAGCAGCAGCCCGGCGATGGCGAGCGCGCTGCCCAGGTAGATCATCACGGCCCACCAGGTGCGTGTATCGCTGCCAGTCGCGAGGCCATGCGCCGTCACCAGCCCGTAGCAGACCAGCGTCAGCAGGTGCAGGCGCCGCCACCAGGCATAGCCGATCAGCGGGCGCATCCAGGTGCTCAGGCCAACGGCCAGCCCCAGGTAGAGCGCCACGATCCCCAGCGCCATCCACAGCGGCCGGTAGTGGCTGACGAAGGGGATGAAGACCTCCGACCAGCCGAAGCGCGTGAACGGGTCTACCCATACCGCCAGCACATGCACGCCGACGAAGATCAGGCTCAGCAGCGTGAGGAAGTTGTGCAGCTCGCTATTGAGCAGCCGCGGCCAGCGCCCCGCCGACTGCCACTGCATCGTGAGCAGCAGGCCCAGCGCCACCGAGAGCGTCAGCAGCACGTACGCGGTGAAGCCTCCCGCGCGCGCCACGTCCCAGGTTACGGCCTCCCACGCGCTCATGGCGCACCCTCCCCTCGCCGGGATCCCTCCACCTGCTCGCGCGGGCGTCCATCGGGCACACGCAGGCGTCCACCAGGAACAGGCGGGCGTCCACCGGACGCCCCTACGATATCGGCGCGTCCCTCGGCGGCAACCATCGCCATCTCGCGCGGCCAGTCGCCGGCGGTCGTGAGCTGTCCATCCTCATGCACCAGTACGCCGGCCAGCCCGATGCGCTCCAGGAACGCCGCACCCGCTGACGCTCCGAGCACGAAGGCGACCTTCGCCGCTACCTCGGCCTGCGCGCACTGCTCGGCCGCCACCGTCACCGACCACAGCCCGCTCTCCGCCGGCATCCCCGTGCGTGGATCGAGCAGGTGATGGCGCTGCGCGTCGCCCTGGCGCCAGCGCCGCCGCGCAATCCCAGAGGTCGCCAGCGCCCCGCGTCGCAGCGGGATCGCCCACTGCGCGTCGCGTCCGCGTCCCGGCACCGTCAGCGTCCACGCCTCCACGCCCGGCGGCAGGCCCATCACCGCCAGATCGCCGCCGGCGTTGACCAGCGCCGCCGTGATGCCCCGTGCCGGCAGCCGCGCGAGCGTCGCGTCCACCGCCATCCCTTTGGCGATGCCGCCGAAGTCGAGACCCGCCCCGCGCGGCAGTCGCACCGTGCGGGCTTCCGTGTCGAGCGCCACGCCGCGCCAGTCGCCGCCGGGCCGCAGCGCACCGAGGTCAACCACCAGACCCTGCGCACGCGGCAGCTCGTCAAAGCTGCGCCCGTAGCCGACAGCTACGATCTGGTGCAGCAGCGTCGGATCGTAGAGGCCGCCTGTCGCGCTCGCCGCGGCCAGCGCAGCCGCCAGCACCTCGCAGAGCAGCGGACTGATCGCTACCGTTTCGCCCACGCGCGCGTTCAGCCGCGACAGCTCGCTCTCAGGGCGGAAGCGGCTCAGCGTCCGCTCCCACTCCTCGAAGAGCTCGCGCGCCAGCGCCCCGCCGGTCTCGGCATCACCCCCCGGCAGCAGCAGCGACACCGTCGTGCCCATCGCCGCGAATGCAACGCGCGCCATCCCCTCCGGCGTCGCATATTGCCCGCTCTGCTCCTCAGGGCCATCCGCCACTCCGTCCCCAGCCCGCGCAGGCGGGCTTGGTGGCCGCAGGCCCATAGGCGCGGGTTCACCCGCCGGCCCCGCTGCTGCCGCAGCAGCCTGGCCGCCCAGGTCCGCGCTCACGAGACGCCCGTCCCCGACGACGGCGACGACCCCGAGCTTCCTGAGCCGAAGAAGCCGCCGTTGTTGCCGTTGTTGCGCTCTCCGCCGAAGAAGCCGCCATCATCGCCGCTGTTCTGCTGTGAGGCGTTGTTGTTCGAGGATGAGGAAGAGCCGGCCTGCGCGGCGGTCACGCCGGTCACATGCCCCGCGGCCAGCCCGACGAAGGCGACGAACGCCGCCGCCGCCAGCCCGATGCTCCAGCGCTTGAGGCGCGCAGCCAGCGACAGCGCCTGGACGTGCGGCATGCGCCGCGTCGGATGCGCTCGTGCCCGCGTGTGCGCGCTGCTCTGCTGCCCTGTCCCCGCCACAGACTGCCGCACGCGCGGCGCCGGTTGCCACTGAGGCGGCGGCGATGCGGGCCAGGCGGGCGGCTGCTGGGGATATTGTGGTGGACTTTGGTGGGGCCGCGGCTGGTGAGATTCCCCATCGCGCGGCGGCAGCATCGGGATGGTGGGCGAATCGTCGAACGGCGGCTCCATGAGCACGCTCCCCTCACACTCGCCGCGGCGCTCGGCGCCGCCTGTCTGGCGCGGCTGCTTGGCTCATCATGACGGACGCGCGCGGGTTGCTCGATCTCTCGGCACTATCGCCCAGTATAGAGTGCCGACATGGAGGTTGCATGAGGATTCGATGAGAGTGTTCTCACGGCATACGCCGCACGTCGTACGCCAATTGTACGGCGCCTGGCGACCGGCACAGTGCGCTGTGATACACTGGCAAAGCGGATAGAACAGATGGACGAGATGGCAAGCGGCAGGGCGGGCGAGATGGCGAAGCGCAGCGGCAAGAAAGGGCAGCCGAGTGTCGATCCGGCGGTGGAAGCATCCTCGGCCGCGCCGGCGGGTGACGGCTCGCACACGGCCGCTAACGCAAGCAGGGACGCTGATGTTGACATGGAGGACACCACGCTACGCGCCCAGGTCGAGCGCGATCTGCGAGCCGGCGGCGCGCTTTCGGAGGCACTGCCCGGCTACGAGGAGCGCCCGGCGCAGATCGAGATGGCGCGCGCCGTCGCCGATGCGCTCGAATCCGGCAGTCACCTCGTCTGCGAGGCCGGGACCGGGACGGGCAAGTCGCTCGCTTATTTGCTTCCTATCGTGCGCTCCGGCAAGGTCGCGCTGATCTCCACCGCCAACAAGAACCTGCAAGAGCAGCTCTTCTACAAAGACATTCCCTTCGTCCAGCAGCACATCCAGCCCTTCAAGGCGGCGCTGGTCAAGGGCATGGGCAACTACCTGTGCCTCGACCGCCTCGAAGAAGAGCGCGGATTCCAGCAGCTCGTCAAGACTCCCGCCTTCCGCATCATGGAGGAGCTGATCGGCGACCCCGAGGTGTGGGACGGTGACTTCGACGTGCTGCCCCACGCGCTGCCCAACGATGTGCGCACGCGCCTCTCGACCGACAGCGACGGCTGCGCCTGGCGCGGCTGCCCCCACTTCGCGGACTGCTACGTGCGCCGCATGCGCGAGCGCGCCCGCGACGCGCAGGTGATCGTCGTCAACCATACGCTGCTGCTGCTCGATGCGGCGATGGGCGGCTGGTTGCTGCCGGAGCGCGACGTGGTGGTGATTGACGAGGCGCATCACCTCGAAGAAGAGGCCACGCGCGCCTTCACCGTCACCGTCTCGCCGGGCCGCGTCGCCTCGCTGCTGGCCCAGCGCCGCCTGCGCAACAACGCCGACGCCCAGCGCGTGATGGATGCCGCCGAGGCCGATCAGGCGCTGTGGGCCGCGCTCCAGCGCGCCATCCGTCCCGACGCGCGCGGCCGCCAGCTCCTCGACGAGCCGATCCAGGAGGGGTTGCGCCTGGCCGGTGCGATTGCGGACGTGGCCGAGAGTCTCACTGTGCTGCGGCCGCCCAACCAGGACGACAAGGAGCAGCAGCTCTACGAGAAGCTGATCAAGCGTACGCGCAGCCTCGCCGCCGATCTGCGTGTCGTCTTCGGCATGCGCCAGCCCGAGGAGCGCGTCTACTACGCCGAGCAGATCGGCGGGCAGGGGCGGCGCGCCGGACAGTGGAGCGCCTCGGCCGCGCCGCTCGACGTGCGCGAGCTGCTGAAGGAGCAGCTCTTCGACAAGATTCCGACCATCGCCACCTCGGCCACGCTCGCCGTCAAGGGCGACTTCGCCTTCTTCCGCTCGCGCGTAGGGCTGGAGACAGCGCGCGAGGCGGTGCTGCCGCTGGCCTTCGACTACGAGACGCACGCCCTGCTCTACGTGCCCCGCATGCGGCTGGAGCCGGCCTACGGCGCCGCCAGCGGTCCCTATCTGGACGAGCTGGCCGATCAGATGCGCGTCCTGGTTGCGGCATCCGACGGCCGCGCGTTCCTGCTCTTCAGCAGCCAGCGCGCGCTCTCGTGGGTCCACGAGCGGCTGGCCGACGAGCTGGTGGGCGTGGGCTTCTCGCTGATCGTGCAGGGCCACAACCTGGGCCGGCCCGAGATGCTGCGGCGCTTCCGCGAGCTGCCCAGTGCGGTGCTCTTCGGCCTCAAGAGCTTCTGGGAGGGCGTGGACATCGCCGGTGAGGCGCTCTCGCTGGTGGTGGTGGATAAGCTGCCCTTCGACCCGCCCGACGATCCGGTCAATGAGGCGCGGGTGCAGCAGATGAAGGACACCGGCCGCAACTGGTTCGGCGAGTACACCCTGCCGCTGGCGGTGCTGCGGCTCAAGCAGGGCATCGGGCGGCTGCTGCGCACCCGAGACGACCGCGGCGTGATGGCGATCCTCGACAAGCGCCTCTACACCAAGGGCTACGGCCGCCAGGTACTTGCCGCGCTGCCCCCCGCCCGCCGCAGCGACCAGATCGCCGACGTGCGCGCGTTCTTCCAGCGTGACTGAGCTACAAGGGCAGGAACGTGAGGCGATTTCGCCACTCTTCCGGTTCGCTTGCCTCCCAGATTAGCAGGAGATCGTTGATTGCCTTGCCCGTCGCCATCCTTTGAGGCACCACAAAACCGCCCGGACCGTGTTCGCCCGCTGGCAGGGCACGCAACAGCTCGTCGAGATAGCCCGGCATCGTGCGCTTGTCATGCGTGAGCAACAGCCTGCCATGCTCCTTGGCGTAGGCGAGTACTTGTGGATCGGGGAGGAGTTGAATATCCACATCTCGCGCGGTGATGATGTCTATCAGCGGGTGCTTGTGACGTAGGCCCGTGACGATAGCATCACGGAAGTTGTGATCGGCCAGGAAGCGAATCCGCCTGCCAACGCCTTCGTCGGGGTTCATTCCCGTGGCCGTCCGTCATCGGTATCTTCCAGACCGAGGCGCCTCCGGGCTTTCTCCATCCGCTCACGCATGCGGGTGTAGAACTCAGGATTGGCTGCCTGCTGCTCAGCGCGCTGCCGCTCGTACAGCTCGTCGCCCTCACGCAGCCACGCATCCACCTCTTCGCGGTTGCGGAGATAGTACGCGATGGCGCCATAGATGTCGGCCAGCGGCACGCCTGGGAAGTCCGCCTGGATCTGTTCAGGCGTTTGGCCCGCCTGCCAGGGGATGAGGATCGAATCGAGCGTCACGCGGCTCTCGCCCACGTAGAGGTTGCCATCCTGGGCGCGGACGTAGAGTGCCGGCGCGGCCATTGCTCGACCTCCGTTCGCGACTCGTGCGCCTGATGTCTGTGCCCATTCTATCACGCTCCGCGCCTGACGATCGCGCGGTCCGCGTTCTGCGAGCGAGCAGGCTCAGGAATGTCGCGTCACCTCAAGGAACGCGGACGCCAACTGTGGATGCCGTCGAGGACCCAGCCGCTCTGAGGCTCGCGGATGTGCGCGAGAAGGCGCCGCGCTCGTCTACACGCTCGTCTACACGCTGGTCTATTTCGCGCACCATCGCACCCAGCTTGGCGACGCGGCGCTGCTGCTCGCGCTCGTCCCGCTGTTCTTCACCTTCCGCTCGCTCGCGCCGTACTTCGGCTTCGTGCCGTGGCTCGCGCTCTACGCCGCCAATCGCCTCTATGCCGCGTGCTGCGCACACTTGCCTCCGGAATCGCAGCTAGCGGCCGGTGTCACGGCAGGCACTGGCGCACTCGCCCAGCGGCTGGGATTCACGCGGAGCCATACGAGCGCCCTGTGATCCCCGTCACATTTTGCCGCCAGCGGGAAACATCTCGCCGGCATGCGGCGTCATAGAGAGCAGGAGCACAACCGCTCCGTGCAGCTCAGTTGGAAGTCCTGAGTCGCAGCCTCGAACATGGGGGAACCGGCATCGGCATGGCGCGGCTTTGCCATCCCGGTGCCGGCTTTCTATCGTCCAGCTCTTCTCGCGTGTCCCGCCGGCCAGAAGGGAGCGCGCCATGCCGTGGTCCTGGTTCCTCGCCTGCGGTCCCATCAACACCGCCATCGATCAGCCGGCCATCGCTCTCTGGACCCACGCGACGCTCGCCTCCGGCGGCGCCATGCTGCTCCAGGCGCCGGCCACCGCGTTCTTCCTGCGCGGCAGCGGAACACCCTTCTGGCGACGCCGCGCCGTCCTGCTGCCCGCTTTGTGCGGCGTCGTGGTCATCGCGCTCATGGTGTGGGTGGTCAACGCCTCCGGCGCCGACGCCGATTCCGCACTTGGTACGCTCACGCTGCTGGCCCTCGTCGCCATCCTCGGCACGTTGCTCTCGGTGCTGTGGGGCACGCTCTACACGCTCGCCGAGGCGCCCGACCGCCTCATGCGCGAGGGCCTGCGCGCCCACGAGACGCCGCACGCCACGTAGGGCACATTCCTCATTGTTCGCCGACCGCTACGACCACTGCCAGCGCGTGCTCGTGCGTATCGGAGATGCTGACATCGAAAGCCACGAGGCCCAGCTCGCGCGCCCGCACCGCCGCGCGCCCGCTCAGCTCCAGCGCCGGCTTGCCGCTCGGCAGCCGCACGATCTCGATCTCGTGCCAGGCGGCGTCTCTGCCGATGCCGCTGCCCAGCGCCTTAGCGCACGCCTCTTTGGCCGCGAAGCGCCCGACCAGCCGCTCGATGCGCCCATCCGCCTGCTCGCGCTCGCGCTCGGTGAATACCTTGCGCAGAAACCGCTCGCCGAAGCGCGCGTGGGTCGCGATCACCCGCCGCCGCTCGACCAAGTCCACCCCGATCGTGAGATGTGGCGGCCCGCGGCGGCCGCGGGACTGGGCGCGCGTCGGGCCGCGCGAGGAGGATCGCGGCGGGGTGTCGGGCATAGGGAATCGGCTACTTTCGCGGCGCGGCGTAGGAGCGCCCGTTGGAGGCTCGGCGGCCGGAGGAGCGGGCAGGCTTCGTCGCGCGCCCGCTCTCGGAGTGCTGCCCGTTGCCGTTGCGACGGCGCCGCTCGACACCGCGACCGATGCCTTGATAGCGGAAGCCGGCCAGCGCCATCTCTTCGGGGTCGTAGAGGTTGCGTCCGTCGATCAGCACTGGGTCGCCGCCCTCCGCTGGAGGCGCCATTATCGCGCGCAGCCGCTTGGGATCGACCTGCCGGAAGCACTTCCAGTCGGTGACGACCAGCAGCGCCTCACAGCCGGTGGCGGCGTCGTACTCGTCGGCGCAGTACGTCACGCGCCCACCCTGCTCCCATTCAGGAAAGAGCCGCCGCGCCGTCTCGACCGCCTGCGGATCGTAGGCACGCACCACGGCACCCGCCGCTAGCAGCCAGTTGACGATGTCGATCGCTGGCGCCTCGCGCATGTCGTCGGTGTTATCCGCGAAGGCGAGGCCAAGCACTGCCACGCACCGGCCCGCGAGGCTGCCAAGACCGCCGAGCGCGGCTTCGAGCCGCTCCACCGCGATGTGGCGCTGATCGGCGTTGATCTTCATCACCGCT
This sequence comes from Ktedonobacterales bacterium, assembly GCA_036376595.1. Classification (GTDB taxonomy): domain Bacteria; phylum Chloroflexota; class Ktedonobacteria; order Ktedonobacterales; family JADMIN01; genus SMAG-U1939. The sequence goes on along the minus strand of DASVAA010000165.1, from coordinate 12,684 downwards.
TCGAGCATCTGCGGGTGCAACCCCGCCGCGTCGGCCATGTACGCGAGCGCCTTCACGTCCTTCGGAAAACAGGACCCCCCGTATCCCAGGCCGGCGCTGAGGTGCGCACGGCCGATACGCGTGTCGTAGCCCATGCCATCGGCAACCTCGGTAACGTCGGCGCCCAGCAGGTCACAGATGCGTGCGATCTCGTTGATGAAGCTGATCTTGGTTGCCAGGAAGGCGTTCGAGGCGTACTTGATCATCTCGGCGGTGTAGAGGTCGGTGATCATGATCGGCGCACGCAGCGGCAGGTAGAGCTGCGCCACCTGCTCCGCCGCGTCGCGGTGCGTCGAGCCGAGCACGACGCGGTCGGGATGCAGGAAGTCATGCACCGCCGAGCCTTCGCGCAGGAACTCCGGATTCGAGACCACCGCCACGCGCAGCGCGGTATCGGCGAGGTGCTCGGAGACGATGTCGGAGACCAGATCGCCGCTGCCCACCGGCATCGTGCTCTTGTTGACGATGATCGCCGGACCCGTGAGATGCTGCGCGATGGCACGCGCGGCGCTCTCTACGCGCGACATGTCGGCCCCGCCGTCCGCGGTGGACGAGGGTGTATCTACGGCGATGAAGACGAAATCGACGCCCGGCACGGCCTCGGCATGCTCGGTGGTGAAGCTGAGCCGTTCGGCCGCGACATTGCGCCGCACGAGCTGCTCCAGGCCCGGCTCGTAGATCGTCATCTCGCCGGCTTGCAGGCGCGCAATCTTCTCGGGCACGATGTCGAGGCAGACCACCGAGTTGCCCAGGTCGGCGAAACAGGTGCCGGTCACCAGTCCCACATAGCCCGTGCCGATGACGCAAATGCGCTTCATTCCTCTACTCTCTCCTGAACGAACGGATTGCTCCGCCGCTCCTCGCCGATCGTCGTCTGTGGCCCATGCCCCGGCAGCACGCGCGTCGCCGCCGGCAGCGGATAGAGCCGGGTGAGGATGCTCTCGTAGATCGCATCTTCGTCGCCGCCGGGCAGGTCAGTGCGGCCGATGCCACGCCGGAAGAGCGTATCGCCGCTCAGCAGCAGGTTGCCGGCGCGCAGGCTGACGCTGCCGGGCGTGTGGCCGGGCGTGGCGATCACCTCGAAGCGCAGGTCGCCCACGCGCAGCTCGCCGCCGTCGCGCAGCTCTTCGTCGGGCATCACCGGCTGCTCTGGCGGCGGATAGCCGAACTTCTTGCCCATCGCGCGGGCCTCTGGCGTGTAGAGATAGGCGTCGGCGGGGTGCGCCGCCACCAGCACGCGCTTCGGCAGTCCGGCCAGCAGCGCTTCGGTGGAGCCGATGTGGTCGAAGTGCCCATGTGTATGCACGATGCGCGTCACGTGCGCGCCCAGCTCGCGAATCGCCGCCAGGATGCGCTCGGCCTCGGCGCCGGGGTCCACCACCATCGCCTCGTGCGTCGTTGGACACATCACGACGTAGCAGTTGGCCTGGATGGCGCCGTTGGGCACCACGGCGATCACCGGCTCCATGACGCTTTCATCCCTCGCGTTCGCGCCGGTCGTTCCCTCGTCCCTCGGCTCCATCGTGCGCTTCCCTCTCGCGGCAAAACACGACCCGTACGTCGCGCATCCGGCAGTGGAAGCGCCTACGCCGTCACAGTGTAGCATACCGTCGTATCACTGGGTATGGCGCCTGGGTCTGGCGCTTGGGTCCGGCCGCCATCGTTGACATCGCGCGCCGCGTCCACGATAATTCCAAATGCGGCGCCCTGGACGGCAGCTCCGTCGCGGCCGGCCGCAGGGGGATTGTATCCGATGTCGCTCGCCTACTTCGTCCTCAATATCGATCCCATCCTGGTCAGTTTCGGCCCGTTCGCCATCCACTGGTACGGGCTGGCGTACGTCGTCGCGATCGCCGTCGCGCTGACGGTGGTCATGCGCTGGAGCCGGCCAATGGGCATCCACGAAGATCAGCTCTGGCCGCTCTTCATTTGGACCGCGATCGCCGGGCTGATCGGCGGCCGGCTCTACTTCGTCGTGCAGCAGCCGAACCTGGTCCAAAACTACCTGCTCGACCCGATCAACATCATCGCCGTGTGGAATGGGGGCATGGCCTTCTTCGGCGCGGTCTTCCTGGGCACGCTGACACTCTTCGTGCTGGCGCCGCGCTACGGGCTGAGCCGCTGGATCGCGATCGACGGCGGCGCGCTCTTCGCCGTGGTGGGCCAGATCTTCGGCCGTGTGGGTAACATCGTCAACGGCGACATCCTCGGCCAGCGGCTCGCCGATGCGGTGAATATGCCCGCGGGCGTCTGCGCCCACGCCCCGTGCATCGCCAGTGTCGCCGACCCGCACCTGCCGTGGTTCGCCCTCGTCTACATCAACCCCAACAACACCTTCGTCCCGCCAGGCGTTCCCTTTCTGCCGGCGCAGATCTTCGAGATGCTGATGAACGTCGGCATCCTGCTGATCCTCTTCCCGCTGCGCTTGCGGCTGCCACGTATCAGGGCCGGCTATTTCTTCGTCGCGTACTTCTTCCTCTACGGCCTGTCGCAATTCATCGTCTTCTTCTGGCGCGGCACCGAGCCGTTCACACCCTTCCTGGGCATCAACGGACTTAAGCAGGCACAGTGGACCGGCATCTTCGTGATGCTGCTCGCCATCCCGTTCTTCGTGCTCGTCACGCGCGTCTCGGCCCCCTGGCGCTACACCGCCGCGCATCCTGTGCCCTGGCCGCCGGCCACCGCGGGGTCCGCGCAGGCGTCCTCTTCCGCAAGCGGGCAACAGGCGAGCGCCGCGGCTCCGGTCGCCAAGAGCGCGCTGCGGCCGCTGGTGAAGGGCAGCGTCGCGGTTGCGGGCGGCCCCGCTGTCCAGACGTCCACAGCGCCAGCGGTCGAGCTGCCACCGTGGCGGCCGACGCGCCCCACCGGCGGTGCGCTGCGCAACGTCTTCGGCCGCCCAGAAAGCGGCTGAGCCTGCACGGCAGGCGGCCACCGGACGCACCCTATGCACATCCACGACGCGATGGCGGGCGGCCACCGGACGCACCCTACGATATACCTCCTTCGCGTCCTTCCATAGGTTCCAATGACGAATTGCGCCTTCTGTAACCGCAATAGCCTGCGCGGCATCCTGCACGAGAGCGAGCATTTCGTGCTGCTGGCCGACCACGCGCCGCTGGTCGAGGGACACATCCTGATCATCCCGCGCGAGCACTTTGCCTGCTATGGCGCCGTCCCCAACGCGCTGGAGCCGGAATGGCTGGCGCTTAAGCGCAGCGTCGCGGCGTTTCTGGGCGCGCGCTACCGCACGCCGCTGTTCTTCGAGCACGGCGTCTTTCGCCAGACTGTCTACCACGCTCACCTGCACGCCATCCCACTGGGCGCTGAGGGCTTTCGCGTGGACGAGCTGCTGGCGCACGGTGGCCGTCGTGTGGCCGCGCCGGAGGACGTGCGCGCGTGGTACGCCGAGCGCGGCCAGTACTACTACATCGAGCAGCCCGGACCCGACGGCCAGTCGGCCTCGGCCGCCGTCTTCCCGCCGGAGCTGGACCGCTATTTCAAGGCGCTGACTATGCTGCGCAATGCCGCCGGCCGGGTCGAGACGTGGGCACCGCAGCCACTTCGGCGCCTTGCCGGCAACTCGCAGGTCGCCTCCCTCACCGCCGCCTGGCAGGAGTACACCGCCGCGCAGGATGGGTAGAGGATCCTCACCCCCAGCCCCTCTCCTCTGCGGAGGCGAGGGGAGCCGGCACGCTTACGCGTCGCGGGATGAGACAGGCGGGCGCAGCAGTACCCAGGCCGCGGCAATTGCCACAAGCCAAACGGGCGCCATCGTGATGATGAACGGCCGCAAGGTATCGCTCGCGGAGTGCGATACGCGGTCAAAAGCCTCGAAGACCAGCACGGTGCCCACGAGCAACACCGAGAAGGCCGCGATCACCCCGGCGATGCGAAACACGCGCATAGTTGCTGCTCCTGGTGTCACAGACAATCGGTAACATGAGAACCACCCATGCGGCGATCATAGCAATGTGCCCATCACCGAGCAGGCACCCCCGTGCGGGAACCCTCGCACGCGCTGCGTGATCTACAGTCACCTGGAAGGGAGGAAGTTCGTAGCCATAGCGTAGCGTGTGGCGTTCGGGGGTGACGGGCAGCTTCCTGAGCGGGAGGCGCGATTGGATCATCCAAATAGACGGGGCTGGAAAGCCGTAGAACGCTGAATTTGCACGGGTCTGAACACTTCGCCTCAATGCCTGTATCTCTTATCTAGCGAGGTGAGGACGCAGTAGCAGTTGGACGTGGGCCTGGGTGGGGCGAGAGATCGGTGAGAGATCCATGAACGCAGGACGAGACACGTCTGTCTCAGCGGATACGAAGAGTTTTGCTGACATCGTGCCGCTCTATGCGGCAGCCATGGTGCGTGTCGCCGCCGCGCTCGTCGGGCCTGTGGAAGCTGAAGACGCCGTGCAGGAGGCCTCCATGCGCGCGTGGCAAGCGTGGTCAACCCTGCGGAACGTGGACGCGGCGCGCTCGTGGCTGCTGCAAATCACGCTGAATGTCTGCCGGCAGTGGCGGCGCGGCCTCAAGGGGCAACAACAGGCCCATATGCAGTCGCTGCCTGAAGATATCGAATCCGACCACCTCCACCTGCTGGCCATGCTCGAAACCGATCCCGGAACGAGCAATCATGCGGGTGCGCTGGATCTGCGGGCCGCCATCAACGCGCTCCCGGTTGATCTGCGTCTGGTGGTCGTTCTGCGCTATTACGCGGGTCTCGATGCCGCCGAGATCGGGAGCGTGCTGAGCATCCCACAGGGAACAGTGCGTTCGCGCCTGCATCGCGCCTTGGCACAACTGCGGGCGCGTCTCCAGCCATCTGGCCCAGCGCGTCCCATCCTTCCCGATAGAGGGGGCCGCTCATGACCGAAGAACCAAACGCCCACAATCAGCATCTGCGGCACGAGGAATCTGCATCCGACGTCTCGCTTCCGTCTGAATTCTCCGACTTGGCTGCGCGTCTGACGGCAGACGGCGCCGACTGGCAAAGTCGCCTGCCAGACACCGCACGGGTGACCGAGCGCATCCGCGCCATCCCTCGCACGTCGCTTCTCGCCGCCTCTGAAGGAGGCTCTCCCATGTCTGCCGACACTACCAATCGCCAACCTGAGCGGAATCGTCGCACGCTACATGCCGACGACCCGCGCCGCACGCCCTCGCGGACGCGAAGCTCGCGGGGAGCGATCCTGGGACTCGTCGCCGCGGTGGTGGTGGTGGCGCTCTTCGCCACCGTGGTGGTGGCGCTGGCGAATCAAAAGGGGCTTGGCGCGCCGCCGTCGCCGACACAGACTCAACCAATGCCTACTGCCACCGTCGTTCCTGTCGCATTGAGCGTCACGTCGGTCACCATGGCGGTCACGCCCACGTCTATTGCCGGCACACCCTGCGGCACGAATATGACCGTGACCTACACGGCAACCATTCACGTGACGCCCAACAGCGGTGGCGGGACCGTCCAGTTTGGCTATACGGTCAACAATGGGCGTGGTCAAACCCCGGCCAGCGTCAGCTTTGGTCCAGGCGAAACCACCAAAGCGTACGCCTTTACGTGGAGCGGTCCCCTGCCCGCCGATCACACCTATCCAGGACTGGGAGGGATTCAGGTGACCAGTCCCAATCAACTGACCTCGCCACTGGTTGGGCCAACAGGCCAGTGTGCACCTTTGGCGGCTCCAGCCTGCGGCCCCAATTTCTCCGGCCATCCCTATCAGAGCACCCTCACAACCGACTTCGGGACCGTGCCGCTGCCACCACTCTCACGCACGGTGCCCGATGACGCCTCCGGCGGGCAGCGGGGCTTTGACATCTGCAGCGCGGGCACTGCCTCCACGGTCTCTGCGTACATGGAGCAAAACCTACCGTCCTACGGTTGGACGCTCGTGAGCAGCAGCGGCGGCATAGAGTCCTGGAAGAACGACAATGGCACTATCACCTGGAGCGTGTCCGATCCGTTACAATGGATCGTGTACTGGCGCGTTCCAATCGGCTAACCGGCACGGGTATCTTCCAGCAGCGGCCAGTGCGCTCCCCCGTTCCGATGAGACGTCCGCGGCTTGGAGACACGAACGTGGCGAAGGCTGATGCGGTCCAGCCGGAGCGGCAACCTAGCGACAATACAGTAAGCCCTGCGCGTGACGAGCCGAGCCGCAACACCCTGCGCTCGATCATCCTGGGCCTGCTTGGCGCGCACCCCATGACCGGCTACGACATCAAGGGCGCCTTCGACCGCTCGCTGGCAACCTACTGGAACGCCGGCAGCAGCCAGATCTACACCACGCTCAAGGCGCTGGCGGCGAGCAGCCTCGTCACGTCGGAGGTGGTGGAGCAGCAGGGGCGTCCCAACCGCCGCGTGTACCGCCTCACCGACGCCGGCCGCGCCGCCCTTGATTCCTGGCTGCGCGAGCCGGTGCCCGACCGCTTCACCAAGGACGAGTTCCTGACCAGGCTCTTCTTCTGCGGCCAGACCGACGATGCCGTCGCGCTGCGCCACCTCGAAGCGCATCTCGACGCGCTCTACGCCCAGCTCGCGCATATGGAGTGGGTGCTGCGCGAGTTTGGCGAGCGCCCGACCCGCCGGCCGCGCCTGCTCGAATACCAGTTGCTCGTGCGTGACTACAAACAGTCCGCGCTCCAGGCCGATATTGCTGTCACCGAGCAGGCCATCGCCCGCCTGCGCTCGCGTTTGGGGGAGACGGAGAACGCGCAGGACGCGAAGTAAGCGCGCAGGACGCGAACGAGCAGAGCAGTCCTTCGCGTGCGCGAACACTCTGCGACGGCGGGCGGACAGGCCCTACGGCTCGTCGTTGGTGAAGGCATCGTCGGCAAGGACGGCCGCCGCGATCCGGCGGACGCGCTCGGGATCGACAATCGCGTCAATTTCGACGATCTTGCCCCCGGCGACGGTGAAACCCATCACGGCAAAGGGCCGACCATGTACGGTGATGACCGCTCCGGCTGCTCCATTCACCAGCGCGGGATGCAAGCGCGCGGCCGGGAATGCGCCGATGAGAGCTTGGCCGGCAACGGCCGCCGCGCCACGGACCACCCTTGTGGCTGGGCGCCGGGTCGCGCCCAGGTCGCCACGCAGCACAACGTCCGGATCCAGCAGCGCAACGAGGCCGTCGAAATCGCCACCACGCGCGGCCAGAAAGAAGGCATCAACCACTTCCCGTTGACGCGCGAGATCGGGGTCCGGCTCCTGTATATCGGCGCCCCTCACACGACGTCGCGCTCGGCTGGCAAGCTGCCTCGCTGCGGCGGGAGTGCGATCGACCATGGCGGCGATCCGCTCGAAGGGCATGTCGAACAGGTCGTGAAGGACGAACGCCAGCCGCTCGGCCGGGGAGAGGGTGTCGAGCACGACGAGCAGCGCAAGGCCGACCGAGTCGGCCAGCAGCGCCTCGTCCTCCGGTTGCGGCTCCCCATCCGCGCTGATGATGGGATCGGGCAGGTGCAGCTCGAAGGAATCCTCGCGGCGCCTGGTGCGCGCGCGCAGCATGTTCAGGCACACGCGGGCGACGATCGTCGTTAGCCACCCGCCCAGGTTCTCGACCTCGTCCGTCCCCGCCCGGCTGAGGCGCAACCAGGCGTCTTGCACGGCGTCGTCGGCGTCGGGCAGCGAGCCCAACATCCGGTAGGCCACCGCCCGCAGATGGGGCCGATGCTCCTCGAAGCGCGCCGCCAGCCACTCGTTCTCGCTCATCGGTCTGTCACATCCTTCCCTCACGCGGTGTCATGTGCAGTGACCCACAAAACACGATCGATGTGACAAGGGGAGGAGAACTCAGATGACGACCATCGCACTGGTTACCGGCGGCACAGGCACGCTTGGGAGCCGCGTCGTCCCGCATCTGCGCGATGCTGGCCTCACCGTTCGGGTGCTCAGCCGGCACCCTCGCCAGGACGCTGACGGGATCACATTCGTGACCGGCGACCTGACCACGGGCGAGGGAGTCGCAGCCGCGGTAGAGGGCGCCGAGATCATCGTACACTGCGCCGGCAGCAACAAGGGCGACGACGAGAAGACCCGCAACCTGCTTCGGGCGGCGTCGCGGGCCGGAGACGGGGCGGGGGTGAGATTGCGGCACCTGGTGTATATCTCGGTCGTCGGCGCCGACCGTGTCCCCGTCGAAAGCTCGCTCGACCGCGCCATGTTCGGCTATTTCGCCTCCAAGCTGGCCGCCGAGCGCGTGGTGGCCGAGTCTGGCCTGCCATGGACCACGCTGCGCGCTACCCAGTTCTACGACCTGCTCTTGCTGGTCACGCGACAGATGGCGAAGCTCCCGGTGATCCCGCTCCCGTCGGGGTTCCGCTTCCAGCCGGTGGACGCTGGCGAGGTGGCGGCGCGACTCGCGGAGCTGGCGCTCGGCACACCACAAGGGCTGGCACCCGACTTCGGCGGGCCGGCAGTGTACAGCACGGCCGAGCTGCTGCGCGGCTACCTGCAAGCCGTTGGCAAGCGCCGGCCGATCGCGCCGCTCTGGCTGCCGGGCAAAGCGGCACGCGCCGTGCGGGCCGGCGCGAACCTGGCACCAGAGCACGCAGTGGGCCAGCGGACCTGGGAGGAGTTCCTGGCCGAGCGGGTGCGTGCGCCGCACGGCGGCAGGCTGGCGCAGATAGCCTGAGGAGCGATGACGCACATCCGTCGGGGCTGCTCTCTCCGCTTCCCTCCATCCCCTCGGTGGTAGACGCTGTCTTCCCTCCGCGCCCTCCGCGAACCTCGGCGTTCTCCGCGTTCTAACCTCCCTGCATTCGCGCTCAGTAGCCGCGCTCGAGGCTGACGACGTTGCGCAGCGGCTGGCCGGCGCGGTAGCGCGCGAGGTTCTCCAGCAGCAGATCGGTGAAGCGGCGGCTGTAGACCGGTGAAGTGCCGGAGATGTGCGGCGAGATGAAGACGTTGGGCATGTCCCACAGCGGGCTATCGGCAGGCAGCGGCTCGTTCTCGAATACGTCCAGTCCGGCGCCGGCGATTTCGCCCGCGCGCAGCGCCTCCGCCAGCGCCTGCTCGTCAATCACGCTGCCGCGCGCAATGTTGACCAGGAAGCCCGATGGCTTCATCGCGTGGAGCTGCGGCGCGCCGATTAGGTGAAAGGTCTCGGGGGTGCCGGGCACGGCAATCACCACGAAGTCGGCCTGCGCCAGCAGTGCGTCGAGCCGGTCCAGCGGCAGCAGCTCGTCCACATCGGGGTCTGTCTCGCCAGGAGCGGCGCCGCGGCGTGTGGCAATCACACGCATGTCGAAGCAGCGGCCGAGCTGGGCGATGCGCCGGCCGATGGCACCCAGGCCGACGAGACCGAGTGTTGCGCCATGCAGCTCGCGCGCGGTGAGGGCAGCGCGGCGCTCCTGGGCGGGCCAGTCGTGCGCGTGCTGCAGTGCGAGCATCCGCGGCCAGTGGCGCGCCCACAGCAGCATCACACTGAAGACGAACTCACTGATCGGCGCGGCGTGAATGCCGCGCGCCGTGGTGACGACCGGCCCGCCCTCGCGCACCAGGCCCTCACGGAGCGCCAAATCGGCCCCCGCGCTGGGCAGCGCGATCCAGCGCAAGTGCGGCGCCAGCGCGATGGTCTCGTCCGGCGGGTAGAAGCTCGTGACCACCTCGGTCTCGGGGTGCGCCGCCAGCGCCTCGCGCAGCGCCTCGCGCCCGCGCACGAGCAGCAGCGCATCCGGGCCGAGCGCCGCGGCCAGCCGGGCGCGGTCTTCGGGCGCGAAATCGAAATCGCCGACGAGCAGGCGCGGCACCCGATCCTGGTCCGCGGGCGAGGCCATACGCGCACCTCTCTCTCCAGATTCAGCCGGATGTTCGGTCACCGACCGCACACGCGGGGCCGCAGCGCCGCTCAGCCGGTGATCTGGAATCCCTTCGAGTAGGCCGTCGTCACGGTGCCGCTGGCGTCGGCCTTGGTGCCATAGGTGATGCCGACACGGTACAGTCCCGGCCCCCACTCGTTGCCGTTGGAGCTGGAGTTGCCAGGCGCGAGGGTGAATGGCTCCGTCATCCCAGGGGCGATCAAGAGGGAGACCGGCTCGCGATTCTCCTTGCACGGCAGCGTCGGCGCCCACGTCTTGTGCGTCGTATCGTAGAACTCGAGCTGCAAGAAGGTGCAGGCGGAGTGAGTGTCGAGCGCGTAGTACTTGGTCTTGGAGCCATTGGTGACGGTCACGCCAATGGGGTCGGTGCTCGTGTAGCTCGCGCGGTCGAGCGTGATCTGGATGGCGCCGGAGGTCGGCGTAGGCTGCGGCGCCTTGGCCGAGGTCGAGCTGCACGCGCAGAGCACAGCCGCCAGCATGAGCAGCGCGCCGAGCGGTGCCACGTAGCGCCGGAAACCAGCTCGCATGGCATCCTCCCTGGTATGCGAAACACATGGCCAGCCGGAACGCTTCCGGCGGCCTTCCACCCATCTGAATAGACGTACCAGGGCCGTGTTGGTCGCGGCAACCTCGCGGCGAGATGGGGGCGGGAGCCCCTGAGATAACCCCGTTTGCCGCGCTTGACAGCGGCCTGGCCATCGCGTATGATACTACGTGCCCGACCAATGGTGGGGCACACACGCCAAAGTGGTGGAATTGGTAGACACGCAACGTTCAGGGCGTTGTGCGGGTAACCCGCGTGGGGGTTCGAGTCCCCCCTTTGGCACCATCCGGAAGGGTCGCATAGTCAGGTCTAGTGCGGCGGTTTGCTAAACCGCTGAGCGGGTAACTCCGCTCCGAGGGTTCGAATCCCTCCCCTTCCGCCAGAAAGCCGCTGTACAAGCGGCTTTTTGCTTGTCCTCCGCCCATACTCCGCACCTCGCTCCCCGCCCGCAAAGCAAGCGACACACCCCGTTTGACCACAATTTTGACCACAATTCGGTCACAGTTCCCGATCCTGGTCCTCATCTTTGGCCTGGTCGCTCGCTCGACTCGACGTCTCGCCGGGCACTCGCTGCTCGATGAGCGGCGCCGATCCCACTGAGCCTCCCCTGATCGCCCCAGCGATTGGCACGCCGCAGTGCGGGCACACGATCTGCGGCACTAGGTCCGCCACTGCCACCACCTCTCGACCATGAGCACCAGGCGTCCCGAACGCCCCACCGGGCCGGATGGGTGTCTCGAGTGCCGCCGTGATCGCGGCAACGGCGTCACGCAGCATGTCGGGGAGCACGTGGGCGTAGATGTCGAGGGTAATGGCCACCGAGGCATGACCGAGCAGGTCGGCGACGACCTTGGCGTCTACCCGCGCCTTGAGCAGCAGCGTCGCACAGGTATGGCGCAGATCATGGAAGCGGATCCGCGGCAGCCCCGCGCCCGCAAGCATGCGCCGCAGTTGGTGATAGACCGAATCCGCCGGCCGTGGCCCACCGTCCGCATCCGGGAACACCAGATCGCGCCACCGCTCATCTTCCTGCGCGGCCGGCCCGACCCCGCCCACCATGCGCCGCAGATCCTCCTGCCGCGCGTGGTGTTTCTCCAAAGCAGCAACCGCTAACCGTGACAGCGCGATCTGCCGCCGCGAGCGCGCCGTCTTGGGCTCCGTGAGCGCCCATTCGCCGGTCTGACGATGCTGGTGAATGGAGAACCGCACGTGCAGCGTCCGATGCTCCAGGTCCACATCGCGCCACCGCAGGGCCAGGATCTCGCCCTGTCGCATCCCACTCGTGAGCGCGAGCACGAAGAGCGCTTCATCTCGCTCGCCGGCCACCACCTCCACGAACCGCCGCGCCTGTTCAGGAGACAGCGGCCGGATCTCGTGCCGGGCCGCGGGTGGTACCAGCGCAAGCGCCGAGACGTTGCGTGGCACCAGATCCATGCGCACCGCCGCGCCAAGCGCCTTGTGTAGCGTCGCATGCAGATGATTGACCGTCGTCGGCGAGAGCCCTGACTTCAACCGCTCGGCGTAGAAATCCTGCACCTGGCGCGCGGTCAGCTTCGACAGACGCACGTTGCCCAGCGCCGGGACAATGTGCAGCCGCACGAACTCGATGTGCCGCTGATACGTGGTGTCGCGTACCGTCGGTTGAATCGCCACCAGCCACTCGTCGAGGTACGCCGCCACCGTCAGCTTCTCATCGGACAGCGGCAGCCCCGCCTCGACTGCCCGCTGCAGCTCGTCACGCTTGGCGAGCACCTTGCGCCGCGTCGCCGCATAGACCGATTTGAGGCGGCCGTCCGGCAGCGTGATCCGCGCCTCCCAGCGGCCATCTGGACGCTCCCGAATCATGCCATCTCCATTGCCGCGCCGACCAGACTTCGCCACGCCCCTCGCTCCATTTCAATGTGCCGGCGAGATGACGGCCCGCATACTGGACACGCCACAGGGTCGCCGGATCCCTGAATGCCTGAATGCCTGCCTGCCTGACTCATCTCCGACAGACGACGCTACGCGCTCCTCGCCAACGCACTCCGACGCGCGATCTCCTCTTCGAGCCACTTCACCGGCACCTTCTTGGCGCCAAAGTCCTCGACGGTGAAAATGACTCCCCGACGCGCGAGACGATACGCCGTCGCCGGCGACACCCCCAGTGCCTCCCCCGCCTCAGGAATGGAGTACAGAAGCCGCGGGACCCGCGTTGCCCGTTTGCGTGGCGATGGCTTGGTGCCCTTGCGCGGCGATCCTCGATTGACCGGCGCCAGCGCCGACGACCTCGCCATAGCCCTAGCCCCCTT
>DASVAA010000164.1:0-48907 GCA_036376595.1 Ktedonobacterales bacterium | reverse complement strand
TGGGTGGCCTTGAGCGCGCTCTCCGAGAAGAGGATGCCGTTGTTGGCGATGATGCCCACCGGATAGCCCATCAGCCGCGCGAAGCCCGTCACCAGCGTCGTGCCGTAGTTGGCCTTGAATTCGTGGAAGCGGCTGCCGTCCACAAGGCGCGCGATGATCTCGCGCACATCAAAGCTCTTGCGCGGATCACTCGGCAGCAGCCCATAGATCTCGCGCGGATCGTACTTGGGCGGCTCAGGCGCGGCCACCTCCCAGGGATACTGCTTGCTGCGGTTGAGGTTAGCGACGATGCCGCGCACGATGGCGAGTGCGTGCTGATCGTTGAGCGCGTAGTGGTCGGCGACGCCCGAGACGCGCGTGTGGACCTCGGCGCCGCCCAGCTCCTCAGCCGTCACCTCCTCGCCGGTGGCAGCCTTCACCAGTGGCGGGCCGGCGAGGAAGATCGTGCCGTTGCCGCGCACGATCACCGTCTCGTCGCTCATCGCCGGGATATACGCGCCGCCAGCCGTGCAGGAGCCGAGCACCGCGCTGATCTGCGGGATGTTCTTGGCCGACATCTGCGCTTCGTTGTAGAAGATGCGGCCGAAGTGGTCGCGGTCGGGGAAGACGTCGGCTTGCAGCGGCAAGAAGGCGCCGCCGGAGTCCACCAGGTAGATGCAGGGCAGGTGGTTCTGCTCGGCGATCTCCTGCGCGCGCAGGTGCTTCTTGACGGTCATCGGGAAGTACGTGCCACCCTTGACGGTGGCGTCGTTGGCGACGATCGCGCACTCCTGCCCCTCGACCGCGCCGATCCCCGTGACGATGCCCGCCGAGGGCGCCTCGCCGTGATACATATCCCAGGCGGCGAGGGCATTGAACTCCAGGAAGGGTGTATCGGGATCGCAGAGCAGCTCGATGCGCTCGCGCGGCAGCAGCTTACCGCGCTTGCGGTGCCTGGCGATCGCCGCCTCACCTCCAGCCAGCTTCACCTGCTCCACGCGCGCGCGCCACTCCGCCAGCAGCCCGTCCATAGAGGCGCGGTTCTCCTGGTAGGCGGCGCTTTGCTTATCTACATGGCTCTCGATGATACTAGACATGATGGGTTCTTGGGTCCTCCTCAACGCCGTGGATAGGTGCTGGCACGTCGGGGGTCGCGGTGGCCCGCGCCGAAGCAGGCAGAGCGGTCCATGATGCAGTGTAGCACGCGATAGCCGAGGAGGCGAGGGCATCGAGCCGCGGAGTTCCACCACACGTTGGAGGGTTAGCACGTGCGAGTGGGGTTGGTCGCCGGAGGCGCATAGGCGCGGATGCAGCTGCCGGCCCCTGGCTGGCGTCCCCTGGCTGGCGTCCCCTGGCTCTTGATGGAATCTACGGATCGCCATGCGCCCGTACGCTTTAGTAACGCCACGTAGGTGAGCCAGATCGCTTGCCAGGGAACGCCGGAAGAAGGCGAGCGAAACGATTGACATCCACTCGCGATGCAGGCACAATTGCGTACACCGTTCAGGGCATCGGCGGCGATAGGTGGACGATCGCGGGGGAGGCGGCACATGGCACGGGTGACAGATTCGACAACCACTGCGGTTGCCATGGTGGCGGCGGGACGAGCAGACGCCAGCGACGACGGTCCGGACGGCGATGAGCCGCGACACAGCGGCCGCAAGCCAGGGTTCTGGGCGGCCGCCAGAGTCGTGTGGCAGCGCATTCAGCGTGCGATCCTGGGCTTGCCCGGATGGCTGCGCTGGGTCCTGTTCCTGGCCGGCACGGCGCTAGCTGCCCTTGCGGGCACCCTCCTGGGAGCAGCGAACGCGGGCTCCGGCGTGAAGGTTCTTTTCACGCAGGGTCCCGGTCCATTCTGGGCGTACGTGCAGAAGCAGCCCGTTGAGACGTTTGTTCTCCGGTTTCCTGTGGTGTTCGTCGTGCTCGCTGTAGCCGGATTGCTGCTGATCGCACTCGCGAGGATCATCCACCAGCAGAACCAGAAACGCGAAGGGGTCGAGATAGCAGCCCTTGGGTACGAGGTGGGACGGCGCAGGGAGGCCGGCATCGCTGCCAGCGAGCTACCCGAAAAACTGCGCGTGTACCTCACCAGCCTCCGCAATCGCTACGACAGGCTCGACCTGCCCGCTATCCAACCACTGCGGCGCGGGGGCGAGCCGCTGCATCTGTCGGAGGTGGCTATAGACCTTCCGCTCGAGCGCCGCGATCGAGTGGGCGGGATCGCGGCGCGGTTGGGTGGCGTGGCGGCCGAGAGCACGACGGCCCAGGGCGGTTTGCCACTGCACGGAGTAGCGGCGCTGCTCGGCCTCGACGACCTAGCCGCGCGCGTGATACCCGCGGACTCGATTGACGACATTCCGTCGCGCAAGCGCCGCTTCATCCTGATTGGCGGACCCGATAGCGGCAAGTCCACGCTCCTCAAGCGTCAGGCGATTCTGGCGGCGCAGCGCTACCTCGAAGCGCGGCATGCGGGTCAGCGAGCGAATACTCCGCTTCCGCTGTATCTCACGGCGCACGACATTGTCGCCGCGGGGACGGTGAAAGCCGCGGTGCAGGGCATGCTGACGCGACTCGGCGCCGAAGAGCGTCTGACCGAGCACCTGATGCACGAGGTCCGCCAGGGGCGAGCCGTCGTGTGCGTGGACGATCTCGACGCCCTCAATTCCGCTGACCACGCGACACTTGCCGAGTCGCTCACGCAGATGGAGGCGAGCGACGAGACAACGGTGGTGCTGGCATCGCGGGCGGAGGAGCGACCAGATAGCCCACTGTTTGGCGCGGACTATCGCGTCTGGAAGATCCAGAATCTCGCCGCCACGCCTGGCACAACCGGGCGACATGGTGGAGGGTCGCCGTCGCAGCAGCAGCTCGCCGGGCGTCTCTTCGCCGCGTTCGATCACGTGCTCCCAGGCTCGCGAGGGCAGCCAGAAGTCAACGGCGCAGCCGGGGATGGCGCAGCTGGGGATGGCAACTCAGCCGAGACGGAGGCGCAAACGTTCATCAAGGCGCTGACGGCTGATCCGCGGTCGAGTGACTGGAGCGCCAATCCGCTGCTGTTTAGCGTCGCGGCGGCGGTGTACAAGGTGGAGGGGCTGCTGCCGCGGAATCGGGTGGAGATGTACCGGCGGCTTCTTAAGGAGACCCAGCGCGGACCTGGCGACGGCGACGGGATTGAGCAGCGCCTCTCGCGTCGAGTACTGGCGGATCTGGCGCTGTGGCTTTATCGCCAGGATCGGCGCGCACTCACGCTGGACGACCTGCTGACGTTCCTGGTTGAGGTCGAGCACGAGTCGGCGCTTGGGGCGGTTCAACTGGGCAAGGACTTGTTGCGCGAGAGTGTGCTTGAAGAGGCGGGCAGCGGCCGGCTGCGCTTCCGCTATGACGCGTTTGTGGAGTATCTCGCGGCGGTTGCGCTCGCGCAAGGTCTGGCGAGCACTGAAGGCTCGCGCCGAGCGCGCGCGATACAGGAACTTCTGCGCGACTATCCGCTGGCAGACTGGCACGACGCGCTGGTGCTGGTGCCGTCGGTACTGGTGCAGGAGTACGGTCGGTTGGGCACAGAGGCCGCGCGCGAGTGGCTGCGCACGCTGCTGGACCAGGCCGAAGCGCCGGCCGGCGATCCAGCGGCGTCGGGACTTGAGCTTGCGTTGGAATCCATCGAGGAGCTAGGCGAGCTGCCGGCCGTGTGGCAGGCCGGTGGGATAGCCGACGACATCGGCACCGCCTGGGTGGCGGAGCTGCGGCGCGCCGCGATCTACGAGCAAACCGCGCGCAAGCATGACTTGTTAGCGCTCGCGGGCCGGTTGAAGCACCTGGGCGCGCCATCCGGCGAGACGGCGGCTGGGGCAGGTGTCGGGCAGGCGGCGGCACTGCAAGTTCAGGTACACTTCGGCGATCACGATCCACATGTACGCGAGACGATGGCGCAGGCAACGCTGGCGCTGAGCGATCAGGCACGTGTCCAGGAGATCGTCGCCATCCTGGAAGACGTGCGGCCTGGGGCACGCACGGCGCGGCTCACCGCCGCGCGCGTCCTGTGGGGTCTACCGGCGGCCAGCGCGGAGCGTCAAGTGGCGCTGCGCACGGCGCTGAGCGACGAGCACTGGCTGGTGCGTTTGCTGGCGCTAACGGGCCTGGCGGGTGAGGTGTCGCCGGCGGAGGTCGCGAGGGCGCGGCAGGACCAGAGCGCAGCAGTTCGCCTGGTTGCCGAGGCGTATTCCGCACTGCAAGGCCGGGTCGGTCCGGCCGGTCGCGTGGGCGTCTTGCTGCGGTCGCAGTGGGATCGTGCCGGCCTCGAGTTCGCGGACGAGCGTATGACCTTGCGGACCTGCGCGGCGGCGATCGGGATTGAATGCTTCTTGCTGCTTGTCGAGCGGCAATTCGGCGACGCCGAGGCGGCGGTGCGCCGATCGTCTGACGCTGTGGTGAGCGAAGCCAGGGCGCTGGCCGCACCGGAGCAGGCGACAACGCCGGTACAGCGCGCCTCCTCTGACGACGCGACCGCCCCCAACGCACAATCGGCGGCGGCTGAGGCGCAGGACGCGAACTCGGCACAAGGCGCCGCGGGGCAGGCACGCCAGGCGGCGATACAAGCTCTGGAAACGCTTGGACTCCTCAATGCGAACATCTTGACCTCGCTCAGAGACGCCGTAGGCGACAGCAACGCCGCCATCCGAGCGGTGGCCGGAGCAGTCCTGGGTCTGCTTGCACTGCTCGAAGCGATCGAGCCGGATCAGGCAGGTGACCCGGCGGCATCACTGCGCGACGAGAGCGTGGTCATGCGGGTGGTGGCGCTGATCTGGCTCGCCTGTGTCGAAGATGATCCCACGGAAACACTGCGCGCGCACCTGGACGATCCCACGTCGGTTGCCGTGCGCTTCACAGCGGTCCTGTTGTTGGGAGTATTCGCCGCCGACGACGACGGCGACACGGCGCACAGCACACTGCTCAAAGACCTGCTGGTGGGCAAGACGCACGACCCCTCACCCGCCGTTGCCATCGTGGCGAGCCTCATGCTTGCCGTCGCCGTACCTCCCATCTCGCGCGAGGCGCTCATGCGCGGACTTCCCGCCCCGTTGGCAACGACGCGCATGCTGACGCTCTGCATACTGGGGCTGCTGGGCACGCTGGGCAAGCTGGATGGTCCGGTGGTGGCACGTGACGTCGAAAACGCGCTACGGGGCGAGAAGCGCTGGTACGTCTCGTTGCTGGCCGGAACGGTGACGGAGTGGCTGCGCCACCAGCGGCAGCTCGCGGGAGAAACACCGCTCGATCTGTTCGCTGAGCCGTTGAATTCACCTCAGCCTGCCGTGCGGATGATGGCCGTGGCGGGGCTGTGCGTGCTGGGCCTTGTCGGCAATCAAGATGAGCATGCGCTTACCGCGCTTCTGACGCGCGCCGTGGGCGACCAATCTCCCGCGGTGGTAGCAGCGGGATTGACGGCCCTGGGCACGCTTGAATACTTCAAGTATCTGACCCAGCCGCTGGCCGAGGGCGGGCTGCTGCCGGCGTTGGGCAACGCCAATCTACTCGTGCGCTTGGTCGCCATCGCCGCGCTCACGCTGCTCGCCGACCGGGGGCGCATCGGGACGCCACCGCTGGCCGAGAGCCTTGGCCACATGGCAGGGCAGGGCGCGGACGGGAGGGACTCCAGTGCGCTGGCACGCACCGCGGCCACGTTGGCCCTGGCCGCCCTCGGGAGCGCAAGTAGCGGCAGGCAGCAGACACGTGTACTCCAGCAGCTGACCGGCGCGCTACGCGATGAGTCCTGGTGGGTGCGCATATCGGCGGCGGTTGGCTGGGTCAGCGCGGCCCAGAGCGCGCCCCCGCGTCAGGTTGCCGAGCTGCTGGGATCGTCGCAGCGCATCTGGGTACGCTTCGGCACCGCGGTGCTGCTGGCAGCCGAGCACGATCCACGCGAGCTGCAGCGGCTGTTGCTCAGGCTGAGCGCCGATCGCTCGAAGCCCTCAGAGGAGCTGGCACGCTCGCTGCGCCACCTGCGCCGGCCAGGGCGGCGGGATCCGCTCCACGGCGCGCTGCACGACCGCTCTGCCCACACGCGGCGGCAGGCGGCCGTGGCACTGGCCGTGCTGGACGGCATGCGGGTGATGCTGGGCGAGAGCGACGAGGCAGTGCGCGATGTGGCGGTGCTGGCGCTCGGTGCGCTGAGCCTGGTCCGGCTGGGAGCGCCACGAGGCGAGCGGCGCCAGTTGGGAATTGAAGGCCTGGTGCGGGCGCTGGCACGGCGATTCTCCACGCAAGAGGACACGATCCGCGATCTCGCGAAGTCGGCGCGGGACCTGGCAGATTGGCTGCGGAGGAACGAGCAGGTCAAGCGGTTCCTGCAGCGGGTGCGGCAAGGCGAGAAACTGGCGCCGCAGGACGACCGGGTTGTACGCCTGTTGCGTCCGGATACGCATTGGCTGGTTGCGTCAGCGGCGGTGCTTGAGCTTGGCGTGTTCGGGTGGATCGACCATCTCAAGCCAGAGCATGCGCAGCGCATCGCCGATGCGCTCCACGATACGCGTCCGCACGGCCAACAAGGGGTCCGCACCACAGCCCTGCTCGTGCTCTATGTGTTGCCACTGCTCTATGGCTATGAGCTTCAGCGCAGCGAAGACGATGTGACCACAGTGTTGCGCGACGTCCTGGCATGGCTCGATACCGGACGGCACAAGATGTGGGGGTACCTGCGTGGGCTGTTACCGCTGCGGGGGCTGACGGAGACGGCGCACGCGCGGCCGGTCTGGCTGCGGGCGGCGGGTGCGTTGCTGCTCGGTACGCTCGCGGAAATCACTCCGGCCATGCGCGATCAATTAGCGGTGCCACAGCGATTGGCACTGGCAAGCAACGACCAGAGTGCCGTTGTTCGTTGGGCCGCGATCACTGCGCTGCGCCGGCTTGGGGAGTCCGCGGACCCCGCGCTGCTTCGGGCGCGACTGAGCGACCACTCGGCCTACGTGCGATCGGCGGCGGTGGGCGCGCTCGACGCGCGCGGCCAGCAGGAGCCAGCGGAGACCTTCGAGGCTGCCCTCCGCGATCCCGATTGGAATTGGAGCGTGCGGGTCGCGGCGGTGGCGGCCCTACGCAAGCGGCAAGGCATAGCCGGGCTGCAACGGGCGCTGCGGGACCCCAGCCCCGCGGTGCGCGCGGCAGCCGCGGCTGCCCTGGTGACGGAGGCGCAACGGGCGAAGGGCGATCCGCTCCTGGCGGCCTTCGGCGATATGAACTCCTACCTGGATATGCTTGGCCTGCGCGCGTCCGATACCGGTACGGCCGTGTCGGAGGCGGAGGTCGCGGTGACGGTGGCGACGGCCCTGCGCGAGCTGGGGCAGCACGCTCCGTCGAGCTGGGTTGCCGCCGCGCTCGATCGGGAGAGCACAGCCTCAACCCAGGCCTATCTCGCGGTGTGGTGGCTCGGTACGAGCGATAAGCTGTTCGCCAGGCTCGACGAGGGACTACGCAGCCCAAGCTGGCGGGTGCGTGCGGTGACGGCGGCCCTTCTGGGGACACTGAACGACCCGCGCGCGGAGGCGGCGCTGCGGCAATGCGCCCAGCGCGATACCCATGCGATGGTGCGCAACATAGCCGCGGGCATGGTGGCGCGGCGCTCCGCCGTCGCGCCTCCCCTGGATCGCCCAGACGATCCACGACCTATCTTGCTCGACGTACTCTACGTCCTCGGCCAAGATTTGCAGGCCGCTATCACGGATGCGGTGCGGGCGCTGGCGGGGAACGCCTCGGCCGCCGACCTCGTGAGGCCATCCGTCTCAACGAATATGCTGGAGCGTCTCGAGGCGCTGCTCACGTCCAACGCGATGAGCGGGGGCATCCAGGCACGGGCGGCGCAGGCACTGAGCACCATGCAGCAGGCAGTATCCGGGCCAGCGGTCAGACGTATGCTCGAGCTGCGCCGCGAGCTTGGGGGCCGAAGCAGCCTCGACGGAGAGGAAACTGCCCGGCTGGTGGCGCTGGACGATGCACTCCGTTTCGCGCTGAGACCGCCGGTGGCCCAGACCAATACTGGCCAGGGCGACCTCAGCACATAGCCAGCGAGCGGTGCCAGCTCCCTACTCGCCCAGCAACTTCTCGAAGTCGTCCAGATAGCCGGCGAAGGTGTCGAGCGCCTGCTGCACCGGCTTGGGCGACGAAAGGTCCACGCCCGCGTCGCGCAGCAGGTTGATGCTGTAGTCCGAGCTGCCGGAGCGCAGGAAGCGCAGGTAACGCTGCACCGCTGGCTCGCCCTCGCTCAGAATCTGCTTCGCCAGCGCGGACGAGGCCGAGATGCCAGTCGCGTACTGGTAGACGTAGAAGCTCGAATAGAAGTGCGGGATGCGCGCCCACTCGATGGCGATCTGCTCGTCCACGTCCACCACGGGGCCGTAGTACTTATCGTTGAGCTGCTTGAAGACGCTGGAGAGCAGCTCGGGGGTGAGCGCCTCGCCGGCCTCGGCGCGGCGATGGGCCTCCAGCTCGAACTCCGCGAAGAGCGTCTGGCGGTAGAGCGTGCCGCGGAACGTCTCCAGCGCATGGTTGACAACGTACTGCTTGAGCGCCTTGTCCTGCGTATCCTGCAGCATGTAGTGCGTCAGCAGCGCCTCGTTGAGCGTCGAGGCGACCTCGGCGACGAAGAGCGTATAACCGGCGTAGGGGAAGGGCTGCGTCTTCCAGCTAAAGAAGCTGTGCATCGAGTGGCCCATCTCGTGCGCCAGGGTGAACAGGCTGTCGATCTTGTCCTGGTAGTTGAGCAGCACGAACGGATTGGTGCCGTACGACCCCCAGCTATAGGCGCCGGAGCGCTTGCCCTGGTTCTCGTACACGTCGATCCAGCGCGAGGCGAAGCCGGTGCGCAGCGCCGCCACGTACTCCGTGCCGAGCGGGCCGAGCGCGCGCGCGACCTGCTCCTTGGCTCGCTCAAAGGGGATCGTGAAATCCACCTCTTTGACCAGCGGCACGTAGAGGTCGTACATGCGCAACTGCTCGACGCCCAGCACGCGCTTGCGCAGCGCCAGATAACGGTGCAGCTTCTCCAGATTGTCGCCGACGGTGGAGACCAGGTTCTCGTAGACGCTCACCGGGATGTTGTTCGGCTCCAGCGCGGCCTCGACGGCGCTGGCGTAGTGGCGCGCGCGGGCGAAGAAGATGTCGCTCTTGACCTGCGCGGCGTAGGTCGCGCCCAGCGTGTTGCGGTAGCCGTGGTAGGTGCCCATCATCGCCCCGAAGGCCGCCTGGCGTACGCCGCGGTCGTGGCTCTCCATGAAGCGCGGCACGTAGTTGCCGTGGGTGATCTGCACCTCCTGGCCGTGCTCGTCCTTAATCGCTGGAAATTTGAGGTCGGCGTTGTTGAGCAGCTCGAAGATACGCTCCGGCGCGTTGCCCAGCTCCGCCGTCTGCGCCAGCATGGCCTCCATCTCGGCGCTCAGCACGTGGGGGCGCTGGCGGTTGATCTCGTCAAGGGCGTGTTTGTACAGGTCCAGGCCGGGTGTGTTGGCGATGAAGGCGTCTACGCGCTGCTGCGGGATGGCGAGGATCTCTGGCGTCATGTACGCGCCGGCGGTGTTGAGGTCGTTGCCAAGCGTGGTGGCGCGGTCGGCAAGCCCCTGGTAGGTGCTGTTGCCACTATCCTCGTGCATGCGCATGTTGGCATAGACGAACAGCCGGCCCCACAGTTCGTAAGCCGCATCGCGCGTCTTGAAGGCGTCGAGCATCGAAGCGCCCGATTCGCCCAGGTGCCCCCTGAATGCCTCGATGGCGGGCAGCATACCCTGGACGTTGCTGAAATCGGCCTCCCAGGCGGCGTCGGTGGGGAAGATCGTCGCCAGATTCCACGTGTGCTCGACCGGGATTTCGCTGCGCCGCGGCAGCGTTTGCGCGGTGGACATGAAAGCTCCTCTGCTAGCGGGGAACGGCGCCATTCCACGGGCCGATGATCCATCAGCGCAGAGTGTAACGCACCGGCCCCACGGGCCGCACATCACCGATGCTTCATAGCCGCGTCATCGCCTACCCGCGACGGCGGGTTTCGCGGCCGCTGGGCCGCTCCAGGCGCGGATTCGTCCGCCGGCCGCTCGCGTGCCACACACCGTGGCCGTGGAGGCTGGCAGTAGCGCCCCTCGCGTTCTACAATCTCCGACCGGGCGCGCCCGCCCTGATCGTGGCGTGGCGGCGCCTGCATGGTGTCCAAAGCATCCGTAGCACGAAGGAGGATAGCGAGATGGCGCAGATCGAGCGCTGGGCTGACATCACGTGGCAGGGCAACATCCAGGGGAACGGCGAAATTACGCAGACCAGCAGCGGCGCGCTGCACGACCTGCCCTATACATTCGCCTCACGCGTGGAAAGCCCCAACGGTAAGACCAGCCCCGAAGAGCTGCTGGCCGCCGCGCATGGAAGCTGTTATGCGATGTTCCTCTCCAACGTGCTCGCCAAGGCCGGCACGCCCGCCGAGCTGCTGACCGTCAAAGCGACGTGTGGGCTGGCGCGCGGCGACGCCGGCCTGAATGTCGAGAGCATGCAGCTCGACGTGACGGGTCGCGCCAACGGGCTGACCGAGGCGGGATTGCAGGCCGCCGCCGACGAGGCCAAGGCCGGCTGCCCAATCTCGAAGGCGCTCGCCAACAACGTACGCATCACGCTGAACGTGCATCTGGGCTAGCAAGCGACAGCCGGACCTCTACGACCCTGAACCCTGCAGATCGGCGATGCCCTTGTTCAGTTGGGTATCGCCGTACTGTTGGATCTGCGCGTACGAGAGGCGCTGCTGCTCGGCGGAGAGCGGATCGAGCGGTGCGACGGCGGACGGCAGCGACACCACCTGCTCCGGCGTGTAGCCCTGCTTGTAGATCGACTGGCCGTTGGGGAAGAGCCACTCCTCGGTCCCCAGCACCAGCGCCGAGCCATCGCTGAGCTGGTAGGTCTGCAAGATGGTCCCCGTGCCAAACGTCTTCTCGCCGATGGTGGTCACGCTGGGGCGATTGATCGAGATGGCACCGGTGGTGATCTCGGCGGCCGAGGCGGTGCCGCCGTTGACCAGCACCACCAGCGGCGTGCTGGTCGCCAGTCCGCCGGGCAACACCGGCAGCTTTGTCTCGCCCTGGCGTGTCCTCTGGATGACCACCGTTTTGCCAGGGCCGGCCGGAATGAACTCGCTCGACACCTGCTGCGCCTGGTCGAGATAGCCGCCGGGGTTGTTGCGCAGGTCGAGCACGATGCCCGCCACGTGCGCTTTGTTCGCCGCTTTGAGCGCCGTCTCGAGCTGGCTATCGGCGTCCTGGGTGAATTCGGTGACGGCGACGAAAGCGATATTGATGGTAGGGATGATGTAGCTGGTGACGGAGGGGAAGGTGAACGTGCCGCGGGTCACGCTGACGTCGAAGGTGGCCGAAGGGCTGACGCTCGGCCGGATCAGCGTGAGCGTGACGATGGTGCCAGCTTTGCCCTGGATCAGCGGCGCCACCTGGTCGAGCGTCTTGCCGCGCACGTCGGTGCCGTTGACGCCGACGATCAGGTCGCCTGGCTTGATGTTGGCCTTGGAGGCCGGCGAGTTGGGGAACACCGCCTCAATCTTGATCGGCTGGCTGCCACCGCCGCTCAGCTCGACGCCGATGCCCGAAAGCTGCGAGTTCTGCAGCTCCTGGCTCTCGCGGGCGAACTCTTCGGGCGTCTCGAAGCGGCTGTGGCCGGTATCGCCCAGGCTGTTGACCATCGCGTTGATCGCCTGATACGCCATCTGCTTGTGGTCCACGTTGCCAATGTAGTTCTGGTCAATCAGGTTCCACGCCTGCAAGATGAGCTGCTGGTCGCCGGTGGCGACGTTGGCGCGATTGGCATAGCCGTTACCGAACCAGCCGGCGGCGAAGGCGACGACCACCAGCACCGCGGTGAGCACGAGGTTGAGCACACCCTGGCTGGCCTGCTCGGCGGGGCCAAAGCGCACCGGCTCTTCGGGCCGCGGGTCGGTTTCGGGATCGTAGAGGGCCATCGCTCATCTCCTCGTCAGCGTGGTGTAGGTATCGCCAGAATCCTGTTGTGGCAGCATGGGCGCCGTGTGGCCTAGCCTGGCACAGCATGTGACATCGTAAACGACGCCGCGAACGACCGTCAAACACACGAGCGCCCCCTCCTACCATACGAGAAGGGGGCGCGAGCAGGATCCAACGGCTGGGTCGGGCACGCGAACTCATTCTACGCGCTGTAGGGCTCCGAGAACCAGAACAGCCATGCCCCACCTTCGAGCAGGTAGTACGAGGTGAGGCGCGCCGTCGTCGTCTTGCCGGCGTGTGCATACGTCACGTTCTCGACGACGGTGTAGTACGCCTGGCCGCCGCTGTCGAAGCGTATTGACGGTGGGCCGCTCGCCGGGGTAATCGCCGTGATTGTGCCGACCTTGTCGCTGAGCTGGTTCATCAGCGTGGCGAAGTCGGCTTTGGAGTACTGCGCTGTCACGCTACGCGAGGTCAGCGCCCAGACCTTGCTCCAGCCCTCCACCCCGCGCTGCTTCATCGCCTGGACTATCGCCTGCTCGTAGGCCGGCGGAGCGCCCATCGCGTCGTCGAGCGGCGCGCCACAGCCCGCGGCTGTGCAGCCGGCGATCATCTCGAGGCTGGTGACCCCGCTCGCCCCTGCCTGCCCCTGACATACCGCGGTGACCGCTTTCTGATCCGAGGTCGGAGCGTAGAGGATGTGGACGTAGGCCACCAAGAGATACTGGTCGAAGTGCGCCTGGAGCGCGATGGCGACCGGCTGCGTCGCACGCGCGCCCGCCAGGCCGCTGGGCGCGCTCGTCTGATTGCTCGCGATCAAGCTGCCGCCCACGCAGCTGCTAAGCGAGGCGGGGTCCTTGGAGGTCGTCTGCGCGTACGACTGGTCCGCGAGCCTGACCAGCGGCACCAGCCCGGCGATCTGGTCGCCGGTAGGCGTGGTGAAGGTGAAGAGGTTGCCCCCGCGCGCGGCGGTAATGCTCGCCGTGCCGCCAGTGACGTGCAGCGCATAGGCGGTGCCGTCGGTGATGTCCTGCCAGCGGGCGATCGGCGGCAGCGCATCAGGCGGCGCTGCGCGCCCAATCCAGGGATGCGTTGGGGCGAGTGCGCGGGAGGCGGTCGCGCCGCGAGAGGTGCCGGCTCCGCTCAGCGCGACCGCGATCACCAGCAGCGCCGCAAGACTCGGCGCCCACCACGCGGCGGAGCGCAGTCCGAATCGTAGGCGCGTGGCGAGCGGGCGGGAGAGCCGAGTCGGGTGGAGCGGATTCCGGCGTTGATGCAGCCTGAGCGTGCGAGGAGACAGGTGTCGCATGAGGGACCTCCGTTAGATCAGCCCGTCGCCGTGCATCAGGATCAACAAGATCTCGAAGGGAATGTCGGTGGTCTGGCTGCCGGCCAGGCCGGTGGCGTCATGCACCTGGATCGGGCTGCCCGGCGACTGCGTGCCCGGCTGCGCGACGTTGAGGTGCTGCACCGGCGAGTTGATCACCTGATCGAAGTCGGAGGGCACGTCGGTCGCGGCCAGCAGCGACGTCAGCCCGTTGATGTTGATCGTCACGCGCTGGGTGAGCGCCCAGGCGTGGAAGTTGCCGGCAGCGTGGTAGCCGTCGTCAGGCAGGGACCCGCAGCCGCCACAGAGCGAGCCGCCGCCCCACAGCGGTGTCGCCTGGGGGTCGTCGTTCTGCGCCAACATCACCAGGTCACCCATGGGCAGATAGACCTTCGCGGGGACGGTGTAGAGCAGCACTTGCACGTCTAGCCCAAAGCGAATGTCTCCGTAGAACGTGTAGATCTGCGCGTTGGCGGCAGGCGGTACGCTGTTCTGGTTGCGATAGTTGGCCGACTGCGGCGTCAGATCGGTCTCAGCGCCGTCGTTGAGGTTGAGGCCGAGCTTGGCGTTGACGATGCTGTAAATGCGCGGCTCGACCAGCGGCAACACCGAGAGGAACGGCGACGACGAGATTACCGGGATGTTATCGCCGGAGAGCGACGAGACGTCCACACCCTCTTTAGCCATCAGCAGCCACGAGCCTTGCTGCGCGCCGTCGAGGAAGAACACCGAGGCGATCTCACTGGCCGCGGTGGCGCAAGCGGGATCGGGAGCCCCGCCCGGCGTATTCAGGCATCCGGCGAGCAGCGTCCGCACGATGGCGCCGCCCATGCTATAGGCGACGAGCGTAATTGGCGCTGCGCCGCCGGCCCGCGCGTAAAGCTGCTGGACCACCGCGGCGAGCAGCTTGGCGTTGGTGTAGACCGAGCTTTGGCTGATGCAGGCCGTGGTGCTGGTTGCGGGCGCCGTGGCGTCGCAGGTCTGGGCGTCGCCATCGGGGCAGGCGCTGGCGTTGTGGACCCACGCGGCATCGTCGGCGTAGCAGAAGGCCTCCAGGTACTGCGGATCGTAGATCGTGGTGAGGCCCTCGATCAGCGCGCTGTAGGTCTGCTCGCTGGCGTCGCTGGCCTGATCGAAGTCGCTGACGGTGGGATCGATCCGGTGCGCGAAGTCGGCGGCGTCCTCCTGGATGCCATGGACCCAGACGATGGGGTGCTTGAGCGCGTGCGGCTTGAGCCAGTGGATGGTGGCGGGATGCTTGAGCGCGGTGCTGCCTTGGGCAAGGGCGACGCTGATAGTGTCGGTGCCGGCCGCCGATCCACTGTAACTGTAGGTGGCGCTGCCGTCGGCGCCGGTGGTCACGGAGCCGCTGGTCGCATTGGCACCGCTAACCTTGACGCTCAGCGCCGTGTTGGCGAGCGGCTTGCCGTCGCTGCTGGTGGCCGTGATCTGGAAGTCCTGGGCAGCGCCGGTGGCGGCAATGGCACCGGTGGAGCACGCCTGCGCCGGGAATGAGGTGGCGCGTGTGGCGTCCACGGCGCAGATGGTGAGGCCGGCGTGCGAGGTCGTGCCGGGATTACAGCACGAGAGCATGAATGCCAGCACCAGCCCGTTGGCGACGAGCACTACGGGGACGCGATAACGCCGGCGTGGGATCTGCATGGTAGGCGCTCCTCCCGGCTCGCGGCGAGCGGCCCGCTCCGTAGCGTTCCGTTCGCCTGTTTGCGATGGCCGGAAGTCTAGCCTACCTGCTGTGGGGTGTCAATCGGTCGTTGCGCTGTGCCGGACAGGCGGTGGCTGCCGCATCAGCCGGCGGTTGAAACCGCGCCTGGAGGGCGTTCCGCCACGAAGTCCGCCTGCGCGGACTGGGCGTACGGGCAGCTCGCCGTTGTATGCATGCGCTACTGCTCTGACAGCGGGCGCTCGCCGGGCTGGGGGTGCATGTACAACTGGCCCGCCTGGCCGGCGAGCGGCTGGCCCGTCATCTCGCTCAGGCGCAGCACGCGGTCCGCCATCGCCTGCTCCTGGGTGAGGTTCTGCTCCAGCAGCCGCCCGCACTCCGGCTGATTTATCAGGCGGCATATCTGGATCAGCATCGTATAGCAGGCGATCTCGTAGTGCTCGATCTTCTCGGCGGTATCCAGGTCGAAGGCCTGCAGGATCGCTGCGCTGGGCTGGCGCTGCTTGAAGGTGTCGTGCGTCTGCTTGATCGCCTCAGCCACCAGATTGGTCTGGCGCCGCGGCCGCTGCCCCAGAATCTGGAAGACCTGCTCGTCGTTGTGAATCTGGTGCTCGGTCTCGTGTAGGTGCTCCTCGAAGGCCTGTTTGACCTGCGGATTCTGCGCCTCTCCGGCGAGCGTTTGCAGGGTGGGGATCAGGCGGTGCTCCGCGTCGAGGACTGAGGCGAGCGCGTCAAGGAACAGCTCCATTGGCGAATCGACGGCCATCGCGTGCGGCTCCTTCTGGTGAACTCGGTGATGTGGATAGTGGGCGCGCTGCCATGCGGGATCATCTCGTGTGGGGGGGAAGCAGTGCGCCGGTGCATGCAAGTGGGAGGGTCGCACGCGGCATGCCAGGGTGCGTATCGCTCGCGGCCCTCACTGGCCGGCGCACGGGCGACAGGGCGTAACGACCGCGGGCAGAGCAAAAGCGGTGGCGACTGAGGCGTAGGATGCGCAGAGCACGCGAAAGGGGCAGGCGCGATGCCTGCCCCTATTGGCTGCCGTTGACGCGCGGAAATCAGCCCGCGGCTCCGGCTCATCGCGGCGGGCGAGAAAACAGCCTCTCCACCGCGCGTGCGGCAACGCAACCAGCGCGTTCCGCCCGTCAGAGGGAAGGAGTGGATAGCCGCCCGCTCCGCCCTCGGAATAATGCCAGTATACCCGGAGCCTCGGCAAAAGTCCAATTCATAGTTGTGATGCTGGGCATAAACAAATACTTATGCAGCCAGTTGCCGCCTGATAGCCGCGATCAGGGGCGCGTAATCCACCTCCGCGGGGTTCGTCGTGTCGAGCCAGAGCGTCTCGCCGCCCAGGTCCAGCGGGGTGAACTCGTCGGCATCAAGGGCGCGCGTCAGCTCGGCAAGCTGCTCGCCCTCGCTGTGACCGGGGTGACGCTCGCCAGCCCGCCAGCGCGCAGCGAAGCGTGCCAGCGCCACCTCGCGCGTGCAGGTGCAGACGATTTGCAGCGAGGCGAACGGCGCCCGCTCGCGGAGCGCGACAAATGCTGGCGTATCGAGCGCACCGCGGAAGTTGCTCTCCACGATCACCGGCTGACCCGCGGCCAGAATGCGCTCGGCGACGAGGAAGAGCAGGCGGATGCTCGCCATGCCGACCTTGCGCGACCAGGCGCGGTCCGACCAGCCCAGCGAATCGAAGAGCGACTCCTTGAGGTCGTCTTTGCATAGCAGCGGCAGCGCACAGGACGCGGCGAGCGCGCGGGCGAGGGTGGTCTTGCCGCTGCCGGGCGCGCCGGTGACGATCACCAGCAGCGGTGGGGGCGCTGTCGTGTCGCTCACGCCTGCTGCGCTTCCCAGCGGTCGCGCGCGTCGTAGGCGTCGAGCGCGCTCGGCCAGGCGTATGGCTCGCTGGTGACTTCCAGCCGCTCTGGATCGCGCGTATCGGGGCGCAGCCAGTGGCCGCCGTGGTGCCCATCGAACTCGCACGCGACCCACATCCAGAAGCCATCGGGCCGGGTGCCCAACTCGAAGTACGCCATCTCGAAGTGCCCGTCGCGGCAGCGGAGCTGCTGCCCGCGGTCGGAGATGCCCATATGCGCACCCTCTCCCTTCCCTTGCCGCCTACATGCCGGCGAAGAGCTGGCCCAGTGGATACGTGAAGCCCACCAGCGTGTCGCCGCCCTCCAGCGTCGCGCCACCGTCGAGCGTCGCCACCGGATCACTCGCTCCCGCCCGCCAAACGTCCACCTGGCGCAGCGCCGGCCACACAACCCACACCAGCGGCACGCCAAGCTCCAGATAGAGCCGCGCCTTGGCCGCCATCTCTGGGTGGAATTGATCCGGCGAGGCGACCTCGACGACGAGATCGGGCACCACGCGCAGGTACTTGCGGCGCTCAGGCGAGCCGGGCGCGGGAAGCTGGGCGACCCTGGCGGCGCTGACGAAGGCCAGATCGGGCGAGAGCACTGTGTCGGCCGCATCCGGACGGCTGAAGGCGAAGCCCGTATCGGGGAGGGTGACAATCCCAAGCTGGCGTTCCTCGACGTAGCGATCCACCTTGCGATAGAGCTTTTGCGTCACGTCGAAGTGCTCAAGGCCGGTCGGTGCCATGCGGAGCAATCTCCCATCTACCAACTCGTACTGCCACGCGCTGTCGTCTAGAGCCAGCAGATCGTCCGCGGTCATCGGCGTGTCGCCCGGCACCGGCTCGCCCCACGGCGCAAGCGTCTCGTGCTTCATCGCGGTATCCCCATCGGATTGCATTTCGTAGTTCAGTAATCTGGCATGGCATGGTGCGGGAAGAGCTTTCGCTGTCCGCCCCCAACAAGATAGCACATGCGGCGCTGTCTTCCGCCCCCTTTCCCCGAATTCCCTCCACGATGTAGAATGCGCGCACAGGCGTCTCCGCATACGCGCATCCATCACGAGACGATGAGAAGGGACGGGCGGCGATGGCGACCACACAGCGCGCGGCCACGGCGACCGCCGCGACCGCGACTGACTGGCTAACCCCTCACGAGCTGCACACCCTGGAGCTGGTCTGCGACGCGCTCATCCCAGCGCTCGCCCCACCCCCCAGCGAGACCGACGCCGCTGGCCTCTACGCGCGCAAGGCCAGCGACCTGGGCATCGCGACGGCGATCGCCGAGACGCTGAGCGAGCAGTCCGGCGAGTCGCGCGCGCAGTTCAAGCAATTGCTCGGCGTCTTCGATAAGCCGCTCTTCGGCGCGCTGCTCGACGGTCGCCCGCGGCGCTTCACCCGGCTCGACGCCGCCGGACGCGAGGCGGCGCTGCGCACGATGGCGGTAGCGCGCGTCTCGGCGCTGCGCCAGGGCTTCGAGGTGGTCAAGCGGCTGGCGACCTTCGCCTTCTACTCCGCGCCGGACCCCGACGGCGGCGACAATCCCAACTGGCCGGCGCTGGGCTACCGTCCGCCACCTGCTCCTCCCACGCCGGAGGAGGCGCCCAAGCGCATCAAAACGGTGCCGGTGGCGGCCGACCTCACGCTCAGCGCCGATGCGGTGATCGTGGGCTCTGGCGCGGGCGGCGGGATGATCGCCGCCGAGCTGACCGCCGCCGGCAAGGACGTGGTGATCCTCGAAAAGGGCGGCTACTACAGCGAGAGCGATTTCACCGGGCGCGAGGCCGACGCGATGCCTGAGCTGTACCTGCGCCGCGGCCTGCTCTCGACCAGCGACGTGGGCATCGTGATGCTCGCCGGCTCGTGCCTGGGCGGGGGCACGCTGGTCAACTGGAGCACCTCGCTGCGCACACCGCCCGACGTGCTGCAGGAGTGGGAGCGCGACCATGGCCTGAGCGGCGCGACCGCGGCGGAGTATGCGCGCGGCTTCGAGGTGGCCGAGCGGCGCCTCCGCGTCAACACCGACGACAGCGCGCCCAACCGCAACAACGCGGCACTCCAGCGCGGCTGCGAGGCGCTTGGCTACTCGTGGAAGACCATCCCCCGCAACGCCTCGGGCTGCGAGCAGCGCTGCGGCGCCTGCGGCTTTGGCTGCCCCTACGCTCGCAAGCAATCCACGCTGCTCACCTTCCTCCAAGACGCCCACGACAGCGGCGCGCGTTTCGTCGTGCGCTGCACCGTCGAGCGCGTGCTGCACGAGGCTGGCCGCGCGGTGGGCGTGGAGGGCTGGGCACCCGACGACGCAACGGGCGAGCGGCGCAAAGTCATTGTGCGCGCGCCGGTGGTGGTGGTGGCGGCTGGGGCCATCGAGTCACCGGCGCTGCTGCTGCGCTCCGGCCTCACCAACCCCAACATCGGCAAGCACCTGCGGCTGCATCCCGTCACGGCGGTGATGGGCCTCTACGACGAGCCGATCGAGACCTGGCACGGCTCGCTGCAGACCGTGCTCAGCGACCAGTTCGCGCGGCTCTCCGGCGGCTACGGCTTCCGCATCGAGGTGATGCCCACGCATCCCGGTCTCTACGGCTTGGCGACGCCGTGGAGTGGGGCGCTGCGGCACAAGCAGGATATGGCACGCGTGCGCCACGCGGCATCGTTCATCGTGCTGGTGCGCGACACTGGCGAGGGCCATATCAGCCTCGACAAGCAGGGCGACCCGATCCCGCACTACTGGCCCAACGCCACCGACCGGCGCCACCTGGTCGAGGGCGCGCAGGAGTGCGCGCGTATTGCCTTCGCCGGCGGCGCACGCGCAGTGGTGACGACGCACAAGCCGCGGCTGGCGCTGGAGGCCGGGAGCGGTGGGGGCAGCTCGGGGCAGGTGACGCACAAGCAGATCGACGCCTTCGCCGACGAGATCGCCCACCGCGGCATCGTGTTGAACAAGTCCATCCTGGGCACGGCGCACCAGATGGGCACCTGCCGCCTGGGCGGCAGCCCCAAGTCGGCGGTCGCCGATCCCACCGGCCAGGTCTACGGCACGCGCGGCCTCTACATCGGCGACGGCAGCGGCTTCCCGACGGCCTCGGGGGTCAATCCGATGCTCTCGATCATGGGCCTGGCGCACGCCGTTGCACAGCAGATCAAGGCGCGTTCGTGAGGGCGCTCGCCGCGGCTACGGAGCACGCGCTGGCCGTTCGCCGGATCGCCGAGTGTCCGGACACCACGCCAGCACGGTTCCGGGCAAGTCCCACAGATTCTACAGCCGGGTCCATTTGGGCCTTCGGCACCAATTTTGCGGTGAAGTGGGCTACGCGACCCTCCGGCTCAGTGTGGAGCTGGCCGCACGAGCACGCACAGGATGGGGCAGGCGACGGTGCCTGCCCCATCTTGGTGCCCTCTGTATGCTGACGTGACGGGAGGTGCGCATGCCGGCGGTGACTGAGACCTATGACGCGGTGGTGGTGGGGGCGAGCTTCGCGGGGCTAGCGTTCGCGGGGGCGGCCGCCGCGCGCGGCCTGCGGGTGCTGGTGGTAGAGCGCGACGCCGAGGTCGGCCGCGTAGTGCGCACGACCGGCGTGCTCTTCAGCGACGTGCTCGACGTCATGGATGTGCCCTCGCGCTTCCTCATGAATTCGGTACGCCGGGTGCGCATCGCGCCGCCGGGGCGCAGCGAGCCAATCGAGATCGCCTCCCAGGCGTACCGCTTCTACATGGCCGACGTCACCGGCATGCTGCGCTGGATGGCCGAGGAGGCGCAGGCCCGCGGCGCCGAGATCCGCTGCGCCACGCCGTTTGTGGACGCCGCGCGCGATGCCGACACCGACGGCACGACGCGCGTAAGCCTGGGCGGTCCCTCAGCGCAGGATGGCGGCGGCAGCGCCTCGCGGGCAGCCTCGGAGGCGGTGGCGGCAAAACTGCTGGTGGGAGCCGATGGCGCGCGCTCGCGGGTGGCGGAGCGCATGGAGTTGGACCGCAACCGGCGCTTTCTGGCGGGCGCCGAGTGGCTGGTGGAGGGCGTAGAGCTGGAGCGCGACACCTTCTACCTCGTGATGGACCACGAGCTGGCGCCGGGCTACTGCGCCTGGCTCGCGCCGCACGGCGAGGTCGCGGCGCTGGGCGTTGCCGGCACGCTGCGCGCCTTCAGCCCGTCAGAGTCGCTGCGGGCGGCGCGAGCGGCCTTCAAGGGCCTGGCCGACGTGAGCGCGGCGCGGGTGGTGGAGCGCAAGGCGGGGGTGATTCCGGTCGGCGGGCGGCTCAAGCACGTCTATCGCGACGACGCGCGCGGCCACGCGCTGCTCTTGGGTGACGCGGCGGGGCTGTGCGGCGCGGCCACCGGTGGCGGCATCTATCCCGCGCTGCTGACCGCCAAGCTCGCGGCCCACGCCGCCGCCAATCAGGTGGGCAACGGCCAGAGCGGGGCGATTGCCGCCTATCTGAAGGACCTCGCGCACGCCGGGCGGCTCGGCCAGTACCTCCAGATCGAAGATTGGATCCGCCGTGTGCTCGACCGCATGGGCTCAAACGCCGACGTGGCGCTGCTCTACGGCCTCTTCGCTCCGCCGGAGGGACGCCGCGTGCTGCAGCAGACGCTGCTGGAGACGCCGATCATCAGCATGGACGGCAGCTTCTTCGGCGTGGTGCGCGCGCTGCTGAGCAAGCATCCGCGGATCTACGGCGCTGCGGTGAAGGCGGCGTGGCGGCGCGTCACCACCCGCGGCTGACAGATGCGCACGCATGAGTGTAGGATGTCCCTCCTCCGCGGTCAATCGCCGTCGTAGGCACCGCCCTCCAGAGAGAGTGGCACGTCCGCACGCAAGATGCTGTTCGCCAGGATGCGCAGGCGCCGCAGCACGGCGTCAGGAGATAGCCCCAGGACGGTGAAGAGCTGATTGAGGACGATGGTATCCGTCAGCATGGCCAGCACATCCGCGACCTCGGCGTGCGTGAGCCTCGGCTGGACGTAGCCTTGCTGGAGCAGGAGGCTCGCGAGATGGCGCATGCCGCCGACACGCCCATCGGTCATACGCCGGGTCAGCGCCGCGGCGTCGGGATCGATCAGCGCCTGCAAGAAGAGCGCGCGCAATACCGCCTCCTCGCGTAGATGGAGCCGGATCGACGCCGGCAGCATCAGATCGAGGATCTGGCGCGCGTCATCGTGCGTGTTGAAGGCGTCCTGAATCTCGGCGAATCCGCCGCGCTGGTAGAGGTCCTGCTCGATGGCCTCGAACAGCCCCAGCCGCGAGCCGAAGATGGTGTAGAGTGTCCGCCGCGCGACACCCGCGGTCGTGGCGATCCGCTCCAGGCTGACTGCCAGCAGCGGCGTCTCGGTGAGGCAGGCGCGCGTCGCCTCGATGATGCGCATGCGCGTCGCCGCCGCGGACCCAGCTCGCTGGCGCTGCCGATACGCCCTTTTGACTGTTGACAGAGCGGCCCTCCCTTCGCTACAATTCGCCTCACATAGTGTGCAGCGAAATTGCTGCAGTGTCAATCCGGCACCGAGGAGGGAGGGGACAGCATGTCCTGGTACCTCATCCTGAAGCTGGTCCACGTCCTGTGTGCCGTCGCCTTCCTCGCCGGCCTCATCGGCCGCGGCATGGTGCGCCTGCGCATCCCCCACATCACGAGCATCCAGACGCTCCAGGAGATCATGGTGCTGGTCGCGCGCTTCGATGAGCTACTGGTAATCCGCGGCGCGCAATTGACTCTGGTCAGCGGACTGCTCGTATGGTGGGCCGGCGGCTGGCCGCTGGCCGCCGGCGGCCATCCCACCTGGGTCCTGGTCTCCACGGTGCTATTTCTCTCGCAACTGCCGCTCGTCTTCCTGGTCTTCATCCCGCGCGGCAAAGCCTTCGCCAAGATTTTCGGCGAGGCGCTCGCGCAGCAGCGGATCACATCGGAGCTACGCGCCGCGCTGGCCGATCGCGCGGTGCGCTACGCCACAGTCTATGAGACGGTCACGGTGGCGATTATCCTGCCGCTGATGGTGTTGAAGTCATTCTAGCCCGATGTGCGAGCAAGCGGCCAGCATGCGCTCGCGCACCTGAGACGCCGCGCCGACGCGTGCGCCGGTCGCGCAACTGGTACGCATCATGCGTCCCGCTGCGATGGATGGATGGCGGCGTCTCGGTCCATCTCGCTTCCTTTCGGGCAGTTCGTGCCGAGGCGGCCGCATCCGCATGACGGCAGTGCGAGCACTTGAGGAGGCATGACGCGATGGCGAACGAGCAGCAGCAGCAGAATACGAGCGAGAGCGACCAGCAGCAACAGGCGGCAGGCCAGCGGCAAAGCGCGAACGACAGCGGGCTGCCGGGCGGCGGAGTGGGCCGCAAGGAGGGTCCGTTCAACACACCGGTCTACCCCGTCTCGGCGGATTCCGGCGCCTCGGGCGATGCGCAGGTCGAGAACGAGAACGCCTGGGGGCAGGGCCAGCGCGGTGCCGCCGGCTATCAGGATTCGGGCGGCTCCAGCCTGGACGACATCGGCCAGAGGGAGCGCCAGGACGAGCAACGGGCCGGACAGCAGGGCGGACAGTCCAGCGATCAGCAATCGAGCCAACAGGCGAGCCAGCAATAGCGCGATTCCCATTGGCAAGGCGTGGCCGAATTCTTCATGGAGTCGGCGGCTGGCAAGAGTGTGGTATGGCGAGAACGTGGGCTGAAGTCCCACGGGTAATCCCCCGATTTGCCGCCGATCGAACGCCGCCGGCTTGACCTGGGCGAAAAGTACAGGTTGAGCCGGCATCGTCATCGAGACCAAGCGGCGGCTCGCACCTCCTTGTGGCACGCGCCCAAGGTGTCAGCCGAAGGGCCACCACCCCGACCGTTTGCGCTCCGGGGCAAGAACATCGATGTTCTGTCGCACCATTCGCGCCTCGGCGACCGCTCCTATCTGCTCGAAGATGGCCAGCGCGCGCTCGAAGTGCCGTTTCGCATCCTGCTGCCGCCCCTGGCGAGATGCCACGGTGCCCAGGTTGTTGTGCGCTCGCGCCATGCCATCGCGGTCGCCCACCTCGTCGGATATCGCCAGGGCCTTCTGGTAGTGCTGCGCTGCGTCATCTAGCTGACCCTCTGCAGCCGCCAGACCGCCCAGGTTGTTGAGGGTAATCGCCTCGCCAGCGCGATCGCCGATCTCGCGGCGGATCGCCAGGGCGCGCTCGAAGTAGTCGCGGGCCGCTGCCCCATCGCCGCTCTCGTGCGCCACACCGCCCAGGTTGTTGAGCGTGGTGGCCTCGCCGGCGCGATCACCCACCTCGCGGTGGATCGCCAGAGCACGCTCGTAGTACTCGCGAGCTACTGCCGCGTTGCCTCTGGCATGCGACAGCAGGCCCAGATTGCTGAGCGTGATGCCTTGGCCGGGACGGTCGCCCACGTCCTGCTCGGTGGCCAGGGCTTGCTCGTAGTACTGCGCTGCGGCATCTAGCTGCCCCTGGTCCTTGGCCAGGGTGCCCAGGTTGTTGAGAGAAGTCCCCTCGCCATCGCGATCGCCGACCTCCCGCGAAATGATCAGAGCGCGGTCATAGTAGTCGTGGGCCGCAGCCCAGTTGCCCGTGGCCTGCGCCAGGATGCCCAGGTTGCTCAAGGTGGTACCCTCAAGGACCTGATCGCCCACCTCGCGGGAAATCTCCAGAGCCTGCTCATAGGAGTCGCGAGCTGCCGCCCACTTGCCCGTGGCCTGCGCCAGGGTGCCCAGGTTGTTGAGGGTAGCTGCCTCATGCTGTCGGTAGCCTGCCTCGCGAACAATCGTCAGGGCTTGCTTGTAATACCGCGCCGCCGCCTCCGGTTGCCCTTGATCGCCGGTCAAGACGCCCAGATTGTTGAGCGCGGTTGCCTCACCATCGTGGTTGCCCACTTCGCGGGCGACGGCCAGCGCTTGCTCATAGTACCGCGCCGCGTCTGGCTTGCCCTGGGCAGCGGCCAGTTGGCCCAGGTTGTTGAGGCAGAGTCCTTCGTCAGCGCGGTCACCGATCTCGCGGGCGACAGCCAGCGCTTGCTCATAGTACCGCGCCGCCTCCTTCGGCTGGCCGGTGGCAAGTGCCAGCATGCCCAGGTTGCCGAGGGCGATCCCCTCGCCCTGGCGATCACCCACTTCGCGGCAAGTCGCCAGGGCTTGTTCGAGATACCGCGCCGCGGCCTCGACTTGCCCGCGTACGCGAGCGAGATCACCCAGTAACGAGAGCAGCACCCCCTCGCTAATGCGGTTGCCTACCTCACGGACGACGGCCAGCGCCTGCTCGTAGTACTCCGCCGCCGCCTCCGGTCGGCCCTGGGCAGCGGCCACGGCACCCAGTCCCACCAGGATGTTGCCCTCGCCAGTGCGATCACCCCCCGCGCGGGCGACGGCCAGACCCTGCTCATAGTAACCTGCCGCTGCTTTGGCTCGCCCCTGCATGCGGGCCATTGTGCCCAGGGCGTTGAGCACACCGCCCTCAGCCTGGCGATCTCCCGCCGACCGGGCGACACCGAGGGCCTGCGCATAGATGCGCTCCCCCGTGCGCAAGTACCCGCCGAAGTCGAGGCGGTCTCCCAACGCCCGAATCAGGGAGGTGATCCCTGCCCAGTCGGCTCTCTGCCCGTTCGACGGCTGCTCTAGCTCGCCGGCCAGCGCGTTCAGCGCCTGCTCCGCGGCCGGGCGATCCCCAGCGCCCTCGAACTGCGTCACCAGCTCGTCGGCTTTGCGCAAGTTCCACTGGTTGGTGCCCAGGCGCCAGGACTGGCGCGCGAAGTAGCCGGCCAGCGCCCGGTGACGGGCGGCCCGCTCGGCGCCCGCCAGGTAGCGCGCCTCCACCGCCTCGCGGAACTGCCGGTGATAGAAGGTGTAGAGCAGTGCGCTGTCATCCACCGTTCGCTCCGACAGAAGGGGCGCAAGCTCCGCGTAAAGTTCCGCCCACAGCGCCACCGGCAGCGGTAGGTCCTTCTCAATGGGAGGCGAGCTGGGCGAGAGGGCATGCTGCTCCTTGCTCACGTCGTCATCACCCGCCAGCAGATCGAGCAGCTCGTCCTCGGCCAGGCCGAGCCGCGCGGCGGCCAGATCGCCCAGCGACCGCGCGACGAGCATGCGGCCGTGCCGCTCCGGCTGCTCCAGCCGCGCCAGGATCGCCTGGAGCAGCTCTGGGGTGGTCGTTGGCAATGGTCTGGATGATCCCAACGTGGGCGGATCGAACGAGCGCCAGCGGCGCGCCTCACTGGCGAGCAGGCGCAGGTAGAGCGGCATGCCCTGGGCGGCGAAGGCTGCCAGCACGGCTTCCTGCTGGTCGTGGGACAGGGTGCGGGCGGGCGCCGCGCCCAACAGATCGCCCAGCATCCTCTGGCCTGCTTCGCGGCCCAGTGGCGCGAGCGTCACGACCTGTTCGGCGGGCAGGCGGCGGCTCAGGTAGCCTAACTCGGGACGGTCGGCCAGCACCGAGACGACCACACGCACGTGTGGGGCGAGGCGCGCGGGCAGCCAGTCGGTACGCTGCGCCTGCGCGCCCAACTGGTCGAGGGCATCCAGCACCAACAGCAGCGGTTGGTCGGGGGGCGCCTTCAGCGTGGCGAGCAGCGACGCGACCGAACCGACGAGCTGGTCCTCGTTGGCCGGCACGTCCGGCTCCGGCTGCCCGTAGGCCAGCGCGATCGCGCGGCGTAGGTCTTCCAGCAGCTCGCGCAGGCTGCCAGTGCCGGGGGTCACGCCGATATAGCACGTGATGCGCACGGCCCTGGGCTGGGTAGCAGCGGTGCGCGTCACGGCCTCGGCCAGGAGCGTGGACTTGCCGCTGCCGGCCGCGCCGGTCACGACCAGCGGCAGTTGCGCGCCCGTCTTGCTGGCGAGATAGTCAGTGACATGCGCCAGCTCGGCGGCGTGTCCCTCCATCCGCGGCGTGCGTTCGCGCTCGAATGCCGCGTTGGCGAGCGCCACCGTGTCGCGTCCCCGCGCCGCGGCCGCCTTCCGAGCTGCCATACGCGTGGCAATGATGGACTCGATCCGGGGGCGCAAGAAGTCCATATAGCGCTGGGCGAGCACCTCCTCATCCCAGGCCGGCCCCTGCTCGCCGCGCCAGGTGACGTCGTAGCGCAGCACCTGCTCTGTGGAGAGCCGGCTGAGCACTGCCGCGTCCAGGCGCCGCATCTGGCCGGTCCACTCGTCGCTAGACTCTACGAAGCGCGCCGCTAAATCTCCCCGCGGCTCGCCCGTAAACGCGCGCAGGGCGCACAGCACGCCCGATGTCTCATGGGGTGTGCTTATGCCGCCGCCCGCTCCCGCGCCTGTGAGCCGGCGCAGTGCCCCCATGATGCCGGTTGCGCCCTTCCCTTGCGCCTGCCCCTCCGCGGGCTGGCCCAGCAGCCCGAGTTGGATCTCGCGGTGCGTGGCCGAGCCGGAGAACAGCAGCGCATCCTCCGCCGAGACACCCACCGCATGGGCGGCTTCGGCCAGTGCCTTGCGCAGGCTCGCGTCTTCCTCCCGCTCCGGCCCCTGTGCCCGCAGCAGCGCGTATTCCGGTGGCACGGCGTTGTCGTCCAGCCGGTAGGCGGCCTCGAAGGCGCGGCGCTGGTCAGGGGCGAGCCGCGGCAGCAGGCGCACGACGAGGGCCCCGGGCACCTGGGGCGGCAGGATATAGCTGCCGTAGCGCTGGCCCAGAAGAATCAGCAGGAAGAAATCGGGCGAGAGCCGGCGGCAGCGCTCCAGCTCGTCGAAGCAGATGCGCAGCGTCTGCCGGTCGGTGCCCGCGGCCTCGCTGACGCCCCAGCGCAGGTCAATGGGCTGCAAGCGGAAGCCGGCGGCGCGGCACATCTGGCGCAGATCGCGGAAGACGCGCCGCTGCAAGACGTCGCGCTCGACCCGGAAGTCGGCGAAGGTCGAGCTGATGAAGAAGCGGATGGTGGTGCCGGGGATCGCGTCGTGGCCTGGATCGGCGTCAGTGGTCGCGGTGGCAGCTAGAGCAGAGCGTGCGTGTGGATCGGCCATGGCGGGACCCCCCTGAGCGCGCGGATCGGCATGAGCTTGACGAATCCACGGCACGATCGCTCTGGCAGTGTACGAGAGCTACAGGCCGGCGCGCCGACGTGAGTATGCCATACGTCACGTTGCGTGGCAACCCTCCGTCGAAGAAGCTGGCGGTAGCGTCTTGGTTGAGACAGAGTGGGGTGGCCGGCGTTTCGACGTATCGCCCGTGCGAGAGGGGGCAGGCGGT
This sequence comes from Ktedonobacterales bacterium, assembly GCA_036376595.1. Classification (GTDB taxonomy): domain Bacteria; phylum Chloroflexota; class Ktedonobacteria; order Ktedonobacterales; family JADMIN01; genus SMAG-U1939. Next base: position 20,911 of record DASVAA010000164.1, on the reverse strand, counting down.
GCAAGCGGTAGCGTGGACCTTCGGCTTGCAGACCGACGAGAATGCGCCCGAGCAGGAGAGCTGATCGGGTTCGCCGCAGCAACGCGCAGCCGGCGGAGTGGCGTGCCGCGCAGGCGCTTCAACCAGGCTGGTCGGGACCAGCGCGGGAAGTCAGCGCGCCATCCACGCGCGTCGTTGGCGTGCACGCGGGCTGAAGTCCCACGGCTAATCCCCTGATTTGATTCCTCGCGGTGAAAGCGTCGCCGGCCTGGCCTGGAGAACGGAATATTCCGGGCTAGCCGTGCCTATGCCCGTGCGGGGGATTTGGTGGCTTCGAGTGCTGTCCTCCACCACTGCCGCTGAGATGCCCGCCACCACCGCCTGCATGCTCGTGGCTGTGGCCGCCTCCCTCACCACCTCCATGCCCACCATCGCCATGCTCGCCCTTGCCGTGGTCGCCCTTATCGTGCTTATCGTGCTTATCGTGCCCTTTGTCGGCGTGCTTGCCGCCCGGCGAGCCGCTCTCACGGGGATGGGCATTCGTCTGCGCGGCGGCGGGTGGCGTGTAGACCGTCTGCACGACCGTCTGGTGCGCGACCTGCACGCCCACACGCTGGCCGAGCGCCCCCTGCACCTGCCCGCTTTGTTGGTGATGTGTCACCGTTGACGGCGCCAGCGCCAGCCCGCCCGTCAGGTGGACGGCGACTTGGCCCGCGGCGAACCCGGCGGCGCCACTGCCAACCACCACTGATGCGAGTAGGGCGACCGCCGAGCGGCGTAGCAGCCTCCAGCGTGCTGCGACCGACGAGCGCCTGGACATGGTGTCTCCTCCTCCCCACCTGGACGTGTCCGGTCACTTTGTCCGCACGTGACGAGAATGACCTGTCGCAAATGTGGTGCCGCGGAGGGGACCTTGGCGGCCTGCTCGCGCCCGACTAGGGCTCGCCAGGATCGCGGCTGGAGATGCGCTGGAGGCTACGGTTGACGCGGACGGAGAAGACGATCATCGCGACGAAGAGTCCTAGACCGACCACGCTGTAGATGATCGCGATGGCGTTTCCCCAGCCCTGCGCGATGGCTAAGCACGTCGTGCTCAGCAGGCCCACAAAGGCGCACCACCCGAAGAAGCCGCGCATTCGCGTGTGGGGCAGCGCCGCCAGGGCGAATCCCGCCGTGACGACTGTCAACGCAATCAACAGCGCTAGCGTCAGCGTGGGATTATCCTGATGGATGAGCAGCGACGCCGGGAACGCGACGACCATCACCAGCACGACCGTAGCAGGCACGCTCAGCCGATCAACCCAGACCTCCCGCTGGGACTTTGTGCGACGCGCTCGCCTCGCCACATGCGCCTGCTCATGATCGGAGTCCACTCGTGTATCGGGAGCAGGCTCATGCCCTTCTTCGGCTGTTCGCGCTGGCTCCTCGTGGTCGAGACCCTCGGCGAAATGCGGCACGTGCGCTTGCCCGTAATCTACGAGCTGGCGCCAGAAGGCATTGGGCGAGACATCGAGGGCTGACGTCCAGATGCTGAGAGGCGCGGGGGTCAGGTAGCTGCCGAGCCGCGCCCAGAACCGCTGCCAGGTGGAGAGACGCGAGAGGAAGACCTCACGGTCGTCGGGAATGATGGCGACATAGTGGTTGCGGCTCTGCGTGTAGGGGAACATCGCCGCGATCTCCTGCCACATGATCGCCACGTGCCTGCTCAGGGCGTTCGATTCGATCCACTCCGGCGTCACCACCACGGCTGGCCGGCGCGTGATAATCCTGGCGATATAGCGTAGGGCTGCCAGGGCACCCAGCACCGCCCCCGCTAGCCACAGGAGGCCCGCCCACGTCTGCGAGCCACCAGCCGCGTCCCCCACGATCCCACATACGCCGCCAACCACGACGAGGATTGCGGCTCGCCAGGTGAGTGCCCATGTGCTGAAGTAGCAGCGCAGCACCCGCGTGTCGCTCGCGTGCTCCATGCTCCACCCGCCCATCCATCTGCCATCCGCTGTTGCCGCGCAGGAGCACTCCGCCTGCACCAACTATACACCCCGTCGCGCGAGATCGCATCCCACGCCGCTCCGCCAAATGCACGTCCGTTCGCCACGCCTCATTCCCAACGCTTCAGATTTGACAGCGTTCGGGATGCGTCCCTATACTTCTTCCATGCGGCCCATCGCCGCGACCCAGCCGCGAGGAGGCGGTATCCCCCGTGCTCGTTGATTCTCACGCCCATGTCCAGGTCCACCAGTTCGACGCCGACCGCGAGCGCGTGATCGCTGACGCCTTCGCCGCCGGCGTGGGGCACATGGTGGTGCCTGGTGTGGACCTGGAGAGCAGCCGCGCCGCTGTGGCGCTGGCCGCTGTGCATCCGGGACGCCTCTTTGCCGGCGTGGGCACGCATCCCCACGACGCGACCGCACTGACGGGCGAGGCACTGGCCGCGCAGCGCGAGCTGGCGCGCTCCGCTCCGGGCGTCGTCGCCATCGGCGAGATTGGCCTCGACTTCTACCGCGACCTCTCGCCGCGCGACGTGCAGCGCGACGCACTGGTGGCGCAGCTGGCCCTGGCCCGCGCGCTGGACCTGCCGGTGATCCTGCACAACCGCGAGTCGCACGCCGAGATGGTGGCGCTACTGCGGGCGCATGGTGCCGGTGTGCGCGGCGTCTTCCACTGCTTCACTGGCGACCAGCGGATGGCGCGCGACGCGCTGGACCTGGGCTTCTACCTCTCGTTCGCCGGACCTGTCACCTTCCCCAAGAACATCGAGCTGGCCGAGGTCGCCGCGTGGGCGCCGCTGGAGCGCATTCTCGTGGAGACCGACAGCCCCTATCTCGCGCCGCCGCCCTACCGCGGCAAGCGCAATCAGCCGGCATACGTCGCGCAGGTCGCACGGCGCATCGCCGAGCTGCGCGGTCTGCCTTTCGAGCGGCTCGCCGCCGCCACCACCGCCAATGCCGCGGCGCTGTTCCGCCTGCCGCCGCTGGAGCCAGAAGAGGACACCCTCGCTCATGCGTCTCTTTGATACCCTGACCCAGCGCATCGAGCCGCTGGCCGCGCCCGACAACACCGTCACGCTCTACGTCTGCGGCATCACGCCCTACGACACAACGCACCTGGGGCACGCCGCCATCAACGTGATCTACGACAGCCTGGTGCGCTATCTGCGCTGGCGCGGCATGCATGTGGTCTACACACAGAACGTGACCGACATTGACGACGACGTGCTGCGCAAGGCGCGCGCGCTGGGGGTGGCGTGGGACGAGCTGGGCCGGCGCGAGACCGAGCGCTATCTGGCCGACCTGCGCGCGCTCAACGTCGCGATGCCCGACCACTACGTCGCCGCGACCGCCGAAATCCCGCGCATGATCGAGATGATCCAGAAGCTGCTCGACGCCGAGCTGGCCTACGAGCGCAACGGCTCGGTCTACTACGCGGTCGAGCGCGACGCCGAGTTTGGGCGGCTGGCCGACGCCGGCGGCTACGTGGGCTATGAGAATTGGCTAGCAACCGCCAACGAGCGCGGCAACAATCCCAACGACCCCAACAAAGAGAACCCGCTGGACTTCGTGCTGTGGCAGGCGCAGGCGCCGGGCGAGCCGGCGTGGGAGAGTCCGTGGGGACCGGGGCGGCCGGGGTGGCACATCGAGTGTAGCGCGATGGCGACCAAGTACCTTGGCCCGCAGATCAGCGTGCATGGCGGCGGCGCGGACCTCGTCTTCCCGCACCACACCGCCGAGATCGCCCAGAGCGAGCACGCGACCGGCGTCCATCCCTTTGTGCGCACGTGGATGCACTACGCGATGGTGATGAAGGACGGCGAGAAGATGAGCAAGTCGCTGGGCAACCTGGTGCTGGTGGCCGACCTGCTCAAGGAGGGGTTCAGTCCCGACGCCGTGCGCACGCTGCTGCTCTCGCACTTCTACCGCGAGCCGTGGGAGTGGGACGAGGCCGACATGCGTGCTGCCGCCGGGCGTGCCGCGTGCTACGCCGAAGCCGCCGCGCTCGCCGGTCCCACGGGTGAGGGTACTGCCGCAACGGAGTCTGACGAGGCGGCGCAGCAGGCGCGTCTAGAGTTCATCGCGGCGCTGGAGGACGACTTCCACACCGAGCGCGCGCTGGCAGTGCTCGACCGGCTGGCGCGAGGGACGAAGGAGACACGCTCGGCGGCGCGGGCGGCGATGCTGCGCGAGCTGGCCGGCGTGCTGGGCCTGCGGCTCAGCCTCGGCACTGAAGTGTCGGAGCACGGGCGGGCGGACTAAAGTCCGGTGTTCGCGCCCAGCGGATTCCCAGGGCCTCAGCCCGTCGCCGTGCGCCGGCAGTTCACTGCCGCGGTCACGCTCTACCGCCGCTTGCGCTTGCCCTGCTTCGGCGGCGCGAAGAGCCGCGCCGTCAACTCGCGCTCGACCTCGCTCGCATCCGTTGCGCCGGCCGGCGTGATGGCGGCGGCCGCCGGGCGCGCGGGCACGTCGGCGGGGACGGCGAAGTTGGCAAGCGCGGCGGCGCTGCAGGCGATCACCGCGCCCACCACGAGATAGATCGCCGTACTCATCACCAGCAGCGCGCCGGTGTAGAAGAAGCCGAGGTTGCCGGGGCGCCAGCGGGGGCGCGCCAGCCGCGCCCGCTCGCGCCGCGCGGCGGCATTCGCCAGCCTCCGGTCGGTGAGCGTGGCGAGCCGGCTGAAGCCCCGCGCCGCCTCCAATGGATCGCCCGGACCGCCCCAGCCGCACGTGCACTCCACCAGGCCCCACTGGTCCGGTACCACGCTCGCCCCGCAGAGCGGACATTTCGCTGGCGCGGCGACCCCCGTACTCGAGCTCATGCTTGCGTTCGCGTTCATCGGCTGCACGTCGCTCTCCATCCTTCCACGACTCACACAATCAATCGCGGAGTGAGATTCAGCGACGCCCAGTATAGCAACGGCCCATCCGCTGCGCAAGCAAGGGCCGGCGGATGAATCCGCTCCTACGGGCCTGCTTCGCGGCCACAAAGCCCCGCCAGCGAGGGCTGGCAGAACCGACCGGCGAGCAGGTGTGATGATGGTGATGCTCGACATATACAAGCCCTGGTGACAATGGCGCACTCGCGCATGAGGGGGTAGTGCGTCTGCGCCTGTCATCATCCCAGTGGCACATGGCACGCGCGGGCAGCGGCTCCTACGCCACATGACTCTCCGCGCCCCGCCGCTCGATCACCAAGCCGCGCAGGCAGCCTTTGTCGCCGTAGGCACTTCGGCGCGGATGCATCCGCCGGCCCCTCTCGGTCGCGGCTTCTCGGCTACTTCTTCAGAATGCGCAGCAGGATGATGCTCAGCTCGAAGAGCACGGTGAGCGCGGCGCCGACGATGATTGGGCTATAGGGGTCGGCGCCCGGGGTGACGAACGTCGCCGCCACCCACAGCCCAAAGAGGATGTAGACTCGCTTGGCGCGCAGCACGCGGCTGTTGACGACGCCCAGCACCCCAAGGAATGTCAGCACCAGCGGCAGCTCGAAGACCAGCCCGAAGATCAGCAGGAAGTAGGCGACGAAGGTGAGGTAGTCGTCGGCGTTGGGCAGCAGAATGAATTGATTGGAGCCGAAGTTGACCAACCAGTTGACGGGATAGCGCAACACCACGTAGCCCAGCGCCAGGCCGACGGCAAAGAGCACCACGCCCAGCAGCGTGAAAGGCAGCGCATACTTCTTCTCGCGGCGCGTCAGCGCGGGCGAGATGAACGCCCAGAGCTGCCAGAGCAGCACCGGCATGGCGATGACGATGCCGGTGGCGAGCGCGACCTTGAGCGAGACCAGGAACGGCCCGCCAATGTGTGTCTCGATCAGCTTGGGGGTGCCACTTGCTTTGCCGCCGGGGACGATGCGATCCACCACGTTGGGCAGCGGCGCGGTGAGGAAGGTCAGGATCTGATTCCAGAAGACGAAGCCGAGGACCGAGAAGACCGCGACCGCGACCGCGGAGTAGAACAGGCGGCGGCGCAGCTCTTCGAGGTGCTCGACGAGCGTCATCGTCGCGCCCTGTTCCTCCTCGTCCTCGTCCTCCGCGCCCCCCCCAGTCTCGGGCGCGGGATGGCCGCCGAGCGGGTCCAGCTCGCTGACGCGCGGCTCTGTGCCCTGCACGTTGCTTGCCGCCATGCTGACTCTCCTCGCCCACCACGCGAGCGTCACATCCGGGTGGGTGCCCTATCACGCGCTCGCAAGGGCCCCACCTGCCGCACCAGGGACTATGACGCGTGCCACAACAGCCCGCGCGGCCTTAGTTGCAGAGACGTGCGGCGCGAGCGCGCCGTCGCGCGGGTAGGCCCACAGGCGCTACTCGACGGTCATGCCCACGGGCGGCAGCGGATCGGCGGTCGGGGTGGTCGTGGCCGGCATCTCGGATGCATTCGCCGGTGCGCCTGCCGGCGCCGACATGGCCGCGGCCGGGGAAGCCGGAACTTCGGCGGTCACCGTCGCCGCGGCGTTGGCGGTCGGGGCGGTGATCTGCGCTGTGGGAGCGGAGGGAGAGGCCGGCGGAACGGCCGCAGTGGGCTGCTCCGGCTCCTTCACCTCACGCATGGATTTCTGGAACTCGCGGATCGTCTTGCCGATCGAGGACCCCATCTCCGGCAGCTTCTTCGGGCCGAAGATCAGCAGCGCGATCACGATCAGAATCAAGAACTCAGGCCGTAGCAACCCTCCCATAGCAATCGCTCCATTTCTGGGTTAGGCGTGGTGCGCGGCTTCCTTCGCATTATAGTCCACGCGCACCGCGCGCGTCACGTGAGCGCCGTCGCGGCGCGAGCACCACTCGCCACTCATGCGGCGGATATACACCATAGTCTACCCCACGAGCCGCACTTTGGGATCATCGAGATCGCGTACCGCAGCTACGGTGCCAACCTTTCGCTTCCCGCCTGGCAACGCGCCGCGCAGTGTGCTACCATCCTCTTGAGCTACGCTAGCCGTTACGGGCTATCCCATTGGGCTTCAAGGAGCCGGACGTATGCCGCATAAGTTCGACCCGCGCGAGAAGCACCTGCTGCTCAGCGACGAGCGCGAGGCCGCGCTGCAGCCGGAGAAGCTGCTGCGCAAGCTCGGCCTGCGCGCGGGCGACACGATGGCCGACATCGGCTGCGGACCCGGCTTCTTCACGCTGCCCGCGGCGCGCATTGTAGGTCGCAACGGCATCGTGCTGGCCGGTGACATCCAGGGCGAGATGCTCACCTCTGTCCGCGGCCGCGCACACGAAGCCGAGCTGGGCAATGTCCGCGTCGTCAAGACGAGCGAGACCGAGATTCCCCTGCCGGCCGAGTCGTTCGATTTCGTGCTGCTGGCCTTCGTGCTCAACGAGCTGGAGCATCGCGCGACCTTTCTGCACCGCGCGGCGCGCCTGCTCAAGCCAACCGGCCGCGTGGTGGTGCTGGAATGGGAGCGCGCGGAGACCCCCTCTGGGCCTCCGCTGGAGGACCGTGTCTCGCGCGACGAGCTGGTGGAGGATGCGCTGGCGGCGGGGTTGAAGGTGAAGGACGATGGCGAGCTGGGCGACGGCCAGTACTACTACGTCTTCGGCCGTACGACCCGCGAGCGGGTGCGGGATGCCGAGCAAGAGGCGGTCGCTCGCTGATTGCGGCGTCTCGACAGGTCCGTGCGGTCATGCTAGAATGGCGCCACGTTGCGGGACCCCCGGCGGACAGGCCAGCGTCCGCCGGCACCAGCAGCACGAGCATGGCGACGGGAGGGGCGCATGCCGCACTGGCAAGAGGAGCTCGACGCCTTGCTGGCGAATCTGCGGGTCAGTCTGGATGATCCACTACCCGCCGACAGCGGTGCGACCGCTTTCGCGCCAACCCCTTCGGTAGATGCGGCGGAGATCGCCCGCGATCTGGCGCTGCCGGCCGACGGCGACGAGCCGCCGGGAGAAAACGAAGAGGTTAGCGCGATCCGCAGCGAGATCGAGGCGACGCTGGGGCGCGTGCTGGCCCTGGCGCGCGCGGGCCGCATGGATGGCGACATGCGCGACGACGTGATCTTCGTGCTCCAGGCGCTGACCCGCCCGCATCCGGGCGTCACCGTCGCGGCGAGCGGTGCGGATACCGCCGAGGCCCGCGACGAGTGGCAACTTGGCTCTGCCGCCGCCGTGCTGCGCTTCTGCCGCATGGTGGTGCGCCTCACCAACGCGCTCGCCGCTGACGCCGAGGGATAAGCATAGCCGCCGGCGAGGACCACTGAGCGCCGCGCGGTCCCCGGCAGACGCTGCTGTGGTGTACGAGGTGTGGCGCGGCGCGGCGAGTTAGGCGGTAGTCGGCGGCCGGCGGCGCTGTGAGCTGCGGGCGACGGGCCGGCGGGTATGCTCGGCCGCACAGGCGGCAGGAGTTCGCCGGGTGCGCATGCGCGTGCCGCGCGGGGCAGCCTGAGCGCGTACGCCCGCGGTGTGGCGCGTCCGATACATTCTCTCAGGAGCGGACGAAGCGCGGCGCATGGGTGGAAACAATCCCACCGGCACCAGCGGAACGGCCGTCTGCGGATCGACGTCGCGGCTGGGGTGTGTGCTCGCGGCATCGCACATGGCGCGTGGCATGGTGAAGCTGGAGCTACCCTCTCGCTGGCCCTCGCGCGCTTCGAGCAGTGACCACGCGAACAGACCCGCGGCGCCGCCCAGCAGCGTGACGATGATCCACGCCACCACTGGCCCGCGAGTCGCGCTCAGGTCGCGCGCCAGACCGGCCAGCGCGGCGACGCCCACCAGCGCGATCCCGCCATCGCGCGCGAGCCGCAGCCAGCGATCCGCGCGGTCGCCATCGTGGCGGCGCGGCGTTGGCACTCGCTCCATCTGTGTGCTCCCCAACAGCGCCCGGCGCACGCCCAGTGCGCGGCGCTTCGCCCTCCATCATGCAACGGGGGCGTAAGGCACATATGAAGCGAACCTGAATCACAGATAAGAGCTCAACCACGACAGATCGAATCGTGATACACTCGTGCCGGGCACCTACCTTGACCTATCTATACGGAGGGTGCGTCGTGAGCCACACCGTTGAGCTGACCGACGAGCAATACGACACATTGCAGAAAGCAGCGGACGCACGCGGTGACACGCCCGAGCGCCTGCTCGCGAGCATGCTCTCAGCGCTTTCGCATGCTCAGGGCACAGTGTTCTACAGTGAAGATGAGATGTTCGCCGCGCTCGATGCCTTCGCACAGGCAGCCAATGCATCGTCAACGCAGGCAGACGCCGATGCCGACGAATGAGGTAGCGTCGCAGTTCTTCCACGATTATGCGCGGCTCAGCGAAGAGCAGCGTGAGAAGTTCAAGGCCGCCGTTCGCGCGTTTGTCGAGGATCTGCGTGCTCGGCGGCCGTTTCGCGCTAGTCTGCGGGTCAAGGGCGTACGGGATCAGGCGGGCGTCTTCGAGATGACCTGGGATATGCCAAACGGACGAGCGACATTTCGCTATGGGGCGTCGCGAGTGCCGGGCGAACAGCACATCATATGGCTGCGCATTGGCGGCCACGAGATCTTTTAGCACTTCGTGTCAGTCGGCTCGATGCGCCTAATTATCGCGCCGCACGTTTGACTGCCTCAAGCAGCGCAACGTCTTGCACGGGCAGCACCGTGCGCGGGTCGAGCAGCAGCCGGTCGCGCGAGACGCGCGCCACCACCGGCGGCGCGCCACGCCGCAGCCGCGCCGCCAGCTCGCCCACCTCGATGCCCTGCGGCGGCGCGACCGAGCAGAGCGTCGTCGGCAGCGTCTCGCCGGGCAGCGACCCGCCGCCCACGGTGGATTCGCCGGGCAGCGCCTCAGCCTGGATGCCTGCCTCACGCAGCCGCGCAGCCCAACTCTCAGCCCGCGCGCGGATCGCCTCTGCCGGCAGCGCGATGGCCTGCCAGACGGGGATCGCTTCGGCCGCGCGGCCGTCGCGGTGCAGGCGCAGCGTGGCCTCCAGCGCGGCAAGCGTCAGCTTGTCCATGCGCACCGCGCGCATCAGGGGATGTTTGGCGATGCGCGCGAGCAGCTCGCGCCGCCCGGCGATCAGCCCGGCCTGCGGCCCACCAAGCAGCTTATCACCTGAAAAGCAGACCACGTCGGCCCCTGCGGCGATGCTCTCCTGCGGCGTCGGCTCGTGCGCCAGCCCGTAGGCGGCGGTGTCTTCCAGCGCGCCGCTGCCCAGGTCATGCAGCAGCGGCAGGCCATGGGCGTGCGCCAACGCCGCCAGCCCGAACAGCTCCGGCGCCTCGGTAAAGCCGACCACGCGAAAATTGCTGGGGTGAACCGCCAGCAGCGCCGCCGTCTCCGGCGCGATCGCCGCCTCGTAGTCCGCCAGCCGCGTGCGGTTGGTGGTGCCCACCTCGACCAGCCGTGCGCCGCTCTGGCGCATCACGTCGGGCACGCGGAAGCCGCCGCCGATCTCCACCAGCTCGCCGCGCGAGACGATCACCTCGCGTCCCGCCGCCAGCGCCGCCAGCGTCACCAGCACCGCCGCCGCGTTGTTGTTCACCGCTAGCGCATCCTCGGCACCGGTCAGCACGGTGAGGAGCGCGCGCACCGGCGCCTGCCGCGAGCCGCGCGCCCCCGCCTCGAGGTCGTATTCGAGGTTGGTGTAGCCCTGCGCCGCCACCACCATCGCATCGAGCGCGTGCTTCGCTAGCGGGGCGCGTCCGAGGTTGGTGTTGACGATCACCCCGGTGGCGTTGATGACTGGGTGCAACGCGGGACGGCGCGCGCGCTCCAGCTCGCCGATCACTCGCGCCGCGAGCGCGTTGTGGGTGAGCAGCGGACCGCCGCCCAGAATCTCTTCGCGGACCGCCGCCAGCACGTCGCGCGCGGCCCGCACCACCACTGCGTGGGGCGTGTCGTCTACCCGCGCCCATCCATGGTCGCGCATGGTCGCGCGCACCAGCTCGTCCACCGGAGGCAGCGCGCGCAGCACCTCGGCCGGCACCACGCGCCCGGTGCCGTTAGGGCGGCCCGCGCCGGTGTCTGGTTGTTTGGGCTGATCCGCGCTCTGATGTCGGCTCACGGCTCCGGCCTCCGCAGCTCATAGAACGCGGTAAGGTTGAGGGTATCGGCGAGCTTGGCGAGCACCGCCGCCAGGTCCGGCTCGCGCAGGCGGCAGATGAAATGCTGGTCGGGCAGCGCGCTACGCAGTACGGGGTAGATCAGCTCGGTCTTGATCAGACTGTCGCCGTCGAGCTGGGGATATTCGGACTTGAGCAGCAGGTGGTGGTAGGGGCGCACCTTGTTGCGGTAGGTGGTGAGTGGCAGCACGTTGAGCGCACCGGCGTACTTGCAGAAGGCAGTGCTCGAAATCGCCAGCGCGGGGTGCCAGTCGAGGATGCGGCGCTCCTCGACGCCGGGCGGCAGCTCAGGGTAGGCGAAGTTCACCCAGTAGAGACAGCCGAACTCAACAGGGTGGCGATATGTCGCCTCGCCGGGGCCAAGCACAGGATGTGGCATCCGTTCGACGGCATCCCCCAACACAACACAGGGCGCGCAGACGTGGAGGACGGCGCGCCCGCACTCGTCGCGCGCACCGCCTAGTTGTCGCGCGGCTCGTCGTCCAGCGTATCGAGCGTGTCGAGCAGGTCCAGCGTCCGCAGCGTCATGCCGCGGGCGATGCGCACCAGCTCCAGCCGCTCCTCGCGCTCGGCGGCGGACTCTTCGAGCAGCGCGTTCACCACCGCCATCTCGAACGCCGCCCGCCGCTCGGTCAGCGTCGCCTCACGGTCGCAGGTCGTGTCGGCTGTCATCGGCTGCCTCCCCTGTGCGGACCCCTCGTGTGCGGGATGCGGCAGGCGCGGGTGTATGTGTCACGCCCACACATCCGCTAGACCCCGGAGGGGCGAATCACTCCCCTGCGACGTGCGCGGCTGGCACCGCCCGCTGCGTCTCCCAGGCACGCGACCCCACCAGGTGGGCCGCCCCTGGTAGCTGAGATTATACCATGATCCAGGCCGAGCAACTCTCCTTTTATATATCAAGCGCCCTATGTTACACTCTGGTCGTCGCCGCCGGCTGGCGATGATGATCGGTTGCTGATACACTCCGTTGCGTGGCGCACGCGAATGGGTACGCGCACGGGGCGACAGCGAGGACGCGATGGCGAAGATGGACGCGGACGTGGACGCGGACGCCGGCATAGGCGCGGGGGCAGGTAAGCGCGAGGCTGGGCTGCGCGCGCTGTGGCGCAACGCCAACTACCTGCTGCTGTGGGGCGGGCAGGCGGTCTCATCGGTCGGCACGCAGCTCTCGCAGATCGCCTATCCGCTGCTGGTGCTGGCGCTTACCGGCTCCGCGGCGCAGGCGGGGCTCCTGGGCGCCGCGCGCACGGTGCCCTACCTGCTGCTCGGCCTGCCCGCCGGTGCGCTGGTGGACCGCTGGAACCGCAAGCGGCTGATGATGATTTGCGACGCCGGCCGCGCCGTGCTGCTGGGCAGCATCCCACTCGCACTGCTGTTCGGGCGCCTGACACTGGCGCAGCTCTACGTGGTCGCGCTGGCGGAGGGCATGCTCAACGTCTTCTTCAACCTGGCGAACACCGCCGCCCTGACGCGCGTAGTGACCAAGGCGCAGCTCCCCACCGCGCTGGCGCAGGACGAGGTGACGCTCAGCGCTGGGTTTACCGCCGGCCCTGCACTGGGCGGCGCGCTCTTCGGCCTTGGCCGCGCGCTGCCCTTCCTGGCCGACGCGATCTCCTACGCCGCCTCGGTGCTCTCGCTGAGGCTGATCCGGGCGGACCTCAATGAGCCGCGGACCGAGGGCGCGGCGCGCGGCTGGGCGGCGCTACGGGATGAGATCGGCGAGGGCATGCGCTGGCTCTGGGGGCATCCGCTGGTGCGCTTCCTGGCGCTGGTGGTCGGCGGGGGCCAGCTCGTCGAGTCGGGCTGCATCCTGGTGGTGATCGTCGCCGCGCAGCGCATGGGCGCCTCGGATGCCATGGTGGGGCTGGTGCTGGCGCTCGGCGGTGTGGGCAGCATCATCGGCGGCGCGCTGGCCGCGCCCATCGCACGGCGCGCCAGCTTCGGGCGCATCACACTCGCCGTCCACTGGATCTGGGCCGCCGCGCTGCCGCTGTACGCCATCGCGCCGAATCCCCTGGCGCTAGGGGCGATCACGGCCGTCACCTTCGGCGTCACCGAGGTCTTCCTCATCGCGCAATATACGTATCGTCTCACGCTGATCCCCGATGCGCTGCTGGGCCGGGTGAACAGCGTCGTCCGGCTGGCGCTCTACGCCGGCAGCCCGCTCGGCGTGGCGCTGGCGGGCGTGCTGCTCCAGGTCTGGGGTGCGGGTGCCGCGGCGCTGATCCTCGCCGGGCTGCTGGGGTTCGTCGCGCTGGCCGCCACGCTCTACGCCCCGATGCGCACGGCGCCGAAGCTGAGCGCGCACGAGGACTGAGAGCCACCTCAGCGGCAGATGTTATACTCTTGAGTGGCCGGCGCACGGTGAGCGTGGCGCCGCGCGCGTGCTCGCCCCCATCCCGATGCGGAGACGACGATGTCAGAACTGGCGATCTTCACCGGCAACGCCCACCCCCAGCTCGCGCGCGACATCTGCCGCCAACTCGCCGTCCCGCTCGGCGCGGCGCAGGTCACCTCATTCAGCAACGAAAACATCTTCGTCAAGATTGACGAGAACATCCGCGGCAAAGACGTCTTCATCGTGCAGCCTTTCACCGCGCCCGTCAGCACCTCAATCCTCGAGCTGCTGATCATGATCGACGCCGCCAAGCGCGCCTCGGCGCGCCGCATCACCGCCGTGATCCCCTACTACGCCTATGGCCGCACCGACAAGAAGGACCAACCCCGCGTTCCCATCACCGCGCGGCTGCTGGCCGATTGCATCTCCGTGGCCGGCGCGGACCGCGTGCTGACGATGGACCTGCACGCCGGCCAGATTCAGGGCTTCTTCAGCATCCCCGTGGACGAGCTGTCGGCACAGAGCATCCTCGCGCGCTACGTCCGCTCGCGCAACCTGGGTGACTTCACCGTCGTCGCCACCGATGCCGGCTTCGCCAAGAAGGCGCGCAACTTCGCCGAGCGCCTGAACGTGCCACTGGCCATCGTCGAGAAGCGTCGCCTGGGCAACGACGGACGCATGGAGAGCATGGGGCTGATCGGCGAGGTCGCCGGCCGCACGGCGCTGATCGTGGACGACGAGGTGGACACCGCCGGGTCGCTGGTCCAGGCGGTGCAGGTCGTGCGCGAGCAGGGCGCGCTGGATGTGTATGCCTGCGCCGTGCATGGCGTGCTCTCTGGTCCGGCCATCGAGCGGCTGGCCGGCTCGCAGCTGCGCGAGCTGATTGTCTCGAATACGGTGCCATTGCCTCAGGCCAAGCGGCTGCCGATCATCACCCAGCTCTCGGTGGCTGAGCTGCTGGCGGGTGCGATCACCCGCATCCATGAAGACCGCTCGGTGGCCGAGCTGTTCCAGGAGTGAGCGCACATGGCGGGCGGGCAGGGAGCGTCGGAGTTCGCGAGCGTGCTGCGCCACCTGCGCGCGCTCGCCGGACCCTGCGCGCCGCCGGCCGGCGTAGGCAGCTTCGAGCCGCTCTACGCCAACGAGCGTGAGATCGTCGTCTGGTACAGCCCGGCGCGTGAGGCGCACGCCGAGGGCGAGGTGACGATCCCCTGTGCGCGGCTCGCCGCCGCCTGGGCACGCCTGCTGGCCGGCGAGCGGCTGGCGCGCGAGGCGCTGGAGGCCGATGGCGACCGGCCGGGCCGTGCGCTGTGGCTGCTGGCGCTGCTGGCGCAGGTGCCGGGCGTGCGCATCTGCCCCGATCCGCTGGCTCTGTGGTGGGAGCAACCCGCCGAGGCGCGGATCGCGGAGGCCGCAATCGCGGAGGTGCCGGCGCCGGCCGCCGGCCGCGCGAACCCCCCCACCGGCAAGCGCCGCGCACGCTCGACCGCCGACAAGAAGGCCTCCTGACGGCAGCGATGCGAACATTCATCAGACAAGAGCTTCGTGCCTGCCTGTCGCCAGCAGGTAGGCTTCCTCCAGCGTCGGCTCGACGGCGACAGCGGTCTCGTCTGGGCGCGTACCGCTGATGAGCCGCAGGGAGATGCCATTCATCTGGTTGACCATCGTGCTGACCTGATAGGCCGCCTGCAATTCCATGGCAGTGACCTGATCGGTGGTCACGCTCCAGACCTTGCCGGCGGCGGTTGCCAGCAGCGCATCGGGCGTCGTGTCGGCCAGCATCCGACCTGCTTGCAGAATCACCAGACGATTGGCGACGGCCTCCACGTCGCTGATGATGTGGGTGCTCAGGATGATCACGCGATCCCTGGTCAGGCTGGCGAGCAGGGTGCGGAAGCGCACGCGCTCGGCGGGGTCGAGGCCCGCCGTCGGCTCATCCACGATCAGCAGCTCCGGGTCGTTGAGCAGCGCCTGCGCGATGCCGATGCGCTGCTTCATGCCGCCGGAGTAGGTGGGCAGCTTGCGATCCGCCGCCTGCTCCATCTGCACGATCTCCAGCACCTCGTCCACGCGGTGCTGCGCCAGGGATTTCGGCAGCCCTTTCATGGCGGCGAGGTAGCGCAGAAACTCGCGGCCGGAGAACTCTCGGTAGATGCCGAACTCCTGTGGCAGATAGCCCAGCACCTGCCGCAGCGCCTCGCCATGCGTGCGGATGTCCTGTCCGTTCCAACGGATAGTCCCTTCGGTCGGCTCAAGCAGGGTGGCGATCATGCGCATCAGGGTCGTCTTGCCTGCGCCGTTGGGGCCGACCAGCCCCAGCAGGCCAGGCTCGCAACGCAGGGTGAGCTGCCGCAGCGCCCAGTGCTCCCCGTAGCGCTTGCCCAGGTCGTCAATCTTCAATTCCATTGCCGGTGCTCACTTTCTAAGTTGACCGCCGAATCTACGCGCCGAACGTGTTGCGGAAGCGTCGGAAGGCAACCGACACCAGCAGCACCAGCAGCAGACTCAGCCCAGCCTCGATCACGTGCGGGGCAAGCCAGCCCGAAACGTCGGGCAACTTGTTCGCGATGGTGTTGACAAGCTGCTGAAGCTGCGCCGAGGTCGCCGGCACAGGCGTCTGCGGGCCGAAATCCAGATGAAATTGCTGCACCATCGTGAGCGCGGTCAGCGAGCTGGTCGGGTCCCACGCGCTGTACCACGGCGGCTTTGCGTTCGGTCCCGACGGGCGGTAGATCAGGCTGGGCAGCACCTCCGCACCCACGACCCACGCCACCAGGATGACGATTTTGACCATCGTCGAGAGCCGCGGGCGCAGCGTGACGATAGCGAAGCCGAGGCTGCTGACCAGCACGGTCGCCGGCACGACCATGCCGGCCCACAGAACCAACACGGTCCCAAGCTCCGGCGCTGGATAGCTGGCAACGGCCAGGTGCAGCAGCGTGCCCATCCCCAGGATGGCGACCAGCAGCAGCACCGCCAGCCCCAGGCTTACCAGCAGGCCGGTCAGGTAGCGCCCCCACACATAGGCCCAACTCGGCAGCGCGGTGGACATGAGCAGATCATGGGTGCGCCGCTGGAGGTCGCGTGTCACGCCATCCGCCGTGACGAAGGGCAGCAAGACCACCAGCAACACCAGCGTCGTCGGCAGGTACACCAGCAGACCCCAGGCACTGGTGCCGGGAATAAAGGCGCTGGCCATCCTCGGGGGAGAGATAACGGCCGCCATCGCCTCAGCCCAGGTCACGAGCACGAGGAAGCAGAAGAGGCCGAGGGCCTGCACCCACAAGAGGCGGCTGGCGCGGAAGCGCCGCAGCTCCCAGGTCACCACGCTCAAGAGTGGGTGTGGGCGTTGGATAGCGCGGGTTTGCTGGCGGACACTGGCCAGGGCAGTGGTACTCATGAGACGCTCCTTTTGCGGGTTGAATTTGGCGGTGATGGGTGTGCCGCGCGCTGCACGCGCCCTGTTACGAGCCAGTCCCCGAAAAAGTTCGCGCCCGGTTGCTTCCAACTGCTCAACTTACGCGCGAGGGAGCAGGCGGGGCATGTCGGTGTGCAGACGTAGCAGCGCGATGGCCAGCAGCACCAGGCCAACGCCGCCCAGCAGCGCGTCCGACAGCGGGGTAAGCGCGAGAATCCGGAGGGGAGAGAGGGTATCGAAGGCTAGGAAAGCCAACCAACTTCCATAGGCCACAGCAGCGGCGCTCTGGATCGAGAGACGCAGCGAGAGCAGCAGGGCCAGCCCGGCCACCAGCAGCAGCGGCATGAACCAGGAGAGCAGCAGCGCGAGCACCTGCGCCGTACCGCCCGACCAGAGCGCGAGACAGAGGGCAAGTCCCAGGCTGAGGTCATAGCCCAGCACAATCACCAGCCGGGCCAACGCCAACTGCACCGGAGAGGGCAGGCACACCAGCTCGCATTCCAGCACGCGCTCCCGCAGGCCCCGAAACGCGATGATGGTGCCCAGGTAGGCCAGGAATGGTCCGCCGGCGCGCAGCAGCAGGTCCTGACCGAGCGACGGTACGCCGCTGAGCACGACCACAGCCCCCACCAGCGTGACGAGTGCGCTCACCAGCCAGAAGGCCACGCCGAAGAGGCTGACCTGCGTGCGGGCCGTGGCCAGCAGTTGGAGTAGACTCGCGGCCGGCCGCTGCTGGCGGGCGCGGATTGCCTGGCGCACCGGCGAGAGCGCCGGAAGCTCGCGTGTCAACCTGGCGAGCAGGCGCTGCGTCTCGAGTGGCGATGGCTGCGGCGCCTGCCACGCGGACAAGCGGCGCACCGTGGGCAGCAGATCGGCCACCTCTTCGGGCGCGGCGCCTTGCTCGCGCAGCGCGTCGGCCAATTGCTCTGGCCGTTCGAAGGGCCAGGGTGATTGGGGATGGAGCATCAGATCACTCCTTCCTGCACGAGCGTGAGCACCATGCGTAAGCGATGCAAGCCCACGGAAAGCCGCGATTTGACGGTGCCCAGCGGGATTTGAAGCGTCTCGGCGATCTCGTGCAAGCTGAAACCTTGATAAAAGCGCAGCACGACCACCTCGCGATACTCCTCGCCGAGCTGCGCGAGGGCTGCCCGGACCTCGCCACCCTGCTCTGCCGCCAGGGCGCGCGCCTCCGGGCCGGGATCGTCGTCGCGCAGGTGGAAAAGTGGCGCCTCCGCATCGCCGCTTCGCTCGCGCAGGCGCACCGCCGCCGACTTGAAATGGTCGCGTGCCAGATTGGTGGCAATCGTGTAGAGCCAGGGCTTGAAGGGGCGATCCAGGGGGTAGGAATGCTGCCGCATCACGCGCAGCAGGGTCTCCTGCACCAGGTCTTCCGCCAGCGGGCGATCACCGCCAACCAGCCGGAAGAGATAGCCGAGCAGCAGGGCGTGGTGGCGCGTGACCAGGGCGGCTAATGCCACCTGATCGCCTGCCATCACGGCGGCCATCAATTGTTCGTCGCTCTGCTCGTGCATCGGACGCGCCCGTCGGCTCCTTCGGCCTTACACTGGTGCCTGCTCGTGTTTGTTGTAGCACGAGCGACGGCCACAAAAGGTTCGCAACCAGACGGCCATGTGGGCGGCACAGCAGCTCTCGGTCACGGGCTGCCCTGAGACGTTGGCTGATGCGACCGCATCATCGCCCTCTAGCTTCGCGGTGCGGCAGGCCGATGCGGTACAATGGCCGCTGGCGCTGCGTCAGGCTATGCCCGCGCGGCGCGCACCGCACACAGGAGGAACATCGCCCATGGCAGCCGAAATCTCGTTCGACATCGTCTCACAATACGACGAGCAGGAGCTGGTCAACGCGCTGGATCAAACGCGCCGCGAGGTCGGCACACGCTACGACCTCAAAGACACCCACACCGAGATCGAGCAGGACAAGAGGGGCCTGACCATCACCACAGCCAGCGAGTTCACCCTCAAGCAGGTGCTCGACGTGCTCGAATCGAAGATGGTCAAGCGCAGCCTCTCGCTCAAGATCCTCAAGCCAGGCAAGGTCGAGCCGGCCAGCGGCGCCAAGGTGCGCCAGACCTTCGAGCTGCAAGCCGGCATCTCGCAGGACCTCGCGCGCCAGATCAGCAAGCTGGTGCGCGACAAATATCCCAAGTCGCGCACGCAGATCCAGGGCGACCAGGTGCGCGTGTTCAGCAAGAGTCGCGACGAGCTGCAGGGCGTCATCGCGCTGCTCAAGGCGCAGGACTACTCCGTCCCACTGCAATTCGTGAACTACCGCTGAGCGTGCCTCGTGGGTGGCTGGTACGGTATGGCGAGCCTCCTGACCTGCCGCGCATCGGGCGTTTACGCCTAGCGTACGTGCGCCGGCCATCTCTGGCTATGACGCGGCACACCGGCGGCTGGCACGCGAGGTGCGGAGAGCACTGCCCCTGGATTCCGCGCCTCGTCTCGCGCGGCAGACGGATGGAGAGAGCCAGGATGCAGCTCTATTGCCGCTGTGGCTACCCGATTGCGGTCGGCGGCCACTGGGATGGCGGGGCGTATCGCCTCGCACTGCGCGACGGTGTGCGCGGCGATGGCCGCGGCGCGCGATTCCATCACCCGCTGCCCGCGCTGTGGCGACTGGCTCCAGCTCGCCGCGCTCTCGTGGCATCCCCCGACGACCAGTACCTCGGTCTTCAGCGACTCCGAACCCCACGCCGCGCCGTAGCGCACGGTCATGGTGATGAGCGCCCGGGTCATAGGAGCGATTAGGCTCGCTGCCCATAGGCGAAATACACCGGCCGCTGCCCGCGCCCACGCCCGACCTCGGCACGCACGGCGCAACGGGTCCTGTGCGCGTCCACTGCGCGCGCTCGCTCGTCATAGAAGGCAACGTGGCTGCGCGGCGGACGAAAATGGTACGGCTCTTGCCGAATGAGTGCTGCGTTGTGACGCGCCGAGAGGCGGCCGGTGCCGCCCGGCGGAGGAGGAGTGCGACGATGGGAATGCTTCGGACACTGCGGCGCGGCGTCACCTGGACGGCGCTGGCGCTGGCGGGAGGCGCGGTGGTCGTCACAGTGCGTCACCTGCTTGAGAGTCCGCAGCCGCTGCAGAGCGCGCTGAACGGCACCGCCTACATCGATCGCGCGCACGGCGGCGAGATGTATTACAACGTCGCCGGCCCAGTGGATGCGGCGCCGATCGTCTTGCTGCACGACTTTTCGCCCGGCGCGTCCAACTTTGCGTATCGCGACGTGTTCGGGCGGCTGGCCTCCGCCAATCGCGTCTACGCGCCCGACTGGCTGGGCTACGGCATGTCGGAGCGCCCCAACATCGCCTACACCGGCGAGTTCTACGCCAACGTGCTGGTGGGCTTCCTGCGCGACGTCGTCGCCGCGCCCTCTACCGTCGTTGGGCTGGGCCGCGCCGCGAATGTTGTTGTGCGCGCCGCCTCCGACGCTCCCCGACTCTTCAGTCGCGTGGTGCTCGTCTCGCCCGATATCACCGCCGGTGCCCAGGCCGAGCCGACGCTGGCCCAGACCCTCGTGCGCGCCACGCAGCGCGCCTTCCTCGGCATCGTGCCCTACGCCGTCGTCTCCACACGTCCTGTGTTGCGCTACCTGTCGGCGCGCGGCCGCGAGCGTCGCGAGGCGGGCGACGGTGCCGCGCCGAGCGATGAGGCGCTCGACCAGCGCTACGCCAGCGCGCACCAGTTCGGCGGCCAGTACGCGCCGCTGGCGATGCTTACCGGCGAGCTGGACCTGCCCGTGCGCAACGCCTTCGCGCTGCTGGAGCCGCCGGCGCTGGTGGTGATCGGCGCGGAGGATCGCCAGCGCCCAGCCGTTGAGGTGGCCGAGTGGACGGGCGTGAATCCACGTGCCGACCTGGAGGTGATCCCCGACGCCGGCTACGACGTGCCCGGCGACCAGCCGCGGGCGTTTGTCACCGCGCTGGACCGCTGGCTCGAGACACTGCCTCCCGCGCTGGGCGGCGTGCCGCTCTCTGGGTCGGACAGGAGCGAGAGTGCGACCGAGAGCGATATGCCCGGCCTGCCTGGCTACGTGGTCCCCGGCGTGAGCGACATGGGCCTTGAAGGGCCGGCGGCCGTGACCATCGGCGGCATCACCACGATGG
>DASVAA010000163.1:0-13210 GCA_036376595.1 Ktedonobacterales bacterium | reverse complement strand
GAAGTCGCTGTAGAAGCGCCGCGTGATCGGCTCGACGTCGAGCGCCTGGCGCACACGGTTGATCGCCTCAACCAGACGCAGGGTGCCGGTCTCCTGGTCCAGCTCGCTGATGTCCACGAACATCGCGCTCAGCTTGGCGATCAGCAGATCGCCCGGCTGGCCGCGCACGTAGGTGTGGCGGCGCGGATAGCTCTTCCCGCCGTCGCGCTTGATCCAATGCCACAGACTACTCGTGCGGTCGGCGTTGACGAAGATCAGCAGGTGCTCGAAATGGGATTGGGCGATCGTGGCATCGATCGCGCGGCGCACCGCCTCATCTGGAATCGTGCCGTCAGCCGTCGTGACCTCGAACACCAGCACGCCGCCCAGCTCGGCGATCGGCTTGCGGGTGACCTCGATCCCCTTCTCACTCCAGGTTGCGGAACCGAGGCCACGAGGCGGCCGGTTCCAGCCGAGCACCTCGACGAAGAGATTCTGGAAGTCAAAATCCTGGAGCAGCCGCCGCGCCTCTTTGACGTTGATGGTCATTGCCGATCCTTTCGGTCACTACGGTATCCTCGGCACCTGCAATTCATGGCCGCGACCCCGCGCGCAGCCCCAGCGAGCAGATGAGTTGCGGCTCGCGGCTGCGTCCCTCGTCCTGCGCGTAGCACAGGCGGCCATCCTCGCGCAGCATGACGACCAGCCGCGCCAGCGCCTCGTCGCTGACCCCGATCTTGAGTTGGCGGTTCAGCGCGTCGGTCGCCGTCTGCTGCAAGGGGAAGCGGTAGATCTCGTCCACCGCGCGCTGCACCTCGTCGGCCTCGGCCTCCCACAGCGTCCCGTGCGCGCGCTCGACGTACGCCTTCAGCCGCTCGTAGGTGCGGAAGCGCGCCCCCGACGGCCGCCCAAGCTGCCCGCCGACGCCCGCGCCCTGCTCCTCCTGCGCCAGATGCTCCAGCGCCGCCAGCACCAGCTCATGGTGCTCGCCCAGCCGCGGTAGCGCGCGCTCCTTCGGCCCGCACTCCGCCGCCCGCAGGATGGCAAGCTGCGATTGCGTCACCGCCTGCCCCTCGCGGTCGATCCAGGCCAGCGCGTCGTTGTCGTCGGCGGTGCGCACGTAGACCAGCACGCCCTCCGGCCCGCCCTGCGCCGGCGTGTGCCGCTTGGTCGAGTAGACCACCGGCGGCAGCTCGGCGATCGTCTTCGCCAGCACGGGATTGCCGTCGGTCGCGTTCTTCCAGATCTGGTAGGCGTAGGACGCCAGGTCCACCTCGTTCTCGCCGTCGCCGTCGAGGATGCCGGCCTTCTCGTTGTAGATGTCGAGGATCGGCGTGTCGTCGCCGTCGTCCTCGAAGAACGCCTCGTCGGCACCCACCACCTCGGCGTTCTGGCGCAGCCGCTCGCGTACCCGCGACCGCAGCCGGATGATGCGCTCCACGCCGTCCGCCGGCAGGAACGAGAGACAGCGGATCCGCGGCGCCTGCTGGCCGATGCGATCCACACGGCCGGCGCGCTGGATCAGCCGGATGATGGCCCATGGCAGGTCGTAATTGACGATCGTCGCGCAGTCCTGCAGGTTCTGCCCCTCGCTCAGCACATCCGTCGCGATCAGCACGCGCAGCTCGTCGCCCGACGCCACGCGCTCGCGCTTGCCGCTGCTCCGCGGACTGAAGCGCCACGCCAGCCCCGTCGGGTCGGCGGAGTCGCCGGTCACGCCCTCCAGCGCGCGGATGCCCCGCGCCTTCAGCTCGTGCGCCAGGTAGCGCACGGTATCGGCGAACTGGGTGAAGATCAGCACCTTCTCGTCGGGGTGCGTGCGCGTCAGCAGCGCGGCCAGCGCGTTGAGCTTGGCGTCGCGCGCCGGGTCCCATGCGCCGCAGCGCGCCAGCACGCCCAGCAGCGCCTCGGCATCGCGCTCCAGATGCTCGCGCAGCACCGGCACGAACAGCCCCGGCCGCAGCCACTTGAAGCGGCTGCGATACTGCCCGGCGTAGGCGGCGTAGACCTCGGCGGCGCGGCGGCGGTAGTCGGCCTCGCCGCGCAGACCCCGCGTCGAGCTCGCCGGCTGCTGCGGCACTTCTTCCGGAGCCTCGTCCTCGTCGTCGAACAGCCCCGCCAGCGCGGCGTCGGCGTCCTCGTCGTTCGTGCCGCTATCCAGCAGCGCCGGGTCCTGCGTGCCCAGCGGCAGGTCCTTCCCCTGTTCGATGGCGTAGAGGTACACGTAGTTGCGCAGGATGTGCCGCTCGACCGACTCGACAAAGGCGCTGCCGCCGCTCTCCAGCCGCTTAAAGAGGTTCGTGCGGCAGAAACCCATCAGGCGCTTGCCGGCGCGCCCCAGGCCCGCAAGCTGCTTCGACTCGGCCTGTGTCGGCGGCTTCGACGGGCGCGGCGCCACGTAGTTGCCCAGCCCGTAGCGCGGCAGGTGCAGGGTGTTCACCGCGTCCACCACCGCCGCGGAGTAGAGCAGCGCGTACTGGTCGTCGGGGTCGGCGTCGTCGATCGCGAAGGTCACCGTCTTCGGCACCCGATCGGGGAACCACGTGCGGTGCCCGTCGGCGAAGGTCAGGAACTGGCGCCCGGTGGTAGGGTCCGTCTCGGCATAGTTCCGCTGGATGAAGCTGCGCGTGCGGCGCACCATGTAGAGCCGCATCAGCTCGCGCCAGTCGTCGGCGTATTCGCTGTGCTCGAAGGCCGCCAGCGAGCGCACCGGGCACTGGTGGCGGCGGATGAACTCGGTCTCGCCAATCTCGCCGAGCTTCTTCTCCGGGCGGATGCCCAGGTCCTTATCCGGCGGCACGAACAGCCGCAGCTGCGCCGAGAGGTCGAGGTAATCCTTGTTGTAGGGCGTCGCCGTTAGCAGGATGCAGTGGCTGTCGTTCTTCTCGATGTAGTCCTGGATCGCCTTGTAGCGCTTGCCCTCGCGGTTGCGCAGGTTGTGGCTCTCGTCAATCAGCACCAGGCGATAGCGCCGCAGCTGGGGGAGCTGCGCGATGGCCTGGCTCACCGAGAGCACCTTCGCCACCATGTGGTGCCGCGCGACGTAGTCTTCCCACATCTTCACCAGGTTCTTGGGGCACAGGATCAGCGTCTCCCAGCCATAATCGTCCTGGAAGACCCGCGCCAGCGCCGTCGCCATGAGCGTCTTGCCCAGCCCCACCACGTCGCCGATCAGCACGCCGTCGCGCTTGTTGACATGATGCGCGGCGATGCGCACCGCCGCCTGCTGGAAGTCGAAGAGTGTGGCGCCGAAGTCGCGCGGCACGTGGAACTCCGAGAGGCCGGCGCGCGCCTCCTGCGAGAGGTGGTACGCCATCTTGAGGTAGATGTGGTACGGCGGGATCGCCGCCTCGCGCGCCCAGCTCGCGTCAATGATGTCAGCCAGCTCGTCCGAGATGTCGAGGCACCAGCGGTCGTCCCAGCGGTCGTCGAACCAGTGTGAGAGCTTCTGGGCGGCGTCGTGCTCCAGCACGTCCACATTCAGCTCGCCCTGGTTGCGCAGCCCGGCGAGCGTCAGATTGCTGCTGCCGACGAACCCCGTGATCGGATTGTTGACGTCGTGGCGGAAAAGCAGGTACAGCTTGGCGTGCAGCGGATAGCGCAGGAAGAGCTTGACGATCACCTTGCGCGCCCGGAGTTGCGCGCTCAGCCGGCGCAGCGCCGCCTCGTCGGCGTTGGTGGGGGCTCCTAGCGTGAGCTGCTCGCGGAACTCCGCGGCGGCTTTCTTCTTCAGCCGCAGCACCTTTGCCTGATCGATGCCCTCGTCGCCCAGCGGACTCAGCGCGTCACGCAGCTCGTCATGCGGGAGCTGCTGCATGCCCACCAGCACGCGCGCGCACGCTCCCTCGCCGCCCGCCCAGCGCTCGACCAGCGCGTCCAGGTTGCCCCAGCCGCGCAGATTGAAGTAGCCGGCGCAGAAGTCGGCGCGATACGACTGCGCCAGCGTCTCGCGCAGAATCGAGAGCAGGTCGAGGCTGATGTTGTCGAAGATCCGCGGCACGATGCACGCTACTCCTAGTGTGACGTTCTCTCGTGACGCTCAGTATAGCCCTCAGTGCCGTATCGCACAATGGGTTATACTGGCTGGCGGAGTGCACAGACCACCAGGAGGCCGCCCCGCATGAGCGTTCAGGCCCGCGTCGCCGTCGAGATCAAGGGCGAGCAGCGCCCCGTTGGCAAAATCTTCAGCAGCGAGTTCATGTTCTCCGTCCCGCCCTACCAGCGCCCCTACGCCTGGACCACCGAGCACGCCGGCGTCCTGCTCGACGATCTGCTCGGCTTCATGGGCGACGGCGACGAGCCGGCCGCCGCGCTCAACCCCTATTTTCTCGGCAGCATCGTGCTCATCAAGGGCGCCGATGCCAACGCGCAGATCGTGGACGGCCAGCAGCGGCTGATCACGCTGACCATTCTGCTCTCCGCGCTGCGCTCGCTGGTGCCGCCGCAGATCGCCGCCAACATCACCAGCATCCTCTACGAGCCGGATAATCCGCTGCTTGGCCTGCCCGCGCGCTTCCGGCTGGAGCCCAAGCCGCAGGATGCCGCGTTCTTCCGCGACTACATCCAGCGCGAGGGCCGCATCGCCGACCTGCGCGCGGTGGGCGCCGCCACGCTCTCCGATAGCAAGCGCAACATGCGCGACAACGCCCTGCTGTACGTCGATCGCCTGCGGCTGCTCGCCGCGGACAGACTGATCCGGCTGGCGCAGTTCGTCGTCCAGCGCTGCCTGTTGATCGTGGTGACGACCCCCGATCTCGACTCGGCCTACCGCATCTTCTCGGTGCTCAACGACCGCGGCCTCGACCTCTCCTTCGCCGACATCCTCAAAGCCGAGGTCATCGGGCAGATTCAAGAGGACGGCGCGCAGCGCCAGTACACCGCGAAGTGGGAAGACACCGAAGAGGAGCTCGGCCGCCGCGATTTCGAGGCCCTGCTGAGCCACATCCGCATGCTCTATCGCAAGCAGAAGCAGCACGAGACGGTGCTGGAGGAGTTCCGCAAGTACGTCATCGCGCCTGCTGGCAGCTCGCAGCATCTGATTGACACCGTGCTGCTGCCCTACGCCGCTGCGTACGCCACCATCAGCGACGAGAGCTACCAGCACACCAACAACGCCGAGCCGGTCAACACCCATCTGCGCTGGCTGAACCGCATCCCCGATGCCGACTGGCTGCCACCCGCGATGCTCTACCTGGCGAACAACCGCAACGATCCCGCCCGCCTGGCGCGCTTCTTCACCGATCTGGAGCGTCTGGCCGCCAGCCTGATGCTGCGTCGCGCCGGCATCAACAAGCGCATCGAGCGCTACGCCGGCCTCATCGAGGCCATCGAGCGGGGCGATAACCTGGGCGCGGCCAGCTCGCCCTTGCAGCTCACCGCCGAGGAGCGCCGCGAAACGCTCCACGCGCTGGACGGCGATCTCTACCTCCAGTCGGCGCGCATCCGCCAATACGTCTTGCTGCGGCTGGATTCCCTGCTCGCGGGCGAAGGCGCGACCTACAGTTATCCCAATGTGAGCATCGAGCATGTGCTGCCGCAGAACCCCAAAGGCGACAGCCTGTGGGTCCGCTGGTTCCCGACGCCGCAGCTGCGCGAGAAGTGGGTCCATCGCCTCGCCAACCTCGTGCTGCTCTCGCGGCGCAAGAACGCCCGCGCCGCCAACTATGACTTCGACCAGAAGAAGCGCACGTACTTCGCGGGCGCCGACGGCGTCTCACCGTTTGCCATCACCACGCAGGTGCTCCAGGAGCAGAAGTGGACACCGCAGGCGCTCGAACAGCGCCAGCAGGAGCTGGTCGGCAAGCTCAAGCAGTTGTGGCGGTTGTAAGAGGGAGGCGATCGCGCGATGTCCGATCTCATCTCCGGCGACTATCCCGCGCTGCTCGCCGAGGTCAAGGAGCGCATCCGCGCCGCGCGGTACGCCGCGCTCAGAGCCGTCAACAAGGAGCTGATCGGCCTCTACTGGGATATCGGCCGGATGATCGTCGAGCGGCAGGAAGGCGACACCTGGGGCAAATCGGTGGTCGAGCGGCTCGCGCGCGATCTGCGCATCGAGTTTCCCGGCGTCTCGGGCTTCTCCACGCCGAATCTCTGGCGCATGAGGCGGCTCTACGAGACATACGGCGGCGACCAAAAACTCTCACCGATGGTGAGAGAAATCGGCTGGACCCACAACACTATCATTCTCGATCACTGCCATGACGCCCTGGAGCGCGAGTTCTACATCCGCATGACGCGCAAGCACGGCTGGACCAGGAACGTCCTACTGCACCAGATCGAGGGCCGCGCGTACGAGGCGACGCTGCTCAATCAAACCAACTTTGATCAGACGCTGCCCGATGCCGCGCGTGCCCAGGCCCATCTCGCCGTCAAAGACGACTACACCTTCGACTTCCTCGCGCTCGCCGACGAGTTTAGCGAGCGCCAGCTCGAAGCGGCGCTGCTGGCCAATGTGGACCGCTTCCTGCGCGAGCTGGGCGGTCTCTTCACGCTGGCCGGCAGTCAGTACCGGCTGGAGGTCGGCGACCATGAATACTTCATCGATCTGCTGCTCTATCACCGGCGCCTGCGCTGTCTGGTGGCGGTCGAGCTGAAGATCGGCGAGTTCCTGCCGGAGTACGTCGGCAAGATGCAGTTCTACCTGGCGCTGCTCGACGACCGGGTGCGCATGCCGGACGAGACGCCTTCGATCGGCATCATCCTCTGCAAGTCGAAGGATCGCACGATCGTCGAGTACGCGCTCAAGGAATCCAACAAGCCTATCGGCGTGGCCACCTACCGCATCGTCAGCAGCGTGCCGGACGATCTCCGCGGCGAGCTGCCACCACCGGCCCAGGTCGCCCGGCTCCTGGAGGGCATCGAATGAGGTCACTGCGCGGCGACCCACCATGCGGCCGGTAGTCGTGCTACAATGCGGCTCGATACTCCTGAAGTAAGGTCGTCGTGGAGGTGATCTGCCATGAATCCACATCTGCGTGCCGTCTTCGAGCAGGCAGAACAACTTTCAGAGGAGCAGCAGGAAGCCCTGGCCGCCCGCTGGGAGGCCGAGCTTGACGAGGCGCGCTGGGAAGCATCATTCGCCGATCCACGCTCCGCGCGCGCTCTGGATGCGCTCGTTAAGCGCGCCAAGGAGCAGGTTGCGCGCGGCGAGGTCTACGATACTCCGCGAGACGCTGAATGAGGTCGCACGACACCAAAGACTTTCGCGACCTGCTCGCCGCTCTCCCCGAGCACGTGCAGCGCCAGGCCGACGACGCCTATGTACTCTTTCGCCAGGACCCACACCATCCCAGCCTGCAATTCAAGCAGCTCTCCGGGCACCCCGGTGTCTACTCCGTCCGCGTTGGCATCCATTACCGTACGCTCGCCTATCGAGACAGCGAGGACTATTACTGGTTCTGGATAGGATCACATACCGACTACGATCACCTGATCGCGCAGTTCTGAATCGCGGTATGCTGAGAGCACCTTGCCGCTCGGAGTTCCTTTCCGCCCATCGCTGCGCCCGCCGGAATACCCTCCTGTGGGCGTGCGCGCAGTCTCGACGCCGCGCCCGCTACCATATTATGTGATAGCGAGCACATAGACGCTATGCTCCCCTCTCCCCGAGGCGAGAGGGGCCAGGGGAGAGGACACCCACCACCATGCGCGCGAGCTTCGTCCACACCGCCGATAACCACCTGGGCTACGAGCAGTACGGCCTCAAGGAGCGCTACAACGACTTCGCGCTGGCCTTCCTCGCCGTGGTGGACGACGCCGTCGCCCGCCGCGCCGATGCCTTCCTGATCGCCGGCGATCTCTTCAACAAGCGCGCGATCGACGCCCAGACGCTGATCCAGGCGCAGGTTGGCCTCCAGCGCCTCAAGGACGCCGGCATCCCTGCGCTCGCCATCGAGGGCAACCACGACCGCAACTACTACCGCGACGGCGTCTCGTGGCTCCAGTTCCTCTGCTACCAGCGCCAGCTCATCCTGCTCAACCCCCTGATGGCCGACGGCGTGCCGCAGCTCACCCCCTGGGACCCGGCCCAGATGCGCGGCGCCTACTACGACGTCAAGCCTGGCCTGCGCGTCTACGGCATCCCCTGGTACGGCGCCAACACCGCCCGCGTGATGGACGCTTTCGCCAGCGAGCTGATCGCCGCTCGTGAGCGCGAGACCGCCGAGGGCGTCGAGTACCGCCTGCTGATGATGCACACCGGCGTCGAGGGTATCGTGCCGCAGATGCATGGCCTGCCGACCTACGAGCAGTTCCAGCCCCTGCGCGGCCTGGTGGACTACGTCGCGCTCGGCCACATCCACAAGCACTACGTCCGCGACGGCTGGCTCTACAACCCCGGCTCGACTGAGACCTGGGGTGCCGAGGAGAGCGCCTGGGAGCGCGGCTACTTCGCCGTCACGATCGACAGCAATGCGGAGCCGCGCCACGCCGCCGAGCATCTCCAGAACCCGCGCCGGCCCTTCCTGCGCTTCGTCTTCCGCGTGGACGGCCTGACCGACCCCACCGCGCTCTACGAGCGCTTCGACCGCAAGTGCGCCGAGTGGGCCGCCGAGCATCCCGACGAGCGCGAGGCCGACCCGGTAGTGGACATCACCCTCAGCGGTATCCTCGGCTTCGAGTACGCCGCCGTCGAGCGCACGCGCCTCGAAGAGCTGGTCAACTCGTACTTCAAGACGCTCACCGTGCGTCTGCGCGACGCCACGCGCGACAGCAGCTACGACCTCGATGACCTGGAGGGCGACGAGGAGGGCAGCGGCGAGGCCCCCGACCGCGCCTCGCTCCAGGCGCTGGAGCTGCACGTCTTCCAGGAGCTGCTGGCCCGCGACTCGCGCTACACGGCGGCCGCGGTGCAGTGGGCCAAGCTGCTCGCCGAGATCAAGCAGATGGCGCTCGCCGGCGAGGCGCCCACCGCCATCGCCGCGCACCTGCGGACCACGCGCGCTATGCTTATGGAGAAGTAGCCCCCACGAGCGAGGCTTACGCACAAGGAAGACCGGGGAGGAGGAAGCGCGCATGGATACCTTCGACGTCGTCCGCACCGTGCTCGCGGTGCGCAGCTTCCGCGACATGCCGATCCCTGAAGATGTCGTGCATCAGATCGTCGAGGCCGGCCGCCTGTCTGCCAGCGGCGGGAACAGCCAGCCGTGGCACTTCATCGTCGTGCAAGACAAGAACACTTTGCGCGAGCTGGCCGCGCTCGCTCCCACAGGCCCCTACATCGCCCAGGCGCCGCTGGCGATCGTCGTCGCCATCAGCGCCGGTCCGCTCGCCGTTTCCGACACCAGCCGCGCGATCCAGTCCATGATCCTGACCGCCTGGTCGCATGGCGTCGCCTCGAACTGGGTCGGCTTCCACCGCCTCGACGCCGTCAAGCCGCTGCTTGGCATCCCCGCCGATATGGACGTGCTGGCGATCGTGCCCTTTGGCTACCCTGCGCAACAAACAGGAGTGGGCAAGAAGAAGCGCAAGCCGCTGGGCGAGGTCGCGAGCCGCGAGCGCTTCGGCCAGCCCTTCGCGTAGCGGTCCTGGCATGACCGATCAACTTCCACCAGCGTCGCTCAGTCCCAGCCGAAGCTCGTGAACCAGACGCCGCGCTGATAGTTCTCCAGCGCGCGGCGCACGTAGGGGATGGTGTTCGGCGGCAGGTTGTCGAGCGAATGCCAGGCCACCTCGGCGCACTTGTGCGGCTCGGCGTTGACGATCGTGCCCTCCCAGCGCGCGGCGGCCACGAAGAAGTCTATGTACTCGGAGTCGTCGTCGCGGTTGTGCATCACCTCCACAATCCGCAGCTCTGCCGGATCGAGCGTGATACCCGCCTCCTCGCGCGCCTCGCGCACCGCCGCCGCCAGCACCTCCTCGCCGCCGTCGAGGTGCCCGGCAATGGTGCTGAAGTTGCCGTCCTGGTAGCCGGTATGCGCCCGCCGCAGCAACAACACCTCGCCGCCGCGCAGCAACAAGACATGCACTGCGCACGGCATACGGAACCGCTCGCACGTCGCCATCTAACCACCCTTTCATCGCTCTGACTCGCGACCCCATCGTTCGCCGTCATTCCCTATCGTATACCGCAGGGCGGTTACGAGGCCGCGACGGGGCATCTTCACATCCTCAGCGGTGAGCCGAGTCCAGGATTCAACCACACTCCCCTCGCTATTGTGGATAACTCGCGCCAGAATTGTGGATAACGTGAACTTGTGCGACGCGGGAGCGGTGGACGCGATGACCTGGAGCGATCTGGATTGGCCCGACCTCTCGCCGCGCTTCCCAATGCCGGTGCCACGCATGCCCGCGCCGCCGCGCCCCGATGTGCCCGCCGGTATCGTCGCGCAGGTGCGCCACGCCGAGCGGCGGCGCGGATGCTTCGTGCCGGTCTGCGTGCTGGCCGGCGCGCTGCTCTTCGCCGCCGGCCTCGCCCGCTACGCGACGGCGCGCACGCCCGGCCCCATTTCACCGGATGCGCTGGCGCTCGTGCTGATGCTCATTGGGCTGCTCGTGGCGACGCTGCTGCCGGCGCTGGTGGTGCTGCTCGTCATCGGGCCGAGCTGGCGCCAGCGTCAGCAGCACCTGCGCCTGCTGCTGTGGCAGCGCGAGCGCGCCACCTGGCTCGAACGCGAGCGCGCGGCCTACCTCGCCTCGCTGCCACCCCCGCTGCGCGCCAAGCTGCGCCGTGTGTTACCCGCCTCAGCACCGATTGCACGCGGACTATCCCCTCGCGCCGCCGATCCTTAACCCGCGCCGATCCACTCGATCCCTAACCCGCGACGGCGGGTTTCGTGGCCGAAGGCCCCACAGGCGCGAATGTATTCGCCGGCCAGCGGGCGCGGTTCCAACCGCTTGGTATCCGCTGCCGTCCGCAAATGGCGGTTGATCTGTATGGCCTCACTGCGATACCCTTAGGGGCGTGTATGGATACTTGGTGCGCTCAGTCGGACACCGCCGTCGCGCCCGATCAGGCTATCACGGGCCGCGCGACGAGCACCGGGCGGACCACCCGCGATTGGAGGACCACCGCCGATGATCGGATTGCTGGGAGCCATTCTGGTGATTATGGGCCTCGTCGGCGTGCTCGCCGGCACCGCCGTGCTTGCGCGCTCACTGATGCTCAATCTGCTGGAGCCGCGCGTCCACTACCTGCCAGAGCCGGGATATGTGGAGCATGAGGGCGCCATTGCCCTGGCCGCGCTCGGCTCGCTCAAAGAGACGCTTGCTGGCCTGCTGCCTTCGCGCTGGCCGCGCTAGACCCTTGCGCAGGCGCAGCCCCATCGCGTCGCCTCACACCACCTTCGTCGCGAGATTCCGCGTCAAGGAAGGCGCGGCCATCTTCAACCCATCTCGCTACACAGGATCGAGCGCCTCGCTGTAGAATGGAAACCGTTGGCGTGGCGGCATAGCGAGGAGCGAGCAGCACATGAAGTCCGGGCAGGTGCGTGCGATTGCGCTGGGCATCATCCGCGATGGCGATCGCGTGCTGCTGCTGGAGGGCTACGATCCCAGCAAGCGCGAAACGTTCTATCGTCCGCTCGGCGGCGGCATCGAGTTTGGCGAGCGCAGCCAGGAGACGGTGCGTCGCGAGCTGCGCGAAGAGATCGGCGTCGAGGTGACGGACCTCGAATTTCTCGCCACCATCGAGAGCGTCTTCACCTTCGACGGCCTCGCGGGCCACGAGATCACCCTGATCTACACCGCGCGTCTCGCCGATCCCGCGCTCACTCGCCAAGCCGTCATCTCCGGCGCCGAGCCGGATGGCACCCCCATCGCCGCCGTCTGGAAGCCCCTCGACGACTTCCGTGCCGGCCGCGACCCCCTCTATCCCGACGGCCTGCTGGAGCTGCTGGACGAGTGAACATGTGTCGCGGCCATGAATGGCCGGCGCAGGGTGCGGATCGCGGCCATGAATGGCCGGCGCAGGAACGAGGGGCGTAAACGCCTTGGGTGCGCAGGGTGAGCGGGGCGTAAACGCCTTTCGATGTCTGCGCTGCCGCGATGCCTCTTAACCGCCGCGGCCATGAATGGCCGGCGCAAGGCACCGCGGCCATGAATGGCCGGCGCAGGAGTGCCACTGGCGACCCTCAAGAGCTGGCGCCCACATAGGCGCGCGGGACGCGGCCTGAAGACCCAGCATAGCCCGCCGTTCCAGGGTTGTGGGGCATAACGCGGCCGCTGGTTGATCCCTGGGCGTTCACGCCCCCACCCCTGCGCCGGCCCTTGATAGCCGCGATCCGCACCCTGCGCCGGCCATTCATGGCCGCGGCCGCCTGCGCCCTACGCTTGCCATCCTCACCATCTCGGTGCTTGCTCTCAGACTGAAATGCTGGCATACTATCGGCGGGCAGCCGGTTCCCTGCCCGGCAAAGGCGTGCTATGTTGGACGACGACGCTACCCGTACCTCCTCGCCGCGTGGCTCATCGGTGGCCGTGGCGATCGCCACGCAACCCGACACTACGCAACAACCTGGCTTCTGGCGCTGGGTGGCGCGCGCCGTCCTCTCGCTGTGGTGGCTCTTCGTCGTCGCGCTCGCCGCCGGCACCGCTTCCTACCTTGGCAATCGAGCCGGTCCTGCGCTCGTTCCCCTGCTGCCACGGCTCCTCAATTGGGTGCGCGGCCAGTCGCTCATCGTGCAGGCCGGCCTCATCCTCGCCGCGCTGGTCCTGCTCGCCGTGATGGCCTGGCTGACCGTGCTCGCATGGCGGCAGCGCCAGCAGCGAGTAGTCGAGGAGGTAAAGGCTGGCATCCAGCGACAGACCGCCGCCTTCGAGGGTGCCCTCGATCGCGACGTGAATCCGCGACTTGATGGCATCCATGCTGGCGTCGAGCAGATAGCGGTACAGGGCGAAACCATAAAAGGCCAGCAGCAAACGCTGCTTGGCGTGGCGACGGACACGCGGGCCGCCGTCGAGAGCCTGCACCAGGAGATTGGCGATCTCGCGCGACGTACTGAGCATGCTTCCATCACCCGCCGCGTCTTCATCAGCTCGACCTATGTGGACCTGCACGCCTACCGCGCCCGACTGCACGAGGCCCTCGAACGGATGGAGCAGTTCCCGGTGGACATGGTCAACTTCGGCGCGGGCGGTGGCGATGCTACCACGGTCTCTAGAGCCTGTTATGGACTTGGCGTTGATGGGTGGTAGGATGTGTCGATGTCAAGCACACTTTCCACCACCCCCACACGGAGTGCCTACCCTTCGGACGTGAGCGACGAGGAATGGGCCTTCGTCGCGCGCTATCTGG